>NZ_BMEV01000169.1 GCF_014637175.1 Compostibacillus humi | reverse complement strand
GACCACCCAAGAGTTAGCATACGAAACCCCCTGATAAACTGGCCAGTCGTATGATCATGCACAAGTGACAAAAGCTCGACAGCCTTACTACGTGCGCGGCTGTATAAAGAGTCATCAAAAATAAGGACACGCTCCCGGTCATTTGAGACTAAATGCAACAATTTGGTTACAATCACATTTTTGCTCAACAGAGTAAGGAATTTTCTCCAATTGTATGTTGGATTATTGAGTAAGCGATAGACAGTATCTTTTTTGGGTGCATCCTGTATGCGGTTGGAATCAAGCGTCCGATATAGGTTCTTGCCATGTAAAACGAGAGAGAAAATAAACTGAAAAAGTAACAAAGGGGAAATTCCATCTTCCTTTTTAATATTTGCCTTATTTAACAATGTACCTAGTTTATTTTCTTTGAAAAACCGTGAAATATATGAATCAGTCTCGTTTTTTTGTTGAGAATTTGGTAAAATAGAAGCCACAGAAAACATCCCTTTCTTTGGTTATGGTTGTGGT
>NZ_BMEV01000168.1 GCF_014637175.1 Compostibacillus humi | reverse complement strand
AATACAATGTTGGAAAGTAACGGACTTAATGGGCCACCTTGTGGTGCTCCCTCTGTAATTGGACGAACCAGCCCATTTTCCAGTACACCAGCTTGTAGAAAGCGTCGGATAAGGCGAAGGAGTGCTTTGTCTTTAATTTTACTCGCAAGTTTTGCCATTAATCGGTCATGATTTACTTTATCGAAGAATTTCTCCAAATCCATATCTACTACCCAGCGATATCCTTCTTTTATATAAGCTCTAGCCTGTTTGACCGCGGTAAGTGCCCTCCTGTTCGGACGGAATCCGTAACTGAACTCCGAGAATGCTGGGTCAAATACCAACGTTAATTGTTGGGCGATGGCTTGTTGGATGAAACGGTCTGTTACCGTAGGGATACCTAACTTCCTAATTCCACCGTTTGGTTTCGGGATTTCGACTCGACGGACTGGTTTTGGTTGATAGGTACCCGACCTTATTTGGGTAAGGATGGTTGTCCAATTTTCTACCAAATGGTTCCGCAGGTCTTTTGTG
>NZ_BMEV01000167.1 GCF_014637175.1 Compostibacillus humi | reverse complement strand
CAGCTTTTATAGCTACTATCAGCCGAATTATCACTATCTTCCTAAGCACCTGTGTTTTGACGAGTTTAAATCAGTGAAATCCGCAGCTGGAGCGATGTCCTTTATTTTCTGCGACTCTGAAACGGGGGAGATTGTGGATATCGTGGAGGACCGGAGATTACATGTCCTTAAAGAGTATTTCTTACGGTATTCCAAGAAGGCGAGAGATGCGGTAAAAACGATTGTCATCGATATGTACAGCCCTTATATTTCCTTAATCCACGAAGTTTTCCCTAAAGCGGAAATCGTACTCGACAAATTCCATATCCTCCAACTATTTAGCAGAGCTTTAAACAAAACGCGCATCAACGTCATGAATCGGGATAAAAAGAATTACAATAAATTAAAAAAATACTGGAAGCTCCTTCTGAAAGATCAAACAAAACTTGATTATAAGAACTATACATATCATCGTTGCTTTAAAAAGCATATGTGTGAGGTGGAGATTCTCCACTATCTCATTGATTTAGATTCTGAATTAAAAGCGTCCTATGAGTTATACCAATACGTTCGACATTGCATCAAAACCAAAGACTTTGAGCTCTTGAAGA
>NZ_BMEV01000166.1 GCF_014637175.1 Compostibacillus humi | reverse complement strand
TTCAGATTCCTGTCATGCGGCAGAAATCATTATCCGGTATTAGCTCACGTTTCCGCAAGTTATCCCGGTCTTACAGGCAGGTTGCCCACGTGTTACTCACCCGTCCGCCGCTAGATCCACTAACGTCATCCCGAAGGAATCCGTTAGTTTCACTCGCTCGACTTGCATGTATTAGGCACGCCGCCAGCGTTCGTCCTGAGCCAAGATCAAACTCTCCAAAAAAGTTTGTTTAAATGAACAACGTTCATTTATCTTAGCGTTTCATTTCAGGGGATTGAAGCATTGCTTCTTCCCTCTGCACAGGTTGTTTTGTTCAGTTTTCAAAGAACATCAATTTTTGTCGTTTTTTCAAGCGACGAATTATAATTTACCATGCTTTTCGTAGCTTGTCAATATGTTTTTTTGTTTTTCTTTTTAACATATTGTCTTGCGACAACAGAATTAAATATAGCATAGGTAAAAATAAAAATCAACTAGTAATATTTTTAAGTTTACCGATTTTCTTTGTTATACCTTCAATCCATTCGTATTTTTTAATCGAAGAAACTTGAATTTATATTTCTGTGTGGAAAAAGTTTATTTTTACCAACACAAAT
>NZ_BMEV01000165.1 GCF_014637175.1 Compostibacillus humi | reverse complement strand
CCTTTTGGAAAGCAAAGGGTACGTAGCCAATTCGTTAGGTTGTACGCTAATAGACTTAACATCATTTTGACTTCATTTACCTGGAAAGAATGGCTGTTCATTTTATCCAGATAAGCTTCCTTGATATAGTTCTCCATCGTCCCTCTTTTTTGATAAGAACGAACGATAGTTTCTGGAGTGAATGCATCTTTTAAATTCGTTACAAAAAAGGAATGGGTAAAAAACAGTTCACCCGCAGGACGAACAGATTGTACGATGACTTTTCTTGACTTCGACCATGATTTTGCCTGGTATTCGATTTCCTCATAATAGCATTCAGACATGGAAACATCTGATATCTCCGTTGCTGGATGTAATTCATCTGCCATTCGCTGTAAAATAGCGTTTGATTTTAGACGAATCACGTAATAGACAGACTCATCTTCACATAAGTCATACAAAGCCGGGACAGCAAATCCACTATCTCCACGTAAAAACGGTGTGGTTTCTGGAAAATTTTCATTGTAGTGTTCAATAAGTGGTTTTACAAAATCAACGACACCATTGGAAGTATAAACATTTCCTGGTCGTAGCTTCGCTTTAAGGAAATCGCCAGTGATACCATCAAA
>NZ_BMEV01000164.1 GCF_014637175.1 Compostibacillus humi | reverse complement strand
TACTTGGGGACCTTAGCTGGTGGTCTGGGCTGTTTCCCTTTCGACTATGAATCTTATCACCCATAGTCTGACTCCCAAGGATAAGTAGCTGGCATTCGGAGTTTGACTGAATTTGGTAACCCGATGAGGGCCCCTAGTCCAATCAGTGCTCTACCTCCAGTACTCTTTCCGCGGTGTCCCTAAGGACACCGAGCTTCGCTCCTTGAGGCTAGCCCTAAAGCTATTTCGGAGAGAACCAGCTATCTCCGTGTTCGATTGGCATTTCACCCCTACCCACACCTCATCCCCGCATTTTTCAACATACGTGGGTTCGGGCCTCCAGTCAGTGTTACCTGACCTTCACCCTGGACATGGGTAGATCACACGGTTTCGGGTCTACGACCGCATACTCATTCGCCCTGTTCAGACTCGCTTTCGCTGCGGCTCCGTGTCTTCCACTTAACCTTGCATACGATCGTAACTCGCCGGTCCATTCTACAAAAGGTACGCCGTCACACATAAACGTGCTCCGACTACTTGTAGGCACACGGTTTCAGGTACTATTTCACTCCCCTCCCGGGGTGCTTTTCACCTTTCCCTCACGGTACTGGTTCACTATCGGTCACTAGGGA
>NZ_BMEV01000163.1 GCF_014637175.1 Compostibacillus humi | reverse complement strand
AACGGTTGGATCGATTGTGAGGAAAGTCGGAGAAGCACAGGCCAAGGCGGACAAGGAGATGGTCACCGAGTTAGAAGATTCGGCTGAATTGCCAGAGGGAAAGAAAGTAGACTGCCTCTACGCTGAAGCTGATGGCGTCTTTGTACGGGGGACAGAAAAGAAGAAAAGTCATGAGGTAAGCCATGCCATTCTTTACGAAGGCTGGGATACGAATGGCAAACGTGTTTCTTTGCGTAACCCAATCGCGATTATGACAACCCGACCGACGGTGAATTTTTGGAATGAAGTTCAAGCACTAACTGCCCATCATTATTCTTTGGAAAAGACGCAAGTGGTAACCAACAGCGACGGTGGTGCCGGATACACAGCTGAAAAGTTCCAGGAAGCCTTCTCGCAATCGGAATATCCAGTGATCAATCAACTCGACGCTTACCATGTGTTTCAAGGGCTAAATCGCGCACTTGGAGCTGCGAAAAGTGAATATAAGGCCGAAATACGAAAAGCTTTAAAAGAGCATGTCATAGACTGGAGAGAGTGCGTCGATAACCCGCCAGAAAATGCGAGAAGCTTAGGAGCAATGGAATCGAACCAGCGTCACATTACATATCGGATGAAGAAGCGAGGAATGCAC
>NZ_BMEV01000162.1 GCF_014637175.1 Compostibacillus humi | reverse complement strand
TATTTGTGTTGGTAAAAATAAACTTTTTCCACACAGAAATATAAATTCAAGTTTCTTCGATTAAAAAATACGAATGGATTGAAGGTATAACAAAGAAAATCGGTAAACTTAAACTCTTTTTAGGTTGACTTTAAATACATTGATAATTATTAAAATAACCATTGCAGTTAATGCTCCGAGTAGAATACTTAAATCAAAATAATCTTCCGAGATGTAAATAATCATGAGAGTAAATATTACCCCGACCATCCCACAAATCGCCACAAAAGCCAAATTCCATTTTTGTAACTTTTTTCTACTCATTATTTCTCCTCCTCTAATATAAAAATTTCGTCGATGGGAAGTTTAAAGTATTCCACAATTTTTAAAGCGAGTTCCAAACTGGGATTGTATTTATTGTTTTCAATCGCAGTAAGGGTTTGTCGCGTCACCTGTAGATCTTCTGCCATTTGAATTTGCTTTATTCCTCTTTCTTTTCTGATTTTCCGTATGTTGTTCTTAACAGGCATTTTTTCACCACCTATAATGTAAAGAACTATTTACTTATTTTATAACTCAACTTTCGCACGCTTAAAATTGCTCTAAACCCTTGATATATTTGAATGCAGACTAAGTTGATCATGCCGCATTTGCCTTTATTTCATCGTTACTACGAAAAGCC
>NZ_BMEV01000161.1 GCF_014637175.1 Compostibacillus humi | reverse complement strand
CTAGCGACTAGCGCCACTTCGCTTCCTCCGCTCGATAAGTCAACATCGGCTCCCATAAGTCGCCGTGTTTCCTTTATCTCTGCTGCGGAAAGCTCCAGTGCGTACGTCGCTAAATCAGTCGCGTCAGCCTTCTATATGATGTCGTTGTTTCTCTTATTTAGTTTTCAAGGTGCAAAATGGAGCCTAGCGGGATCGAACCGCTGACCTCCTGCGTGCAAAGCAGGCGCTCTCCCAGCTGAGCTAAGGCCCCGTAATGTTAAATATTTGATTAGATGGTGGGCCTGAGTGGACTCGAACCACCGACCTCACGCTTATCAGGCGTGCGCTCTAACCGGCTGAGCTACAGGCCCATCTTTATCTTTTTATAAGAGAAATGTTCTCTCAAAACTGAACAAAACAACCTGGCTATTGTCATTTCGATACCGGAGGTATCAAAATGTTCCGTATATAATCCAGCTCCAGCGCCCAGCGACTAGCGCAACTTCCGTAGCCTCCGTGCGATAAGTCAACATCGATTCACTTCGTTCATCGTGTTTCCTTTATCTCCTGCGGCTTCGTCCAGTTCGTGCGTCGCTAAACGGGCGCTTACGCCTTTTATCTTCCTTAGAAAGGAGGTGATCCAGCCGCACCTTCCGATACGGCTACCTTGTTACGACTTCACCCCAATCATTGGTCCCACCT
>NZ_BMEV01000160.1 GCF_014637175.1 Compostibacillus humi | reverse complement strand
CCCAAAATATACTAATTTAGCTGTTTAATATAACCATATTATCCCATATTTCGTATATTTTGGGGTATACTTTGTAGAAAATTATCACGAAGAATTTTTACTCTTCAGCGCTGCAATTTAATTGATTTTGAGGAAAGCGTTCGTATTCTGATGTATGACGTATTTGCGTCAATGTTGGGGGACATATTCACCAAAATGAACACTGTGATTGTAAATGAAAAACAATCAGAGGGTTGGACTGTGGAAAGAAATGATGAAAGAGAAATCCAATTTACTTTTGGTGCAGTGAGATTTACACACACGCTGATGTATGATTTAGAAGGACATGCCCACTACCCTTTTGATGAATGGATTGGTTTTAAGAAATATCAACGTAGAAGCCCATTTGTAGAAGTTAAAGTTGCGGAAATGGCTGCAGAAAGTACGTATCGAGAAACGGCTCATATACTGAAGGAATGGACAGCTGTGGACATTAGCCATACAACGGTTGGATCGATTGTGAGGAAAGTCGGAGAAGCACAGGCCAAGGCGGACGAGGAGATGGTCACCGAGTTAGAAGATTCGGCTGAATTGCCAGAGGGAAAGAAAGTAGACTACCTCTACGCTGAAGCTGATGGCGTCTTTGTACGGGGGACAGAAAAGAAGAAAAGTCATGAGGTAAGCCATGCCATTCTTTACGAAGGCTGGGATACGAATGGCAAACGTGTTT
>NZ_BMEV01000159.1 GCF_014637175.1 Compostibacillus humi | reverse complement strand
GAAGCCGAATGAGAAGTGGGTAACGGATATTACGCACATCCATTATGGCTTTGGCAGTAAAGCTTATTTAAGTGCCATTAAGGACCTTTATGACGGCTCCATCATTGCTTACCGGGTTGGACGCTATAATGACAACCCTCTAGTTATGGATACCATCAAAGCGGCTATACAAGCAAATCCTGACGCCACTCCATTGATTCATAGCGATCGCGGTTCGCAGTATACATCAAAGGAGTATCGTTATATTACTACAGAAGCTGGCATGACGCGTAGTATGTCTCGAGTCGGTAACTGTATTGACAATGCTCCGATTGAGAGCTTTTTCGGTCATTTTAAATGTGAATGTTACAACCTAAAGCAGTATAAGTCGTTTGAGGAACTAAAGGAAGATATTGATAAATATATAACATTTTATAACAAAGAACGATACCAAGAGAAACTAAACAGCCTAGCACCGTTAGAATATCGGCACCAGGCTGTCGCATAGATTTTTTGTTTTTTCACTGTCTACTTGACAGGGCGCAGTTCAAAACATACGGTGGCTTTTTGTTTTTTAGTATTGCTTTTATCAAAAGTGAATGGTATAATCAAATTTACGATTTAATTAATAAACATAATACACCAATTTAACTATAACATACTTTTAGCTAAATGTCAATAGTAATTTGATTTAAGTTTACCGATTTTCTTTGTTATACCTTCAATCCATTCGTATTTTTTAATCGAAGAAACTTGAATTTATATTTCTGTGTGGAAAAAGTTTATTTTTACCAACACAAAT
>NZ_BMEV01000158.1 GCF_014637175.1 Compostibacillus humi | reverse complement strand
CCCAAAATATACTAATTTAGCTGTTTAATATAACCATATTATCCCATATTTCGTATATTTTGGGGTATACTTTGTAGAAAATTATCACGAAGAATTTTTACTCTTCAGCGCTGATTACCAAATATGTCAAGAACTATATTATCAACCTTTTCACAACGCACCAATTTCTTATTACTACAGTTTTGACCTTTACTTTTTATTGCTACATCACATTTGTAATAATAAAACTTAGAACGTGTCCCATCTTTTTTTACTTTTCCCAATGTGTATGTGCCATTCATAGCTCTACCACATTCATTACATTTCAACATACTGGAAAGTAAATAGGGACTATTTTCTCTTTGAGGGTCATAGTGCTTTTGTTTAGGCTTTCTTTCCTGTAGTTTTTGTTGAACTTTCTCCCATGTTTCAAACGGAACAATTGGAGTGAAATCAGGTTCCTTTCCTTCTCTAAAATTCTTACTCCAATACCATTCCTCAACTGGATTATCTGATCTTCTTTTCTTAGTAATTCTTTTTCTTCTATTCTTAACCATATAACCAGTATAAGATGGATTTCTAAGAATTCTCCAGACTTTTTTGCTGTTGAAGTATATCCCTTTGTAATTTTCTTCTGATCCTTTTTTACGGTATTTTTTTAACTCATTTTCATTTAAAATATCAGCATACTCTTCGGGGTGTGTCAATAATTTTGTGTAAATAACCCTATTTCCGGTAGAAAAGTTAGCCTGCTTATTTTAGTTGATAAAACTTCTATCTCTAGGTTAAACACAGAGCCACAGCGGTAG
>NZ_BMEV01000157.1 GCF_014637175.1 Compostibacillus humi | reverse complement strand
GGCTTGGCTTTTTAGCAAAAATTGGGTGAAAATAATTTATTGAATATTCTGTAAATGACTCAACCTTTTTTATTGATTGGAAGAGATTTAATAAAATTTACTCTTCACAGCTGGACAATTTAATTTGACGATTGAAATCTAGAGTTATTTCCGGTAAAGTAGCCATTATAAGAATCCTTTCTGTGGTTATTTTGTCGTGATTTAACTTTAACAGAAATGGATTCTTTTTTTATTTATTTGATGCATGATCAAGTCAGATGAAACGCTTGATAAATAAGCATTCAAAAGTAATCAAAAGTTTTCTATGAATAATTCAGGTGATAAACTTGTTCTTTTTTTGTGTGTGGTAATTTGTCGATATACTTTAACAAGTTGCTAAACGCTTTGCTCACCTTTACAACCGCTAGAACATCTGTTCTTATGTTAATTATATCAACATTTTGGATAAGTATCAAATATCAACATTTACCTGTTTGTGTCAAGCTTTTCTCGGTAACCTTCTCACACCAGTATTTCCGGCACTCTATTTTTGTACGCTTACTTAGGCTACCGCGCGATTACCATCGCTTGGTGCCTGGCGTTTTTTGTTCGGTTCTACAAACCAAGAACCAAAAAAACGCCAGGGTATTATCTAAAGCTCTTAGCTAGTTTGCCAATGGCGGATGAATGAGCTGCGTACACGACGATCGAATCTTGTTTCGCACCGATGGAAGGACGATTCGGTTCGTGTAAATAAGTCGACATTCGAACGACCTTTTTGACCTCGCGCTGTTTTCTTGCACTTCGATGGCTGTCCTTCAGGTAAGCCTCTCTT
>NZ_BMEV01000156.1 GCF_014637175.1 Compostibacillus humi | reverse complement strand
TACTCACTTAACGTGATGGGAAGTCTCATCTTGAGGGAGGCTTCATGCTTAGATGCTTTCAGCACTTATCCTTTCCACACGTAGCTACCCAGCTATGCTCCTGGCGGAACAACTGGTACACCAGCGGTGTGTCCATCCCGGTCCTCTCGTACTAAGGACAGCTCCTCTCAAACTTCCTGCGCCCACGACGGATAGGGACCGAACTGTCTCACGACGTTCTGAACCCAGCTCGCGTACCGCTTTAATGGGCGAACAGCCCAACCCTTGGGACCGACTACAGCCCCAGGATGCGATGAGCCGACATCGAGGTGCCAAACCTCCCCGTCGATGTGAACTCTTGGGGGAGATAAGCCTGTTATCCCCGGGGTAGCTTTTATCCGTTGAGCGATGGCCCTTCCATGCGGAACCACCGGATCACTAAGCCCGACTTTCGTCCCTGCTCGACTTGTAGGTCTCGCAGTCAAGCTCCCTTCTGCCTTTACACTCTGCGAATGATTTCCAACCATTCTGAGGGAACCTTTGGGCGCCTCCGTTACCTTTTGGGAGGCGACCGCCCCAGTCAAACTGCCCGCCTGACACTGTCTCCGGACCGGATCACGGCCCTGGGTTAGAAGGTCCATACAGCCAGGGTGGTATCCCACCGGTGCCTCCACAGAAGCTGGCGCTCCTGCTTCCAAGGCTCCCACCTATCCTGTACAAGCTGCACAGACATTCAATATCAGGCTACAGTAAAGCTCCACGGGGTCTTTCCGTCCTGTCGCGGGTAATGCGCATCTTCACGCATAGTATAATTTCACCGGGTCTCTCGTTGAGACAGTGCCCAAGTCGTTACACC
>NZ_BMEV01000155.1 GCF_014637175.1 Compostibacillus humi | reverse complement strand
GTATTACGGAAGAAGGAAACAAAGAAGTTTTAGACTTTACCATTGCACCAACAGAGTCTTCTCACGTATGGGAAGAACTCATCCACTCCCTACATGAAAGAGGAGTAGAAAACGTCCTCCTTTTCATTTCCGATGGATTGCCAGGGATGACAGATAGCATTCACCGTGTCTATCCAAAGGCGAAGCATCAAGTGTGTTGTGTACATGTCGCTCGAAACATTTCCAGTAAAGTACGTGTAAAAGATCGTGCAGCCATTCTCGATGATTTTAAAGCCGTTTACCAAGCGAAAAACCGTGAAGAAGCTATAGAAGCCTTAGAACAAATGCAAAGCAAATGGGAAAAGCCTTATCCACGTGTCATTGAATCTGTGATGAACAACGAACAGATCTTAACGTTTTATGATTTTCCAGCTTCCATACGTCGCAGTATCTACTCGACAAACTTAATTGAAGCCTTTAACAAAGAAATCAAACGATATGTCAAACGCAAAGAACAATTTCCAAATGAAGAATCCTTAGAACGTTTTCTTGTGACACGGTTTTTAGACTATAATCACAAGTTTGGCATGCGTTGTCATCGAGGCTTTGAAAAAGCCAAATCAGAATTGATACACATGTTTGAAGCACTGGAAGATTAAGCTCTAGCACCAATCCGCCATCCTTGACCTTGTTTGCGGTCGTGGTGGTGTGTAGGTTGTCGGATGGGAAAAATAAAGCCCTATGTGGGGACTTTATCCGCACACCTAGCGTACCACGACCGATCTTTTCTAAGTTCTCGCTGGCCGGGTCCCTGAACCCAACCAGCAAGAACTAAGAAAAGGCACAAGGTCAAGGACAAGCAGC
>NZ_BMEV01000154.1 GCF_014637175.1 Compostibacillus humi | reverse complement strand
CAGATGGGAATACTTTTATTCCACTAGCTTTTTCATTGCTTAGTTCCGCGAAAAAGAAAAATCGTTTTCAAGAAATCAATTCAGACATTGACAAGCGTACAGTCGGTTATAAGCGACGCAAGGAGGCACTGAAAAAGTCCACGGAAGCAATGTTCGATCTTTTAGATGAAGTAAATCCTTTACAACTTTGTGCTACAACATTGCTTTTTGATAGTTGGTTTGCGTTTCCCAAGGTGATAAAACGTGTTGTTTCTGAATATCCCCTTCATGTTATTTGTATGCTCAAAAGTATGCACCGCGTATATTACACGTATCAAGGTAAGGAGTATACTCTGAATCAACTATATAAGAAAGTTCGAAAAAAACGTGGACGTGCTAAGATTCTTGCTTCCATTGTTGTAAGTCTAGGACCGGATGACAAAGGTAAGGATATACAAGCTCGGATAGTTTTTGTGCGTGACCGAAACCGATCAAAAAACTGGTTAGCCCTTCTATCAACTAATATTGAGCTTCCAGACGAAGAAGTTGTTCGACTTTATGGGAAACGTTGGGATATCGAGTGCTTTTTCAAAGTGACCAAATCCCACCTACGTTTAGCAAAAGAATTCCAATCCCGCAGTTACGATGCGATGGTAGCCCATACCACGATTGTTTTCGCACGCTATATCATGCTTGCTTTAAGTTCACGGGAAGAAGAGGATCCAAAAACGATTGGACAGCTCTTCTATTTGTGCTGCGATGAAATGGAGGACATCCGTTTTGCGCAAGCTCTTATGCTGGTTTTGGATTTGTTGAAATCTACTCTTTCCAATGAACCAATTCTTTCAGAAGGAAAGGTCCAATCTATAGTTGATGAGCTATTTAATAATTTACCTCATTTTCTA
>NZ_BMEV01000153.1 GCF_014637175.1 Compostibacillus humi | reverse complement strand
AAATAACAGGCCACCAAGCGATGGTAATCGCGCGGTAGCCTAAGTAAGCGTACAAAAATAGAGTGCCGGAAATACTAGTGTGAGAAGGTTACCGAGAAAAGCTTGACACAAACGTGGAATAACTGTTGTTCGATTAAATTTTGAAAGTCTGATATGGTAAACATTTTCTCTCTCCTATCCAAAGCCACATTATTCATTGAACTTCTATCATGGTAAATTTGTTAACCGTATATTTAGTTTGAATAGATCAAGAAGACCTTTGTTTAATTTTCAGAATCTTATTCATAAAGGTATTCCCTCATACTTATAATTTCTTTTTATTTTTTCACCGCATGAACATAGTGAATTGTCTCAAAGGCCGATAGGTAATCTTTTCGGTTTTCAAAGTATAGATTTTGAATTTTTGAAGGGGATAAATGTTCATAGATGAGCAAACCAGATTTTTCTAATATTCCCTTGATTTCAGAGTATGGAAAACACGATTTCATTGGCTCTCCACCTACGCAGCCATTTTCACCATGTTTTCTACTCTATTAGAAAATCCATTCTCCTCAAAAAGTTTTTCATCGGCATAGTCGAAAACAATCGAGCTCCCAGATGGGACTTCAGCGAATAATTTCTCAATCAAGCTTGATAGTTCATCTTTCGTTAAATAATAAGATCACTAGCATTGCATAAATTAAATCTAAAAACAAAAAATACTAAGAATGTTCAATTATTTAGTAGTTTGTCCATAAAAAAATCCTTTATACTGAATAGGACGGGTGGCTTCCTGTCCAAATCCAATATAAAGGAACTCATTATGGACAAGAATACACGATTATCATCATTTAGTAAATGGATTGCACCTATTCATTTTAAAAAAGTTTATGAACAAGCAGAAAATCTGAAACAAGATTATTACACAAAGA
>NZ_BMEV01000152.1 GCF_014637175.1 Compostibacillus humi | reverse complement strand
GGTGTCACGGGCGAAGGGAACAAAAGAAGGCATGACAAATAAGCCCCTGACTTTTTCCATTTTAAACCATTGTCCAGTTCGGTTTGTCAAGAGTTCGCTTCGCCGATGGCTAATTTGTCGGGCTCAGCTAAACAAAAGCTAGGCTGATTTCTGCTCCACCAAGTATTGCTGAGACAAATCAATTAATTTTGTCCATCTTTCAGGCATATTCGGCATTTTTTCTAATTCTGGAATAACAACAGGTACCTTATTTTCCAGTGAGGCATGTGGACGTAAGAAGTTAAAATAAGCCACAAAAAGCGTCACATAGGATACTGAACCTTCTTGTGATCCAAAACCTGTTGTAGCCCGATAATTGCCTTTAAATGAACGATTAAGTCGTTCAATGATTTGTTTCAAGGGGCGATATTCTGTTGAAACCGGATCATCATTCGTTAAACCAATCACCTTGTGAATATCAAAATGAATATCGTGTTGAGCAAAATAATGCTGTGCCAAAATGTAAATAGGATTTCCATCAACGACAAACGTTAGGTTTTCAGGTATTTCTTTGAACTTCTGGAGTACTTGATCTAAAGCCTTTATTGCAGATAATGTATCACGGTTTGGCGAAACAGGGTAAGACAATATAATCTTTTTAACCGCATCAAAGAAAAAGAATAAATAATGCCAACGACCTTTCACACGAATATATGTCTCATCACCACAGAAACTGTTTGATAATTCGTAAGGATAGTTATCTACAAAAGGTTTAGTAATAAGGGCAACACTATTCATATAATTTAAAATGGTTTGATGAGAAATTTTAATCTGGTGTACATCGTACATCAAAGCCGCTGTTTTACGGGCTGAAAGCCCATAGTTAACGTGGTAAGTCAAAATAAGCCCTAAAGTATGTGGGGAAACATAAATTCGTGAAATATCTACCTTTGGCTTTTCAGGTGTTTCTTTGGATAAAGGTTTAAAATCAAA
>NZ_BMEV01000150.1 GCF_014637175.1 Compostibacillus humi | reverse complement strand
AGTTTGTTTAAATGAACAACGTTCATTTATCTTAGCGTTTTATTTCAGGGGATTGAAGCGTTGCTTCTTCCCTCTGCACAGGTTGTTTTGTTCAGTTTTCAAAGAGCAAATCACAAACTGCAGAAAATCTGCAACCTAATAATTTTATATGGTGGAGCCTAGCGGGATCGAACCGCTGACCTCCTGCGTGCAAAGCAGGCGCTCTCCCAGCTGAGCTAAGGCCCCTTCTATATAAATGGTCGGGAAGACAGGATTCGAACCTGCGACCCCTTGGTCCCAAACCAAGTGCTCTACCAAGCTGAGCTACTTCCCGCAATACGCGCCCGAGAGGAGTCGAACCCCTAACCTTTTGATCCGTAGTCAAACGCTCTATCCAATTGAGCTACGGGCGCATATGGTGCCGAGGACCGGAGTCGAACCGGTACGGTAGTTACCTACCGCAGGATTTTAAGTCCTGTGCGTCTGCCTATTCCGCCACCCCGGCTTTCTTGGAGCGGAAGACGGGATTCGAACCCGCGACCCCCACCTTGGCAAGGTGGTGTTCTACCCCTGAACTACTTCCGCAAAAACAATGGTGCGGGTGAAGGGAGTCGAACCCCCACGTCATAAGACACTAGATCCTAAGTCTAGCGCGTCTGCCAATTCCGCCACACCCGCAAAATGGTGAGCCATGTAGGAATCGAACCTACGACCCTCTGATTAAAAGTCAGATGCTCTACCGACTGAGCTAATGGCTCATAAGTGGTGCCGGCCAGAGGACTTGAACCCCCAACCTACTGATTACAAGTCAGTTGCTCTACCAATTGAGCTAGACCGGCATACTAGTCTAACAGCTTTGTAATGGTGGAGGATACAGGGTTCGAACCTGTGACCCCTTGCTTGTAAGGCAAGTGCTCTCCCAGCTGAGCTAATCCTCCTGACAGCCTGGCAACGTCCTACTCTCGCAGGGGGAACCCCCAACTACTATCGGCGCTGGAGAGCTTAACTTCTGTGTTCGGTATGGGAACAGGTGTGACCTCTCCGCCATCGTCACCA
>NZ_BMEV01000149.1 GCF_014637175.1 Compostibacillus humi | reverse complement strand
ATGAAAGTCCAAGGGAGGCTAGAATAAATATAAGAGATTACATTGATTTTTATAATTACAATCGCCCTCATCAATCGCTAGATTATAAAACACCATCATCAGTTTATTTTAATGTCTCATCATCATTGTTTGTGATTTGGAAACAATTCCGACAATTAGTTAGCCCTATTTTGATGCGCTCATACCCCCTCCTTCTTAAACTTGTCGACCGGTAAGTTGATAGAAATGAAGCGGTCAAGTGCTTTCCTTGACGGCTTCATTTCTATCAACTATGATCCACCAAAATGTTTAAGAAGGAGGGGCTAGGAAGCTGCTTCTTTATAAGTCTGTCCTGTACATTCTAAAAATACTCTTAGCCTGAATCTTTCTGGGTTTCTATAACCATAAGCTCTTCGTTTAATATTTTTGATTTTATGATTTGTACCTTCAGCTTTGCCATTGGTATACGGTGTTTTAAAGTATTGTAAAATTGGATCACGCCATTTCTTAATTGTCTTTGCTACTTGATGAAAAGGCTTGAATGGACTTTCCAAAGCCAGTTGAAGCCATTCTGCCAATCGTTTATTTGCGCTTTCGTAATCTGTTGCTTTATAAATATCTCTAAATAGTTCTTTCAAGAAATAGCCGTGCCGCAGTTCTTCGTGAGTATCTAATATTTCTTCAAGTCGTGGTTTGTTTTTCTCTTGTAGATTCTCATAGCTTCTTAAAAGGTGAAAACGTGCCTTTTTTAATCCGGGTATTTGCTTACGAATTTGGTCTAAAGCCTGAACTACTTTCTGGACAACATGATATTTATCTACAATTATTTGTGCATCAGGAAAAGCCTGATGGATAGCTTTATGAAAGGGATCCCACATATCTAAGACAACGTTCTTCACTTTGTTTGGATCGAAATCCATAGATGTCAATAGCTCCAAAGTAGAATGGTAATCACGATCCTGATGCATCCCTATAACAGCGCCTAAATCAGCATCATAAACAACTGTTTCATACTTGTGTCCTTTGCGAAGAGCGATTTCATCCATACTCAGTGTTATACCTTGCTTTTCACTCTGGATTTCTTCCATCCATTCTACATGCTCAGCTGCCTTTTCTTTAGCGACTGAATAAAACATACGCTCAA
>NZ_BMEV01000148.1 GCF_014637175.1 Compostibacillus humi | reverse complement strand
GCAAACTAGCTAAGAGCTTTAGATAATACCCTGGCGTTTTTTTGGTTCTTGGTTTGTAGAACCGAACAAAAAACGCCAGGCACCAAGCGATGGTAATCGCGCGGTAGCCTAAGTAAGCGTACAAAAATAGAGTGCCGGAAATACTGGTGTGAGAAGGTTACCGAGAAAAGCTTGACACAAACAATTTCTCTATTACATTTGCACAAATAATGCACATTTGAGTATTATAATACGTTTTATAGATTTTGTTATAATGTAGAAAATCGTTTAACATAGTAATTGATAATAGCATTTAACTAATTAGATGAAAGAGGAGTCGAATAATATGAAAAAAGGATTATTGGCAGTAATTGGATTATTACTTATTTTAATAGTTGCTGCTTGTAGCGAAAGTGAAAGTACATCAAACGAAAACGAACCACAAGATATCAAGAAAGTGGTCCAAGAATACAGCATCGGGGATACTGATGATGTGTCTGCTTCTATTACTTCTGACGAGCTTATTGTAACTGATACTGATAATAAAGAGACTACCTACAATCTTCCCGAAGACGAGTTCTTTGTTTCCATCGCACCATTTGTTGAGACAACACACCCTTGTACTAATCATAGCTTAACTGGTTGCCAAGGAGAATTAGTAGAAAAGGAATTTGATGTTTATATTGAAGACGAAGAAGGCAATGTTGTTGTTGATGAAACCATGACTTCATTAAAAAATGGATTTATTGATTTTTGGTTACCACGTGACAAAACATATAACGTGAAGATTCAATATGATGGAAAAACAGCTGAATCTGAGATTTCTACATTTGAAGGGGACAATACTTGCATAACAACAATGCAGTTAATTTAGTCTGGTTCCTCACAAATCCTTTTAACACAAAATATAATCATTTAAAGCAAATAGGAAAATGGATATAAACTTTTATAATAATATTTCTAACAGAACCGAGTCTTATCAAAGATAAGCCACTCGGTTCTGTTTTCTTAATTTACTATTTAATGTCTAATTAAATAGTCTCATCATTATTGTTTGTGATTTGGAAACAATTCCGACAATTAGTTAGCCCTATTTTGATGCGCTCATACCCCCTCCTTCTTAAACTTGTCGACCGGTAAGTTGATAGAA
>NZ_BMEV01000147.1 GCF_014637175.1 Compostibacillus humi | reverse complement strand
AATTTGGCTGTTAGGATGGATTAAACCCCGTTTGAATATTCTGCACTCTTTGCATAAGCTCTGTCCACAAATACATTCAAAAAACGAAGTTTGAGCAATTCTAAGAAAACAGGGGCATTTTGAAGAAAAACGAAGTATATAGAGGGAGGTAAGCTATTCCAGCTGAAAACATTCCAATTATCGGAGGAACGAAAAAACCAGTTCTTAGGGAAATAAATCCTAATATGCCCCCTATCAACCATGCGATAATTGCACGATGATTGACGACAAACGAGTGTTTTGGTTTTTTAATGAACCATTCCTCTGCCATAATGACCCCTGGAACAGGTGGGATTAACAGGGATAAGAATTGTATGATTGGCATGATGATGTTAAATATTCCTCCCGCTGCAAACACAGCCCCCAAAGTTGCAATCGTAAATGCGATATGTTTATGTTTAATTTTTCCATAATACTTAGTATCTTTAATTACATTCTGTAATGCTAAACTTGCACCATAAATATTATTATCTTGAGTCGTCCATAAGCAAAAAACTGCGGTAAAAAAAGCAACCAATCCAAGTCCCAAAGCAGTCATTGCTAATGTAAAATCTCCTTGTCCGGTGCTAATGGCAATCAACGCTCCGGCAAATTGAAAGCTAAAACATCCTATTAAAAACGCCACCAACCCTGCAATAACAACATGAGATTTAGATTTTGCAAACCGGCACACATCTGGAGTAATAGTTGCTCCGAATACCCAACCGCCTACTATGGATGCTGTTGCAGTGGTAAAAGTAATCGGTTCGCTAGGCACATATTGAAAAACTCCTGAAAAACCATCTGCCGACCTACCTACTGATATTACTCCAACAAAAGAAAGGACAATCGCAGCCGGGACACCGAGCATGCTTATAAATTCTAATCCTTTATAACCGTTGATTGCCGATAACATCCACATGTAGATTACGAGTACTGCAGTAATTGATATGGGCAACGGCCACCAACTAAAAGTACTATTTATTAAGCGTGAGAAAATATCTCCATTTAAAGACACCCATGTAACCGCAGATATAGCTAACAAGAAAGAAAAAATAGGTTCTATGTCAAATGTTGGGGTTTAGGCTACCGCGCTTGCGCTTGGTGGCCTCTTCCTTTATTGGTGAAATAAATTTTACCAATAAAGGAAGAGGAGTAAAAAGAAACTGT
>NZ_BMEV01000146.1 GCF_014637175.1 Compostibacillus humi | reverse complement strand
GGGATACAAAAAGGCTCATAAACTAATCTATTTCAGTCATGCATTGGATGTAAATTCATCAAAATTTAATAGACTAAATTGTAAAATAAAAATAAAAGAAGACGATTTATCTGCTGCAGCTGAAGTAAGGGAAAATATTATAACTACACATATCAATTGGCAAAATGAAGTGGATTACTTTATGAAAGATCATAATGCCCGTTGTTTTACTGCTTATGTTGGGAAATCGATTGTCGGAACGTTGGTCATTACAAATTCAGGGAAAATTTATTTTTTATTTGTAAATGAAGAAGAAAGGCGAAAAGCAATTGCTAGCAGTCTTTTATCTCATTCGATAAATCAATTAAATTTGCAAAAACTAAAGATTAGTATGCCAGACAATATTGATATCGCTGAGTTTCTAAGAAAGATTGGATTTGAAAAAGAAACGGTTGAACAGTACGAAATGTACAAATTCATCTAGAAAATAGGTTCAGTCAAGATATAACCTGAATTATTCATACTTCCAATGAAGATTTAATTGATACCAAATCCAATGATTTTTTGTTATCTAAACAAGTAAGAGCTGTTAATTTCGATAAATATGATAAATGATAAAGGTGAATGGCAGTAAAATCCTGATTTTGGGCATACTACCCACTTGGTCTTTCATCCTTTTAAAAAAACAGCTATTCAATTGAATTATTCTAGCTTAAGACGTTGAATTCGCTGAAGTACTTCCCAAAAGAATTTTTGGTACACAAAACTAGAGGACAATTTAAAGTAGATGGATCGTCCTGATTTTACTAATTTACTCGCAACTTTAATAATTCTTGTACGAATGGTCTCGATTTGCATACTTTTCCGTCCTTTTGGAAAGCAAAGGGTACGTAGCCAATTCGTTAGGTTGTACGCTAATAGACTTAACATCATTTTGACTTCATTTACCTGGAAAGAATGGCTGTTCATTTTATCCAGATAAAAACCGTTTTTAGCTTCCTTAATATAATTCTCCATCGTGCCTCTTTTTTGATAAGAACGAACGATAGTTTCTGGAGTGAATGCATCTTTTAAGTTCGTTACAAAAAAGGAATGGGTAAAAAACAGTTCACCCGCAGGACGAACAGATTGTACGATGACTTTTCTGGCTTTCGACCATGACTTTGCCTGGTATTCGATTTCCTCATAATAACATTCAGACATGGAAACATCTGATATCTCCGTTGCTGGATGTAATTCATCTGCCATTCGCTGTAAAATAGCGTTTGATTTTAG
>NZ_BMEV01000145.1 GCF_014637175.1 Compostibacillus humi | reverse complement strand
TGCTGGTGCGTATCGCTTCTAACAGAATTGAGGATATTTCTTTTGCCGTTTTCTTAAAATGCTTCAAAGCTTTGCTTCCATTTTCAAATAACTGCATTAGAATATCCGCAATCTGTGTTAGAAGGTAGTGATTCTTCATCGCTACATAATGGCGACTACTGGCATGTTCAATGTGATACCGAATATTTTTTTGACGATTAAAGCCCTGGTTTTCAATCTTCCAACGGCTTCGCCCCGCATTTATTAGTTTACGTGCATTTCGATTCGTTACCTTGATATTTGTGATAAATGTAAAAGTCTTTTTCTCCTGATTTTTAACGAAGTGATATTCAAGTATGTTCAATGTTCTTTGATTATACGCAATATCGTTCACCCAGCATATGTCTTCTGATAGATTTTCCATCGCCTTAATATCTTGAAATTCTTTGGCAACGCTTTTGATTCTACCTTCTTTAAATCGCATCATGTACTTCCACCCGTACTTATCGCATTGGGTAAATACGCCTTCGCAGGCATAAAGACTATCTCCTAGGATGCATATGGGTAATCTCTTAAATGCTTGTTTTATTTTTTTGGCCAACCGATAAAATGCTTTTAGTTCACAATCTTGTTTAGATACATCCTCCGATTCGTTTTCAATAAACTCGGAAGCTATACTTAGGACCATGTCACCTACTACCAGTTTGGCTTCAAGTACATGATGCATGTATACAGTTTTTTTCTCACCAGTTGCTTTATCGGTATATTCCCGTCTTAAGCAATGGTCGCAATGCTTTTGTTGAAAACTAAAAAGCCCTGTCCCATCAATGATGATCCCCCAATACTTCCCGTTTATCCGATACCGATCAAAACATCTTTTGGCAAGCAATTGTTTGATCATGTACGTTCGGATTTTTTCCAGTTCTGTTGGTTCCAGCCTGGATAAAAAGTCATTAATAGTATCGTAATGTGGCAGCTCTTTCAGCTCACTACATCCCACTATCTTTTGGAAATTATGGATACACTCGTCTTTATTAAATTGATCTGTCATACTCCGCATACTTTTTAAATCAAAGGCATTTTTTAAAATGGTCATCATAAGTAGGATATCACTATTATAGGTAACATAGCTTTGATGCCTTGGATCATTTATTCCATTAAGTTTATCATCTAAATTTTCAAAGAAGTGTTTTCTGACTTTTTCCAGCTCGAAAAAATAATTTGTATCTTTTTCACGTTCTCTTTTTTCTTTCCTTGTCACCATATTTAAAACTCC
>NZ_BMEV01000144.1 GCF_014637175.1 Compostibacillus humi | reverse complement strand
ACATTATTTTTCCACCATGATAATAATAGATATTTTTAGGATTAAGAGATTTGATTTTTTTCAAGGACTGCTCAGCTTTTTCGATATCCAAACAATAGTGTGGATTTGCAATAGCCTTTTTATTCTCTTCATTAACCGCTGCATCACCCGTAATAACAGTATGTAATGAAGGAAAATATAAGGAAATATGACCGGAAGTGTGTCCAGGAGTTTCAATAATCGTACGTTATCCATCAAGAATTTTGTCGCCATCCACACTTTCATATCCACTGATACATGGCTTCAAGCTTTTTAATTGTTGAATAAACCATATGCCAAATTCTTTTTCTTCCTTTGATAACTTAGCCAACAAGTCTTCAGCTTGAACTAATCTCTCGCCTTTTTTTCACCGCTAATGAATTTGGACTCTATGTCACTAGCGATAATTTTTATCCAAGGATATTTTGTTTTAAAATCATATAACGAACCAATATGATCGTCGTCATAGTGAGTAATAATGATATTCTTTAAATTCTGCATTTGATAACCACTTTTTATTATTTCATTTTCAATCACTAGCATTGCATAAATTAAATCTAAAAACAAAAAATACTAAGAATGTTCAATTATTTAGTGGTTTGTCCATAAAAAAATCCTTTATACTGAATAGGACGGGTGGCTTCCTGTCCAAATCCAATATAAAGGAACCCATTATGGACAAGAATACACGATTATCATCATTTAGTAAATGGATTGCACCTATTCATTTTAAAAAAGTTTATGAACAAGCAGAAAATCTGAAACAAGATTATTACACAAAGAAACTAACGACAAAGGCATATATCAAACTTTTACTTTTCGCACAGCTTCATGAAACGGAAAGCCTGGAGGCAATGAGTGATGCATTACTTAATGATGACCTGCAAAAGGCACTCGGGTTTGAATCGATTAGTGCATCCCAGCTTTCGCGTAAAAACAATGAGGTAGACCCAGCGATTTTGGCAGCTTTGTTTCTGGATCTCGTCTATCAGATCCAGGGATTTCACAAAAAGCGACTGAATTCTTCCATGCCATTGAAGATCATTGATTCTAGCACATTGCCTCTTAATTTAACGAATTACAAATGGGCAACGTTTCGCAAAACAAAAGCTGGCGTGAAACTTCATTTAAGACTTGTATTCATGGATAAAAACACCGTTTATCCGGAAAAAGCAGCCATCACACCAGCAAAAGAACACGACCGAAATCAATTAGAAGTTCTCGTCGATGACAAAGAAGCCATGTATGTGTTTGAT
>NZ_BMEV01000143.1 GCF_014637175.1 Compostibacillus humi | reverse complement strand
ATACTAATCGATCGAGGGCTTAACTAAATTTCAAGTCGTTGTATTCTCTTATTTAGTTTTGAAGGTGCAAAAAAAGGACTTGCATTTTGATGAAAAAGTGCATATAATATAACTTGTCCTTCATAAAAGGATTGTCTGGTGACGATGGCGGAGAGGTCACACCTGTTCCCATACCGAACACAGAAGTTAAGCTCTCCAGCGCCGATAGTAGTTGGGGGTTCCCCCTGCGAGAGTAGGACGTTGCCAGGCAAAAAGGAAAAAGTCTAAGATTTAAAATCTTAGACTTTTTTTGTGTTTCAGATTATTTGCCGCGTCTAAAAGAAAAGAAATCACCTCTTGGGTGGTATAATATTCATATATCAGGTTATACAATGTTATATTATAGGATTTATTTTCTTTCATGGATAAAAGCGCATACTGATTAGGAAAGGAGTGAAGGAAATGAATGAGATACTCCATCAAATATTTGGGGAGCATTTTTCAGTAATCGCCCTTAGGCTAGTTATTGCTTTAATATTATCCGGAATTATCGGATTTGAACGGGAAATGAACAATCAATTTGCTGGTTTTCGGACGCACATTCTCGTTGGAGTAGGTGCTTGTTTAATGATGCTGTTATCCGTATTTGGTTTCATTCCTTTTATGGAGAGGTATGACAATGTGCGCTTTGATCCGGCTAGAATTCCTTCCTATGTCGTTAGCGGCATTGGTTTTCTCGGCGCGGGAACGATTATGGTATATGGAGGAACGATTCGCGGATTGACGACGGCTGCTTCTATATGGACGGTGGCAGGTATCGGACTTGTCGTCGGGTCGGGTATGTATGGTGCGGCAATGCTCGCAACGATAATTATTTTAGTCAGTCTAAAATTTCTAAATAAAATTGAAAAGCTTGTACCGAAAAATCGCAGTTCCTATTTTTTGAAGCTGGAGGTAAAAAGTGCATTTCCTGTCCATCATGTTATTGAAGTGGTGGAACAGTCAAAAGCAACGATAATGAATATAGAAATTCATAAATTGAAAAAAGATATAAAACAGATAATCGTTCATATTGAAAAAAGAAATGGGTTAAATCAGGCGGCTATTGTTGAAAAGCTAGCTAATTTTGAGGAGGTTATCCATATTTCAGACATGAGCAAATAAAAAATGGGAGTTTCCCCTCTCTTTTTTGGTTCTATGTCAAATGTTGGGGTTTAGGCTACCGCGCTTGGTGGCCTCTTCCTAACCCACATGAACTCCAATTTCTTTATACTTGTGCGATAGTAATATTCGTGCACGGGAACGTCTAAAGTTTCTAAATCCAAACGCATTCCGTTTCATGACTTTCGTGTGGTTATTAATCCCTTCTAAAAACCCATTCGAATATCCATATACAAAGCTGTTTAATATTTCTGTTTGCCAGTTCTTTAAGGTCTGAATATTTCTTTTAAATTCTGGGATTCCTGATTCTTCCACCAACTCATAAAAGCGATA
>NZ_BMEV01000142.1 GCF_014637175.1 Compostibacillus humi | reverse complement strand
AACCAACAAGGGCGAAGGGAACAAAAAGAAGGCACACCAAAGAAGCCCTTGCCAATTCCCATTTTAAACCATTGACTGGTTCGGTTTGTCAAGAGTTCGCTTCGCCGATGCTGGTAAGGGCTCTGCTAAACAAAAAGTTAGGCAGTTTGCTCTACTAGCCATTGTTGAGCTAAACCAATCAGTTTTGTCCAACGTGCAGGCATATTCGGCAGTTCTTTTAGTTCTGGAATGACTACAGGCACTTTGCCTTCCAGGGCTGAATGTGGCCGCAAGAAGTTAAAATAAGCCACAAACAAAGTCACATAAGAAACGGATCCGTGATCGGATCCAAATCCGTGTGTCGATCTGTAATTACCCTTAAATGTTCGATTCAGTCTTTCAATAATTTGTTTTAGCGGTCTGTATTCCGTTGAAACCGGGTCTTCGTTGGTTAGTCCAATGACCTGCTTCACATCAAACGTAATACCGTGCTGGGCAAAAAAGTGTTGTGCTAAAAGGTAAATCGGATTGCCATCTACGACAAAGGTGAGGTCTTCAGGAATCTCTTTCATCTTCCATAAGACCTCATCAATCGCGCGAATGGCTGATACTGTATCACGATTTGGAGAAACAGGGTAGGACAGAATAATTTTCTTTACCGCATCAAAAAAGAAAAAAAGATAATGCCAACGGCCATTCACCTTAATGTATGTTTCGTCTCCGCAGAATTGATCAGAAAGCTCGTAAGGATAATGATCCACATAAGGTTTGAGCAGAAGTGCTACGCTGTTTTCGTAATTCAATATACTCTGGTGAGAGATGGGTACACCATGAACATCCTTCATCAGTGCAGCTGTTTTCCGAGCCGATAAGCCATAGTTTACATGGTAGGTTAAAATGAGCCCCAATGTGTGCGGTGACACATGAAGCCTGGACAAATCCACTTTTGGCTTCTTAGGTGAATGTTTGGCTAACGGCTGATAATCAATTTGAAACTGACGGAATATGTATCGAACTTTAAAAGACTGAGGATCCTTTTCGAACTGCTTTTTCTCTTTTTTAGACATTCCTCGCAGTTTCTTTTTGTAATACGGACAGTCATTGTTTTTGCACTTAAATACGAGAAAATCTTTTCTTTCCTTGATCTTCTCGAGTGTTTTCGAACAGTGTGGACATTTTAGTACAGCCTCCTTGGCATATTGATTCTTTTTATTAAACAGACACGCACACACCTTGCATTGATACTGTCCTTTACCTCCGTTATTGGCATAAAGATAATCTGACGGAGCACCACACCTTGGACATTTCATGGATGAAGGTACTTTACCTTTTGAATTGGAGCGTCTCTGAACAGGTTTGAGAGGTTTCCCGTTCTTCTCCAAATATTCTTTGAGAAGAATTTGATAATCAAGCTTTTGTAGAGTTTCAATGATTGGCAGCTCATCCACCTGGAGTTTTTGATAAGGCTTATTGACAGGCTTTTCAGTTGGCTTATCAAACATGTTTTTACCAATCAGAAGTGTAAGTAATGTCCGGATAATTTGATCTTGGGACTTGATATATTCAAGCAAATAGGTTAATAATTGAGGTAACAACTTGTCACTTCCTTTGTTTTAGGATTGGTGTGTG
>NZ_BMEV01000141.1 GCF_014637175.1 Compostibacillus humi | reverse complement strand
CACCCAAAAATACCTAAAAAGGAAGTGACAAGTTGTTCCCTCAATTTATAACCTATTTACTTGAATATATCAAGTACCAAGAGAAAATAATTTTTGCTCTTCTTGGGATTATACTTGGTAAGTCAGTGGCTAAAGCCCAATTTGATGAGCCTGTTCATAAGCCTTACCGAAAAATGGAAGTCGACGATATGCCCATTATAGAAACCCTGGAAAAACTCGACTATAAAGAACTTCTTTCTAACTATCAATTGAAACATGGTAAGGAGCTAAAGCCTGTTGTTCGTCGTAAAAATAGTGTGGTTCAAGTACCGACAAACTTAACGTGTCCTAAGTGCTCCGCACCATCTTCGTATCTTTATGCCAATAATGGTGATAAAGGTCAATATCAGTGTAAAGTGTGTGGTTGTTTATTTAATCAGAAAAATCGTTTTTTGAAAGAAGCTGTATTCAAATGTCCTCACTGTCAGAAAACATTAGAAAAAATCAAAGAACGTAAAGATTTTTATGTTTTTAAGTGTAAGAATAACGATTGCTCTTTCTATCAAAGAAAGATAAACCAAATGTCTAAAGATGAAAAAGAGCGATTTAAGAAAGATCCACAGGCATTTAAAGTTAGGTATATATTTCGTGAATTCAACTTTGATTTTAAGCCTTTATCTAAAGAAACACCTGAAAAGCCAAAAGTTGATCTATCACGCATTTATGTTTCTCCACACACGTTGGGACTTATCTTAACGTACCACGTGAATTATGGTCTTTCAGCTAGAAAAACAGCTGCTTTGATGTACGATGTTCACCAGGTGAAGATTTCTCACCAAACTATTTTGAATTACATGAATAGCGTTGCCCTTATCACTAAACCGTTTGTAGATAACTATCCTTATCAGTTATCGAATAGTTTCTGTGGTGATGAGACGTACATTCGAGTAAAGGGACGTTGGCACTATCTATTCTTTTTCTTTGATGCGGTGAAGAAGATCATTTTGTCTTATCCTGTTTCACCTAATCGTGATACATTGTCCGCCATCAAGGCTTTGGATCAAGTTTTTCAGAAACTCAAAGTGATACCTGAAGACTTAATGTTTGTCGTTGATGGCAATCCCATTTACATTCTGGCACAGCATTATTTCGCTCAACATGGTATCCATTTTGATATACACAAGGTGATTGGCTTAACGAATGATGACCCCGTTTCGACGGAGTATCGCCCGTTAAAACAAATCATTGAACGCCTCAATCGTTCATTTAAAGGCAATTACCGAGCAACTACTGGATTTGGATCACAAGAAGGATCTGTTTCTTTTGTGACGCTTTTCGTGGCCTATTTCAACTTTTTAAGACCACATACTTCACTAGAAAATAAGGTTCCA
This sequence comes from Compostibacillus humi, assembly GCF_014637175.1. Taxonomy (GTDB): domain Bacteria; phylum Bacillota; class Bacilli; order Bacillales; family Amphibacillaceae; genus Oceanobacillus; species Oceanobacillus humi. The sequence continues at coordinate 240 of NZ_BMEV01000141.1, read as the reverse complement.
GTAATTATTCCAGAGCTTGAAAAAATGCCAAATATGCCTGAAAGATGGACGAAGCTAATTGATTTGTCCCAGCAATTTTTAGTGGAACAGCAATCGGCCTAGCTTTTGTTTAGCAGAGCCCGACAAATTAGCTATCGGCGAAGCGAACTCTTGACAAACCGAACTTGACAATGGTTTAAAATGGAAAAAGTCAGGGGCTTATTTGTCATGCCTTCTTTTGTTCCCTTCGCCCGTGACACC
>NZ_BMEV01000140.1 GCF_014637175.1 Compostibacillus humi | reverse complement strand
GAGGCCTCTTTCTAAGTGTATTTGCCCTAGTAAGCATACATTTATGATAGAGTGCCTCTTCCTTTTTGGCTAGGATTTTGTAGAAATATCACCGAGAACTATTTTACACATACAGAGAAATTATGGAAAGTATATTTAAAATCCATAAAAACCAAACCAACCAGCCAAAAATGAAGTTAATTTAGTCATCCAGTCAAAGAACAGTGCTACACCCATAAAGATCATAACGTATCCGCCTATTTTAACTAATTTAAGGCTATGTTTTCTAATCCACTTTAATTTACCAATAAAGAATGCCAATAAAAGAAACGGAATAGAGAAGCCTAAAACATAACTAATCATCATAATCATACCAACATCAGGATTTGTTGCAGCTAATGATAACACAATAGCTAGTATTGGACCGGTACAAGGAGTCCATCCCAAAGAGAATGCCATTCCTATGATGAAAGAACCAACATAACCTCCGGGGCGATTTTTGAATGTAATTTTTTTATTCTTCATTAGAAATTTGAAATTAAAAACTCCGACAATCACTAATCCAAAGAAAATGATTAATATAGCACCAATTTGTCTAATAGCGTCTTGGTAGGTTAATAGGAATTCTGATATGTAAGAGGTGGTAAAACCTATCATAATAAAAATGCTTGAGAATCCTAGTAGAAAAAGAACGGTGTGTAAAAGAGCTTTTTTATTTATTTTTTTATTTTCTTCATTTATCTCACTTACGCTCATCCCGGTAATATAAGATAAAAATGCTGGATACAGTGGTAATACACACGGTGAAATAAAAGAAAGGAATCCTGCACCAAAAGCTAGAAATATGTTTATTTCATTCAAATTTTATCCCCCTAATATAGAAAGTAGTGGTCTATTGTTTTGGTAATATTTCTTTAAAATAAGTCTCCAAACTCTCTAACGATAATGCTCCATTTACAACTCTCTGAATTTTCCCATTCGGATTAATGAATATGGAACTTGGAATTGGTCCAATTTTGTATAAATCCCGGACTTCTCCTGTTTTATCATGGGGAATTGGAAAGGTTAGATCATATTTATCTATAAAACGATTAACAACCAATTCTGTACTATCTAAACTAACTGCGATAATTTCAATTCCTTTTTCTTTATATTCTGGATAAAGTTCTTGCATGTAAGGCATTTCTTCTTCACATGGTTTACACCAAGTACCCCAAAAGTTTAGCATAACACCTTGTCCTTTAAAATCACTTAGTCGTATAGTTTCTAATTCATTATTTTTATTGATTTGTTTTAACTCAAAGTCGGGAGCTTCATCTCCTACTTGATAAATGGTTTTATCTGCTTGTATATTGGATACTAATGCAAATATAATTGCACCAACCATTACAATTAATATAGAGGTTCTAAAAATTAATCGATTTTTCCTTTTGTTTTTCTTCTTCCTCTTCGTTTCCTCCAAGCTCATATGAATGTATCGCTCCTTATAGAAATTTAGTATAACGGCATTCTTTTATCTAAAGATACTCTCTATTAGATTACGCTACAAATTTGCAGAAATTAAGTAGATTCTTTGGACTATTTATGAACAAAAATTTACCCCGAGTTCGACAGTAAATAGGCACAAATTCACTTTTTAATAAAATGTATTTCCTATGATATCAATCTTTTCGTGGATTTGTGCTTAAAATTTTTTGAATTTTACATAGGCAC
>NZ_BMEV01000139.1 GCF_014637175.1 Compostibacillus humi | reverse complement strand
TATAGATTTTCAATTTGTTCTTCATAATCAGCTTTCATCTTTTCTTGATCCTTGTTCTGCTTTTGAAACAGTTGCGGCATTTGTTCTAGAAATTGTGTTTTCCATTTCCGCAGTTGATTAACATGAATCCCATATTCAGAGGACAGCTCAGTTAAAGACTTCTCTTCCTTAAGAATTTCCAATACAACTTGTGCTTTAAATTCTGGTGAATATCGTTTCCTTTTTTGTTTCATAAACCTACCTTAACATATCCTTTCTTGCTGTCTAAAATCTTGGGTCCATTATAAAAGGAAAGTGAATATTCTACATTAGGTTTATCACTTTCTCCATACCCAGGAAGATCAGGAGCGAATACACGATGTTTTTTTGATAAAAGACCTAATACCTCACTCCAAGAAATATTAGCTGAATCAACACCTGCCCCATGTAAAAGTATCACAGGAGGACCAGACTCTCCAGCTGTGTAGCAATTGACATTTAAGTCATTAAGTTTAAGTTTTACCGTTTTAATTTCTGACAGGTTTCCTAGCATATAAATCCTCCAGAGCAGTGAAATAAGTTCATGTTCTATTCTTCTCTTTATTTATGAACTTTTTATACCTTTTTAGTACATAATATACAAAAATATTTATTTCTGCAACAGTTTATGAACAATTTGTATTGTTTTATTACATATCTTTTATTAAACTTACAATGAGGTGAAGAAAATGGATGGGTTTGAATGCCCTTTCCTTTTCATTAATGTACTCATTCCTGGAATATGAAGTTACCTCACTCTATCTTCCCTTTCTTAGGTATGAAATTCCGAACAAACCTACATTTTTTTGGTCATGCCGAGCATATAGATAGCCGAGCATATAGATAGCCAAGCATACTGAAGACAATAGCACCAATCAAGTTGACAAATAAGTCCTTCACCGTATCAATAATTCCAATATCAAGATATCTTTGATCTTCCCCAAAGTTATTAGTCATGATAAAAGCATCGAACATGAGAAACTCGGGCTCCTTGCTTATGAACCCGAAATTATATTAAAAATTCGATTGTTAATTTTTAAGGTTTTGAATTTATTAACCTTGAAAGGTATAAAATAGACACAAAAAATCCCGGGTTCTTATTGAGAAAAACCCGAGATATTATTGAATTCATTCTAGTAATATCAAAAGATTATTTTAACGAAATTGGCGTTGGATTAGCAAATTTTTTTTAACTAGCAAAACTATTTTTTAGTTAGACACTTTCTGTGTTTTTAAAATATAAACTTATTTCTCTCGTTCGACTATTCTTTTTATATCTTGACTGAACCTATTTTCTAGATGAATTTGTACATTTCGTATTGTTCAACCGTTTCTTTTTCAAATCCAATCTTTCTTAGAAACTCAGCGATATCAATATTGTCTGGCATACTAATCTTTAGTTTTTGCAAATTTAATTGATTTATCGAATGAGATAAAAGACTGCTAGCAATTGCTTTTCGCCTTTCTTCTTCATTTACAAATAAAAAATATATTTTCCCTGAATTTGTAATGACCAACGTTCCGACAATCGATTTCCCAACATAAGCAGTAAAGCAACGGGCATTATGATCTTTCATAAAGTAATCCACTTCATTTTGCCAATTGATATGTGTAGTTATAATATTTTCCCTTACTTCAGCTGCAACAGATAAATCGTCTTCTTTTATTTTTATTTTACAATTTAGTCTATTAAATTTTGATGAATTTACATCCAATGCATGACTGAAATAGATTAGTTTATGAGCCTTTTTGTATCCC
>NZ_BMEV01000138.1 GCF_014637175.1 Compostibacillus humi | reverse complement strand
ACTATATTTTACCAAAAAGGGATGTTTTTTTGTTCATTTTTAGATATAATGTTGTGAATTCTTTCAGTCATATCAAGTGTTTACTAGTGTTTTTCGACTGCGAAAGTTGAGTTATCTAAATGGTCAATTAGTTGTCGTCCAACTAAGGGGACATTTACCACTTAAAAGGGATTGTAGGTTATTATTAATTTTTATGATTATTTTTCAATGCTAATTTGGTGGCATAATACACAACAATACCGATGGATGCAAGGTTAAGTATCCATCCCAGTAACCCATGAACCTTCATACTCATCATCCCAACCATACGGGAACACCTCTTTAAACTATAAATCATGCATCTAATCACGGAATTCAGTATTGTTTTGCATCATACCATTTTCGCCATGACAGTTGTTGAACATTTCTTCCTGCTGTTCTGGTGATAAATTAGGATGCATTTCTTCAATATGTGGTTTCATCTCCTCAAAGTTTAAGATTCCACTTCCATTTGATTCGGCCACAACAAATGAAGCACTTCCTAATAGTACGGCTCCGGTTAAAATACCTATTAATAATTTTTTCATTTATTACATCTCCTTTCTTAAATAAATCATACCTAAAAATTATCGAGATTTTATGGAGAACATTTAGAAGTTGTGATTTTAAATTTAACAGGATAATAGGAAGCTAATCTAACTTAAAGTATAATATTTCATCTGAAATATTTACCCGATCTAAAAATGACCTAAAACTGATCATGGTGTTTGTTCTGCTAATTAGGAACTAGGCTTGGCTAACTAAATCAAACCTTCTATATACTGTTTCATAAGGTTAATCCTTCTACCCTATAGGGGTATATCATATTGCAATCCAACAGTGAATACAATAAAAGTGGACATACATGTAAATATCCACTTTATTTCAGATTGTGAATTTCAAATTATTTCAGATGTATAATCTGTATAAGGTACGTGACACGGCTTGATATGGAGAGGCGGGTATGCTAGCCTGCCTGGCAAGCCAAAGTCTTTAGACAGTTGGCTTCTTGGCTTGAAACGCATGGCCGCAGAGGCTCCATGTCAAGCCATTCAGGGTATATTTATACACTTAATACGAGCTTTATACATATATACTTTGTGAAAAATCTGGACTAATTTGAACAAAATGTGCTGCTTTTGGCTGGAATAATGTGCATCTTTACAATACATACTATGATTGGAGTTGTAATAATGTCAATTTCTTTACTTTTTATACTTTTGTTGTGTACCACCCAAGTTGTAACAACCATAATATATGTGACGTATCACCGAAAATGGCTAACAAAAATGAACGGGATGTTGATTTCTATGTCATTAGGGATGTCGGTGGGGATTTTAATAGGAACCATTCTAGGAGTGGCTTTTCATGGTGATTTGTTTCAATCAACAGTTTACTCTATATTAATTGGAGTGGTTGTTGGGTTTCTTGCAGGAATACCTATTGGTCTACCTGCTGTCATTGACGGAATACTATCTGGACTAATGGGGGGAATGATGGGAGCAATGCTAGGAGACATGGTAGCTATGACAAGGCCAAATGCAATCATCAATATAATGGCTTTGATGATAACAATGATTTTATTACTTGTTTTATATACAGCAGAAGAATCAATTCGTAAACAAGCTAACCAAGAAACCTTTTCCTTTTTTAAACATCCATTCTTATTGATTTTTACCATTGCAATATTATTTCTGATATTAAGTTATATTGATCCACTTGATTTTAATATTCAATATTTAATGATTCATCACCACTTTTTGTGAAAAAGCATAAAAAAAGGAAAACATTTCTGAATTCCTGGCAATAATGTTAGCACCAAAACAAAACATTAATAGGAGGATTCAAAAATGT
>NZ_BMEV01000137.1 GCF_014637175.1 Compostibacillus humi | reverse complement strand
TTCTATCAACTTACCGGTCGACAAGTTTAAGAAGGAGGGGGTATGAGCGCATCAAAATAGGGCTAACTAATTGTCGGAATTGTTTCCAAATCACAAACAATAATGATGAGACTTAAAAAACAAAATATCTTCCTCTCTTTACTATAGTCTAAACATTACGATTTTTCCCTCATATTTTTAAATATTTATTCTTATTTTATCATATTATTCCATCTCTTCAAAAAGTATTATTTTGAACAACAACTTTTAAATCAATCAATAAAGAAGGGCAATATTTTACCCTTCTTCATTGATTCAAACATTTTCCTAGCATCATCTTTTGCACGTTTAGCTACTACTAGTCCGAATTCAAAACTTCTAACATCCGAGCAGGATCAAATCCAAAAATCCATTCTTCATTTATATTCGTCTGTGGTACTGAAAGTCTTCTCGTTTTTCTTACTAACTTAATCAATGCGACTGGATTTAGGTCGACATTAATTTCTTTATATTCTAAGCTCATAGTCGTTAAAAATTCTCGAACCATGCTACATACTGGGCACATGGCCGAGGTGTAGAGAGTAATTTCTTTTTCCATACTTCAAATCCTCGTTTTCTCTGTTTTTTAACTTGTCTTTCTTAATACCAAGCACTCATGCCACCTTTTACATTATACACTTTCTCGAATCCTTGTTTTTTAAGTATTTTTGCAGCTTGAGCACTTCTCATACCGCTTTGGCAAATGACAACAATTTCTTTCTCTTTATCTAGTTGATCTATTTTACTAGTAAGATTAGAAATCGGAATGTTTATAAATGGTTTACGGTGATTCGCTTTATATTCTGCAGGTGTACGGACATCGACAAATTGGACATTTTTATCTTTGAATTTGTCTTTTGCCTCTTGGACACTTATATTCGTAATGCCTTTAACTGGCATAAAACGATTGACGAAAAAAACGACAATTATAATTAGTAATATCCATTGAAAAATTTCCATCTATTATTCCCCTATTCAAATATTATTGAAAACAAAATAGTTATTCAGTTTCTCCTTCCCAATCTAACATGCCGCCTACCATGTTCGTAACATTATAGCCATTTTCAATTAGGTATTGGCATGCACTACCACTTCTACCTCCTGAACGACAGACGATGTAATAATGTTCATTTTTATTTAACTCATTTAAACGCTTAGGTATTTGTCCAAGCGGAATGTGTTTTGCTCCTGGAATTTTACCTGTAGCTACTTCCTCATCTTCTCGTACATCGATAATATTAACTTGTTCTCCTTTAGAGAGTTTTTTCTCTAATTCTTTTGCTGTAATTTCTTTCATTATAATAACCTCCCTCTATATACTTCGTTTTTCTTCAAAATGCTCCTGTTTTCTTAGAATTGCTCAAACTTCGTTTTTTGAATGTATTTGTGGACAGAGCTTATGCAAAGAGTGCAGAATATTCAAACGGGGTTTAATCCATCCTAACAGCCAAATTGTGAACATTTGGTTGAAAAAAGATATGACCTTGCCCTATTCTCCACACAACTTATGGTCGCTCACCCTCCCATGTATCACGGGATTTTGATCCATACATTCCTTCGTCCTGCGTATCCACAAGGTGGAGGTCGGAAAAAGCTCCTAAGCTGGGTCTAGTGCCCGAATGGTGAAAATAAGCTCCGACTCTGCATTGTTGGTGTTTGTTCATTCAAAAAAACAGGTGTATTGATTCAATTTACTTCGTAATTGCTTAAGCTGCCTGTAAATCTTCAATTTGAGGTAACCCTTTTAAGAGTTTATTTCCATTAAATTCACATTGTTTCCTACCGATCACAAACAGTATACGTAAGAGTTTCCCACACAAAGCAATCAGTGATTGTTGTTTTTTCAAAGGGTTGTCGGGGCGGGTCGTGTAGTAACTGTGTAGTGCCTTAAATGTCGGGCTCGTTGCCACCA
>NZ_BMEV01000136.1 GCF_014637175.1 Compostibacillus humi | reverse complement strand
TTTTGACGGAGTAAATTTTCATTCGAATGAACATGGTATTTTCTATCGTCTTTCAAATGTAGATGTCGAGCCAAGGTTTTAGAGAATCCGATTTTCTCATCGAATTCCCTAAAAATAAATTCACCTGTATCAGAAGAAAGAGAACCCCCATCATTTGACAATTTAATTTGACGATTGAAATCTAAAGTTAATTGCGGTAAAGTAGCCATTATAAGAATCCTTTCTGTGGTTATTTTGTGGTGATTTAACTTTAACAAAAATGGATTCTTTTTTCATTTATTTGATGCATGATCAAGTCAGATGAAACGCTTGATAAATAAGCATTCAAAAGTAATCAAAAGTTTTCTATGAATAATTCAGGTTTATTTTGCATTACACAGGCAGTTCACCCCTCTTCTTATCTGGATAAATAAAGGCTACATTATTTTGCATTACAGAAAATTAAGGAAAATTTTATTAATTTTGGTTCACACATTACATTATTACAATATATAATATAAATAACACATTTAAATATAAATGAATCTCTGTTCAAGGGAAAAACAGTGAATAGGGTGATACTTTGAAGAAAAAAAAAGTTGGATTAATATTTGGTGGTAAGTCTACTGAACATGAAGTTTCACTGCAGTCTGCCAAAAATATTATTGAGGCAATGGATAAAACTAAATATGACGTTTTTTTAATAGGTATCGATAAGAAGGGAAGGTGGCATATAAAGAATAATTTAAAATTCCTTCTTAATTCGAGTAACCCTGCATTACTTGAATTTGAAAAAAATAAAAGAGAAGTAGCTATTGTCCCAGGAGAAAATAAAAACCAGATATTAAACTTGGACACTCAAGAATATTTTGACCAATTAGATGTCATCTTTCCTATTATACATGGAACTTTTGGAGAAGATGGCAGCCTTCAAGGTATGTTACGTATGGCAAACATCCCATTTGTTGGTTCAAGTGTATTAGGTTCTGCTATAAGTATGGATAAGGACACTTCTAAACGTTTGTTAAAGGCAGCAGGATTTAATGTGGCAAAATCTTATACTTTTACTCAAGCAAATAAAAATGAAATAAATTTTGAAGAAATTGCTTCGGTTCTTGGATTGCCGCTTTTTATAAAACCTTCTAATCAGGGTTCATCAGTAGGTGTTAACAAGGTTTACACTAAACTTGAGTTTGAAACAGGCATTGAAGAAGCATTTAAATTTGATCATAAAATCTTAATTGAGGAAGAAATTGTTGGACGAGAAATTGAATGTTCCATTTTGGGAAATGATTATCCTATAGCCTCTTTACCAGGTGAGGTCATATCAAAAGGAGACTTTTATTCATATCACGCAAAATATATTGATGAAAATGGTGCAATATTGGAAATCCCTGCAAAATTAAATAATAATAGAATAACAAAAATACAGGAATTAGCTATTAAAGCATTTCAAACATTAAATTGTGAGGGGTTAGCTAGAGTGGATTTTTTCTTAAGAAAAGACGACTCTGTAGTTATTAATGAAGTAAACACGATCCCAGGGTTTACCAAACGGAGCATGTATCCAAAATTATGGGAAGCCAGTGGTATAAGCTACAGCCAATTAATTGATAAGTTAATTGAGTTAGCTATAGAACGACACCACAGAGATTCAGGTTTTAAAAAATCCTTGAATTGAATATGGGTAGTAAGCAGATCTGGAAATAGAAAGGTCAAGTATTCCCCCTCCTAAAAGGAAGTGGAAACAAGAGACCTCTTAGAAATCGTGTTAGTCAGATATCAAGTAGGATCCACTTATTTTGTTCACAGTATGACCCAAGAGATTAGCATTCATGGAACTTGGTGAAGGTACTATAGGTGATGCCATAGTTAGATTATACTGCCCACGATCCATATAGTATATTAAAGTATCTATGAGAAATGTCATGGTTTAAATCAAACATAATAGTAATGATCCACTATCTTTTTGATATGCTCCCAATACAGTAGACAGAGAAATAATAAAAATTCTCTATTACTGTATGGGGGGCTTTTTCTATGTCGAAAAGGAGTAGTAAACATACTTTAAATGAAAGGATAG
>NZ_BMEV01000135.1 GCF_014637175.1 Compostibacillus humi | reverse complement strand
TTTGTGTTGGTAAAAATAAACTTTTTCCACACAGAAATATAAATTCAAGTTTCTTCGATTAAAAAATACGAATGGATTGAAGGTATAACAAAGAAAATCGGTAAACTTAAAAAATAGAGCATTTTCAACTAATCCTTCATATCGTATAATCGGATTTAAGATATGTTGCTCCAATTGCAGTTTTTTTCGAATCAACGGTATATCTTTTTCTTCCCAAAGTTGCTTCATTAAATTTTTATCGATAAATTCAATTTCATAAAGTCTCCGGACCATTGTTTTATAGGGAACTTGAAACGTATTTGACAGTTCAACAACTTGATACGGTGTTACGGATTTTTTTGAAATGTTTAGGAAAAGCAATTCCTTCTCTAATACATGTTTAGGTACAAGTAACATGGCGGCGAACAAATTTGCACGCAATTCTCTCATATTTTCTGTTTTATCTTCAAGTGTACCGCTGTTCAACATTTCCGGATTATACAGGTATTCCTGATCAAACCAAATATGATACAATTCGTGTGCAGCAGCGAAATGCTGTTTCTCTTCTGGTATTTGACTATTGATGTAAACAAATAATCGCCCTTTCTTTTGGCAGACAAATGCACAAAATTCTTTATCCGAAAAAGGCGACTGTAATAGGGTTGCTTCTCTTTTTACAATATTAAAGACATGTTGCCCTAGAATACGTGAGTGCAAATGGAGTTCTTCCAATTTCCTGTTTGCTTTGGATTCTATATCCTCTTGGTCTTTTTTCGGCAAAAATTGGATTTCATTCACTCATTTCACCCCTAACCATTTGTGCAAGTTCTTCTAATTCGATCATTTCATCCATAACAAAATCGAGATATTGAAGATGTTGTCGCGTTTTTGCATCGTTTGTTTTTTTCATCATAAAAAGGATAGGCTCCTCAATGACGTTTGTTTTTGATTCTCGCTTAATTAATTCATCGACTGTGATATTCATAACATCAGCAATCTTTTGTATTTCTTCAATGTTGGTAGCTTTTTGTCCATTAATAATTTTGCTCATGACCTGTTTCGATACACCGATAAGATTCGCAAATTCTTGCTGGGTCATTTTGTTATCTTGAATAAACCTGTTAATCTTCTCCCCGATCTCTTCAAATATGGTTTTCATTACAATCCCTCCCTCTATATACTTCGTTTTTCTTCAAAATGTTCCTGTTTTCTTAGAATTGCTCAAACTTCGTTTTTTGAATGTATTTGTGGACAGAGCTTATGCAAAGAGTGCAGAATATTCAAACGGGGTTTAATCCATCCTAACAGCCAAATTGTGAACATTTGGTTAAAAAAAGATATGACCTTGCCCTATTCTCCACACAACTTATGGTCGCTCACCCTCCCATGTATCACGGGATTTTGATCCATACATTCCTTCGTCCTGCGTATCCACAAGGTGGAGGTCGGAAAAAGCTCCTAAGCTGGGTCTAGTGCCCGAATGGTGAAAATAAGCTCCGACTCTGCATTGTTGGTGTTTGTTCATTCAAAAAAACAGGTGTATTGATTCAATTTACTTCGTAATTGCTTAAGCTGCCTGAAAATCTTCAATTTGAGGTAACCCTTTTAAGGGTTTATTTCCATCAAATTCACATTGTTTCCTACCGATCACAAACAGTACACGTAAGAGTTTCCCACACAAAGCAATCAGTGATTGTTGTTTTTTCAAAGGGTTGTCGGGGCGGGTCGTGTAGTAACTGTGTAGTGCCTTAAATGTCGGGTTCGTTGCCACCAAAGGTCGTACCGCCAGATATAAAGCTTTCCTCAGTTTCTTTCGCCCTCGTTTCGTTATTCTCGTTTGTCCTTTGAATTTTCCTGAACTGTGTTCCCTTAATGACAAGCCTGCCATGTTTACCAGTTGTTGCAGATGATTGTACTTTGCGAGATCCCCGACTTCAGAGAAAAACGTGGCGACCGTGATTGGTCCCAGTCCTTTGATATTCATCATTTCCTTAGCGCCAGGGATGTCTTTCATCACTTCCGTGATTTCTTGGTCCAGTTCGGTTAATTGGCTTTGGTAGAGCTCGTATTGGTCTAATAGACA
>NZ_BMEV01000134.1 GCF_014637175.1 Compostibacillus humi | reverse complement strand
TTTAACAGAAATGGATTCTTTTTTCATTTATTTGATGCATGATCAAGTCAGATGAAACGCTTGATAAATAAGCATTCAAAAGTAATCAAAAGTTTTCTATGAATAATTCAGGTTAATGAATTTAATTCATATACTGTTTCACAATTTGGAACTGCCGACCAGTTACTTGAATTATTAAAGGAAGACAAAATAGATATCGTTATTACTTCAAAAAAGTATCAATCGCCTGAAATTGAATATTCTTTTTTGCATGAAGAGGAGTTTGTCATTGTTGCACCTGATTATTTAGAAATACCGGAGAATTTAGATTTGAAATCTAAGGAAAAATTTCTTTTGTCCCAAAAATGGATTAGTTATGGATTGGAGTTGCCAATAATTAGAAGGCTATGGAGAGAACACTTTAAAAGACGGCCAATTATTAAACCGATTCATGTTATTCCTAATCTGCATCTTATTTTAAAGGCTATAGAAAGCGGAATAGGAATAAGTCTAATTCCGACTTATATTCTGTTAAATTCGATGCAGGAAGCAAAAGCAAAAGTATTATTTAAGGAATTAAAGGTAAGCAACAAATTATATATTGCATATAAAACAAAAAATAAACATTTGCCAGAAATCAATAAAATCACAGCTGCCCTCTCAATAAAAAATAACTAATTCCTCAACTATATAGTCATTCAGTTTATGCTGGATGACTTTTTTAATTTTTATATCCAGTCATTTATTAGAATTGTGCAAGTATACCCTTGTATTTTAAAATAAAAATATTTATATATAATCCATAAAAACATAATTTGTTTTATAGTTATGGCGGATTTAAAATAATTAATGAAACAAAGATCATTTAAAAGGAGGCAAAACCTTATGACAAAAAAGATTTTAATGGTTGTTACGAATCATAAAGAGCTTAGTAATGGCAAGCAAACTGGTGTTTGGTTGTCAGAATTTGCAGAGGCGTATATAGAATTTACGAAAAGAGGGTACCACATCACAGTTGCAAGTCCCTTGGGAGGAAAAAGTACAATTGACCCGGCCAGTGCCGATGGAAATACTCCACAAGAGATTTTGGATACTGAAAAATATTTACAGAATACGATAAAATTAGATGCAATATCTTCCCAAGAATTTGATGCCATTTTTCTGCCGGGAGGACATGGTACAATGTTTGACCTTCCTAACAATAAAAAACTTCAAGAATTATTACGGGACTTCTACGAAGAAGGTAAGATTGTTGCTGCTGTTTGCCATGGTCCTGCTGGATTGGTTGGAACAACATTGTCTAACGGTCAACCGCTTGTTTTCGGCAAACGCGTTAATGCTTTTACAGACAGAGAAGAGGCGGATACCGGACTAAGGGACCAGCTTCCATTTCTTTTGGAAAGCAGAATTCGGGAGTTAGGGGCAATTTTTGTAGCTGCTCCAAACTGGTCTGCTCACTTCGAGGTGGACGGCAATTTAATTACTGGGCAAAACCCTCAATCTACGAAAGGTGTTACAAAAGCAGTTATAGAAAAATTAAGTTAACCTTGAAGACCATGACAAAACATATTGGTCGTTTATAAATCCGAATTTTTAGTATTTAGATGCTCCGGGAATATACTTTCGGGCTCGCTAATGGCTGGTGAGCCTCCAACGCACAGGACGTGACCCGCAAGTAGCCTGCCTCGGGCAAATCGTCCTTTCGGGTTCTACCTAGGCCTTAGCATCCGCACAACAACGGTAGCTGCAGCAGCGATCCATCCCACGCAGAAAATTAGAATGCATTTTCTAGGAGCTACGTATATTACCGGAGCTAATAATATGCAATGCTCTCCTGTTTTAATCAATACAAAAACCACAACGAAATTGTGGTTTTTTAAGTGCAATGCAAATTTTTATCTACTAAAATGGTTTAAATATCATTAATAAAAGTATCACTACTATTAAAGATTTTTCAACTATATTATTTTGGGATACTTTTCTTAACACATTTGTAATATTCGGTACCGTCAAGAATTTTGTGTAAATAACCCTATTTCCGGTAGAAAAGTTAGCCAGCTTATTTTAGTTGATAAAACTTCTATCTCTAGGTTAAACACAGAGCCACAGCGGTAGCTGCTTGTCCTTGACCTTGTGCCTTTTCTTAGTTTTTGCTGGTTGGGTTCAGGGACCCGGCCAGCGAGAACTTAGAAAAGGTCGG
>NZ_BMEV01000133.1 GCF_014637175.1 Compostibacillus humi | reverse complement strand
CATTTTGGATCCATAGAGAGAAAAACAGGCATCCAAAAGTGCTCTTTTGCACCAAATTTTCGGATGCCTGTTTTTGTTTCAAAGTCAAGCTTTATTTTTGGGTAAACTTAAATAAAATTAATTTTTTTTATCTATCTGCAAGCACCTTTTTACAATACTGTAAATGCTTGAAAAATCCATTATTCTTAACTGATATATGTATTAGTACTTGGTCTTAAAAGTTGACATTAAAACATTAAATATGTATCATTTCTTATATTAAATAAAGTAATAATAAAACAAGAATATACATTTTGGAGGTAAAAAATGGCTGGATTATTAGAAGGTAAAAACATCGTCATTATGGGTGTTGCTAACGAAAGAAGTATCGCTTGGGGGATAACCAAATCGATACATCGTGAAGGTGCGAATTTAATCTTTACAAATAGACAAGAAAGATCGTATAAGAAATTGCTCAAATTGCTTGAAAAGCATGATATTACCCCTAAATTAATGGTCTCCTGTGATGTTGCTGATGACAATAGCATTACTGAAGCTTTTGGCAAAATCAAAGAAGAGGTTGGCGTAATTCACGGTCTTGTCCATTCGGTTGCTTTTGCCAATCGGGAGGACTTGCAAGGGGAGTTTGTTGATACTTCCCGGGATGGATTTTTGTTAGCCCAAGAAATTAGTGCTTATTCTTTAGTAGCTGTTACAAAGGCAGCAAAAGACTTAATGACCGAAGGCGGAAGCATTGTCACACAAACATATTTAGGATCAGAACGGGTTATCCCTAATTATAATGTCATGGGAGTGGCAAAAGCATCCCTAGAAGCAAGTGTGCGGTATTTAGCAGAGGACGTCGGTAAACGCAACATCCGTGTTAACGCCATTTCTGCCGGCCCGATTCGTACACTGTCTGCCAAGGGTGTATCCGGTTTTAATGAAAAAGCAAGCGTTATTGAAGAAAAGGCTCCTTTGCGCAGAAGCGTAGATCAGGACCAAGTGGGAGATGCTACACTATTCTTCCTAAGCGACCTTTCTCGTGGAATTACTGGAGAAGTATTGCATGTAGATTCTGGTTTTCACATTATCGGCGGATAAAAAATGCTTAAGAAAGAACTCAACTAATACAGCAAATTTATCTTATCATACAAAAAGACGCATCATTTCGATTGCGTCTTTTTTTAATGCTTTAAAAAGCCACCCATCCCCTTTTAATTGTTTTTAACACAGCATTAGTACGATCCTTTACTTCTAATTTCCTTAATATGGCGGTAACATGATTTTTTACCGTTTTATCGGAAATCATTAAGTTTTGAGCTATCTCATCGTTTGTATTCCCTTTCGCCATCTCCAATAATATTTGCCATTCCCTTTTTGTTAACAATCCCCGCGGCCGAACAACTTTCCTATTTGTTATTCTTAAATAATCTTTATACATGATGGAAGCCAAGTAAGGATGAATGTATCTATGCCCTTTAAGAACCATTTTCATTGCAGCCGCAATTTCTTTTACATCCATTCTCTCACAAAAATAACCATCCAAATCAAATTTAAGCAATTGCAGTATTTGTTCCTCATCGATTTGCGGTACTAATAAAGTAATTCTTGCATTAATACTTTTGTAATATTTTATCGTTCGTTTCAAATTGATTTCCGCAGCAGCATCAATAAAGACAAGATCTGTAGGGTAATTTTGCTGAAACATCTTCTCACAATCATCTTCATTAAATACATAAAAAGAATGTTCGGCTAACGTTTTAGTCAAAATACTGATGACTGCATTTTTATACAATTCTAGTCCCTTCACCACGGTAATGGTACTCAATTGTTGTGCACCCCTCTTAGATATGTAATTTTGTCCACTGTGAAGACAAACGAAACATAAATCCTCCCTAATCTTCTATCTCAATTATTTCTAAATTCCTTCTGATTTTAAATAGGGGAAAACCCTCAAAAAGTCCTAAATATGGCTTCTAAAGCTTCTATAAAGGATTTGGAAGAGGAAAATAATTCGTTGTGCAACAAACAACAAAAGGGTAAAAAAATAGCACTTTTCCAAGGATATTGGAAAAGTGCTATTTTTTCACAGTAAGCTTCCAGCCGGATTCGAACCGACGACCCCTTCCTTACCATGGAAGTGCTCTACCTGCTGAGCTATGGAAGCACAAAAATGGCTCCACAGGTAGGATTCGAACCTACGACCGATCGGTTAACAGCCGATTGCTCTACCACTGAGCTACTGTGGAATAGCTGTGTAGATATAAAATAATTGCCTGGCAACGTCCTACTCTCGCAGGGGGAACCCCCAACTACTATCGGCGCTGGAGAGCTTAACTTCTGTGTTCGGTATGGGAACAGGTGTGACCTCTCCGCCATCGTCACCA
>NZ_BMEV01000132.1 GCF_014637175.1 Compostibacillus humi | reverse complement strand
GTGTGGTTACCTCACTAATACCCTAAAACAATGGGGGTGGCAAGTTTTTTGTTTATAAAACCTTATATATCAATAAATCATCTAGATTTTATCTATAAATTTTTGACAATACGGATTATTTTTTAGGAGTGATAATATGGTTAAAAAAATGAACGTGGAAAGCTTTAACCTTGATCATACAAAAGTGAAGGCACCATACGTCCGCTTAGCCGGGGTGACAAAAGGGGCAAACGGGGATGTCATTCATAAGTACGATATCCGTTTTAAGCAGCCGAATAAAGACCATATGGAAATGCCTGCCCTCCATTCATTGGAACACTTAATGGCTGAACTTATCCGCAACCATCATCAGACAGTAGTAGATTTAAGTCCAATGGGCTGTCAGACAGGATTTTACTTGACGGTATTGAATCATGATAACTACGAAGAAATTTTGGATACGATCGAAAAAACATTGAAGGATGTACTGGAAGCAGATGAAGTTCCTGCCTGCAATGAAGTGCAATGCGGCTGGGCGGCAAGCCATAGTTTAGAAGGGGCGAAAGAATTAGCTCGCGAAATGCTCGCGAAACGCAATGAATGGCATGAAGTATTTGCTTAAGCTTAAAAACAAAAAACTCTGCACCTCTCCTTGAAGAGGTGCAGTTTTTGTATTGCAGCCGCCAATACTTTTATAGAACAATCCCTGATACTATAAAAAATACACACCTAACGCAACAATCGAGCCGATGATGACAATAACATAAATCCAAGTTAGATTGCGAATGTTCAGCGTTAATGAAGTCTTTTCATACTTAATGGAGCGTTCCAATTCCCCTTCTGCCGTATCTCCTTCTTCTTCGTACTTTTTCATTTTTCTTTCTTCCTCTTTGAAAATCATTAATGTGAGAATAGCAGCAACAAAAAGGGCGGCAATGACTAGCCAGGTTAGTAATCCGTAATTCATCGTGTTATCTCCTCTCAATCAGCCCTCGGGGTTTGCCTCTTTTCATTGACGTAAAGCTGAAAGATATCATTGCGGGCATAATGCCCTACCGGATCAAAATCATATTTTGCCTCAGTAATTTTGTCCAAATCCAGTTCAGCAACTAATATTTCTTCCTCTCCCCAAACCGGACCGGCAATTATATTCCCCAAAGGATCAACAATTACACTGCCGCCAGCACACATTTCCTCCGGAGCCGTTTCCAGTTCATCATAGCTGGCCAAGTCGTTCGGGTACATCGATTTGGTCACGTACTGATTGACACCGATGACGAAGCAGCGCCCTTCCATCGCAATGTGACGCATCGTTGCCTGCCAGGAATCCCGGGCATCTGCCGTCGGTGCGAAATAAAGTTGTACTCCTTTTGTATACATATATGCACGGGCAAGTGGCATATAATTTTCCCAGCAAATTAAAGCACCGATTTTGCCGAAAGGAGTATCGAACACAGGCAGTGTGCTGCCATCGCCTTCCCCCCAGATCAGCCTTTCCGAAGCGGTTGGTTTGATTTTCCGGTGTTTGCCGAGAAGTTTCCCATCGGGAGCAAAAAAGAGCACCGTGCAATATAAGGTTGTATCACTCCATTCCGCATCTCTTTCCGTCACGCCAATAATTAAATAAATTTGGTGCTCTTTGGCGATGTCTCCTAATATTTCCGTAGCCCGGGACGGAACGGCGACGGATTGTTTTGCATACCTGGCAAAATCTTTCCTCCCAGCATCCGTTCTGCTTCCAATGACCGCACCAAAATTTAGTCCCCTTGGATAAGCCGGCAAAAAGGATTCCGGAAATACGACAATATCCGCTCCCTTGTCGGCAGCTTTTTTTGTATACGCTTTAACCTTCTCCAAACTTTTCTCCAGATCAAACAATACCGGAGCTGCTTGTACAGCGGCAATCACCGGATTTTTATAAGATACCAACTTTCATTCCCCCTTAGTTACCGAATCGTTTCTTTTCATTTTAAACAAATTTGAAATATTTTGCGAACAATTAAAAAATACCCGGATAGCTTTTGCCTTTCAGAAGGAAGCTCGCAAATTTTGGAAGTTTCAGCGAATAAAAATTCGGAAAATCACACTATTTGAGCGGAGCAAATGATTTACTCTATAAAACTATCCTTCGAGATACATTCCCTTTTTATCCGCAAACAACAAATTTTGTGAGAATAGCTATTTAAAAGAAAGGCTCTGTTAAAGTTAGTTGTTGATAATTGAATTCCGAGAACAAATGTTCTATAATTGAACTAACTACAATAGGGTTGGTGATGATTGTGAGAGCGACTGAAATCCTTAAAGCCATTCAAAAACTAAATCCCGCAGAGAAGCACAGGTTACGCAATATTTAATTGATGCACTCACTGCTTCAAGTTCGACTGGAACCGTTCTTCACGAAATATCTGAACGTAAGAATAAGAATGGCTATGAATGCCCTGATTGTACATCAGAACAT
>NZ_BMEV01000131.1 GCF_014637175.1 Compostibacillus humi | reverse complement strand
GACCACCCAAGAGTTAGCATACGAAACCCCCTGATAAACTGGCCAGTCGTATGATCATGCACAAGTGACAAAAGCTCGACAGCCTTACTACGTGCGCGGCTGTATAAAGAGTCGTCAAAATGACGTAACTGTTTCATAGTAAACGTTTCAATATTTCCCTTGCGTACCTTTAATAACGGGTATCCCTTCATCGGGTTATTACGGATATACTTCGAGTCGTACAAATAACCGAAGAATGCACGAATAGCACGAATTGACGTATTTATTGCCCCGTTCCGCTGTCCCCGGACTTCTCGCAAGTAGTCGACGTAATTGTCAATGTCTGTACGTAGGACTTGTCGGATAAATTCCGTCTTATCTTGTGCGACTAACCATCTACGGAATTGTCCGAGTTTATCTTTGTAATACGAAATAGTATCCGGACGTAGCCCTCGACGTTCTGCGTCTGCTATAAACTTCCTTACTGCCTCGTCATATGACAGCGTTTCTAGCTCGATTGGTTCCGTTGCTATGTCGATTTCATGCGGACTTAATTCGTTGTTTCTACGATTTCCCATAAAAAAACGCACCTCCCCTCCGGAATAATTCCAAAGGAAAAGTGCGTTTCTAGTCACGGGACTTTTCTACGTAGGTTCTGCGTAAAATAAACGCAAAAAAGACGACGCTCTCCGTAGAGAACGCCGTCATATCAACGTTTGTATACCGGTGGTCGGGGTCGAACCGACACGTCCCAAGGGACACGGGATTTTGAGTCCCGCGCGTCTGCCAATTCCGCCACACCGGCATATGGGATGTGGAGGCGGTAACCGGATTCGAACCGGTGATAAAGGTTTTGCAGACCTCTGCCTTACCACTTGGCTATACCGCCAATGAGAATAATGGAGCGGAAGACGGGATTCGAACCCGCGACCCCCACCTTGGCAAGGTGGTGTTCTACCCCTGAACTACTTCCGCTAATGGCTGGGCTACTAGGATTCGAACCTAGGATCACGGGACCAAAACCCGTTGCCTTACCGCTTGGCTATAGCCCAAAAACATATGAAATTTAATAATGGGGCGACCGGTGGGAATCGAACCCACGAATGCCGGAGCCACAATCCGGTGCGTTAACCACTTCGCCACGACCGCCATGTAAGAGATGGCAGGGGTAGTAGGAATCGAACCCACACTGACGGTTTTGGAGACCGTAGTTCTACCATTAAACTATACCCCTATGAAAATTATAAACAATTAAAATGTAATGGTGGAGGGGGAGAGATTCGAACTCCCGAACCCTGAGGGAGCGGATTTACAGTCCGCCGCGTTTAGCCACTTCGCTACCCCTCCAACGGAAAAGGTGGCTCGGGACGGAATCGAACCGCCGACACACGGATTTTCAGTCCGTTGCTCTACCGACTGAGCTACCGAGCCATTGCATATTTAATTCATAAATGGCGGTCTGGACGGGACTCGAACCCGCGACCTCCTGCGTGACAGGCAGGCATTCTAACCAACTGAACTACCAGACCTTTGGTTGCGGGGGCAGGATTTGAACCTGCGACCTTCGGGTTATGAGCCCGACGAGCTACCAGACTGCTCCACCCCGCGATATGAATAAATCTATTTATATGAATGGTGGAGGATACAGGGTTCGAACCTGTGACCCCTTGCTTGTAAGGCAAGTGCTCTCCCAGCTGAGCTAATCCTCCAGATGGTGACCCGTACGGGATTCGAACCCGTGTTACCGCCGTGAAAGGGCGGTGTCTTAACCACTTGACCAACGGGCCATAGATATTATGGCGGAGAGCGAGGGATTCGAACCCTCGATACCGCTTTTGGCGGTATACACGATTTCCAATCGTGCTCCTTCGACCAACTCGGACAGCTCTCCATGGCTCCACAGGTAGGATTCGAACCTACGACCGATCGGTTAACAGCCGATTGCTCTACCACTGAGCTACTGTGGAATATTCATATAAGTCTAGGAACTGAATTGCTCGTTATTCCTCATACGATTGCTCGTCGTGTTGCAAGTATATTCGGTGATGCAGCACTCCTCGCAACTCGAAGCATATTCGGCAGATGCATTGCTCGTTGCTCTACCACTGAGCTACTGTGGAATAATGTCAGAAGGAATTAATCAATAACTTGTCCTAGAATAGCTATCCAAATATTTTAGGATAGTTTGCCTGGCAACGTCCTACTCTCGCAGGGGGAACTCCCAACTACTATCGGCGCTGGAGAGCTTAACTTCTGTGTTCGGTATGGGAACAGGTGTGACCTCTCCGCCATCGTCACCAGACAAACTTTAATTGTATTTTTTTGCAGTGACAACAATTATTATAAGGACAATTGCTGAAAAAATCAAGTCATAACTCAATTTAATGCTAGATTGTACCTTCAAAACTAAATAAGAGAATACAACGACTTGAAATTTAGTTAAGCCCTCGATCGATTAGTATCCGTCAGCTCCACGTGTCACCACGCTTCCACCTCGGACCTATCTACC
>NZ_BMEV01000130.1 GCF_014637175.1 Compostibacillus humi | reverse complement strand
CCCGCTATGTCATTAGCTGGGAGCTGGATCAATCCCTAGAAATTGGATTTATCCTAGATGCCGTTCAAAGGGCCTTCTCTATAGCTAAACCCGTTATCTTTAATAGTGATCAAAGCAGCCATTTTACCAGTCCCAAATATATCAATCTACTAAACTCTAAGGAAGTTCAAATCAGCATGGACAGTAAAGGACGTGCTTTGGACAATATTATCATAGAACGTTTTTGGCGCAACATAAAGTACGAAGAAGTATATCTAAAAGATTATGAAAGTCCAAGGGAAGCTAGAATAAATATAAGAGATTACATTGATTTTTATAATTACAATCGCCCTCATCAATCGCTAGATTATAAAACACCATCATCAGTTTATTTTAATTAAACAGGTTCGTCATTGCCCTTCCCATCTTTGAGAAATTATCTTTCATGCGACAGAACCTGTCAAGGGAGAATACGCCCTTGACAGAATCTGCCACATGAAAGGCTTGGTTGGCAAGATGGGAAGGAGCAAAACTCAATGCACCTTAAATTTATAAAAAAGTTGTCTTGACGATGGGGTCCACTTTAGATTGTATTTTAGTGTGGCTGTCTCATGTGGTTTAAGAAGGGGCGAACTACAAGGGCTACAATGGGATGACATTGACTTGGAAAGTGGAATTCTTTACGTCAATCACTCTTTGGTACACTTAAAGGACGGAAGTTTTATTCTCAAAGAGCCGAAAACAAAGGGTTCAATCCGACCAGTCACCATTCCATCAAATTTAATACCGCTTTTCATCCGATACAAAGAACAACGTTATAAGGAGAAAGAATTACTTGGAGATGAATGGCAAGGTGGGGAATATTTCTTTGTATTTGCAAACGACTTTGGTCTACCACACTATCAATCATACCCAAGAACTAAATGGATGCGGTTTTTAAAACGAAATAAGCTCAGATATATCCGCCCTCATGATCTAAGACACACATCAGCTACCTATTTGTTATCTCAGGGCATTGACTTGAAAACCGTCAGTGCAAGACTTGGACATTCCACAACAAGAATAACCGCAGACATTTACGCACATAGAACAATAGAGACAGACCGCTCCGCTTCGGAATTGTTTAGTTTTTGATTTATAACTGTAAAGAAAGAGACCTCAAAAATGTAAGAGGTCTCTTTTACTTTTTTTTACATTTCAGTGAAGTTGATAAGCTACCTGTAAAGAATTATATATTTAATAGACTATACTTCTTCGAAAGTGTACGTATTTTATCTGCGATTTCCTGTTCGAAATTACCTCTTAATGATATAGTCTCTTTTGCAAAAGGAGACAATTGATCGTGATAGCCTATCATGACAGTATGCAGTGCATTTTCAAACATTGTAATATCATTTGCATCGTTTCCAAAGGCAATATATGTATCTTCCTTTATTCCAAGGGACTGTAAAGCACTCCACTTATTAATCCCTCTTGGACTAATATCAAGGACATTCTCGTTTCTATGTTTATTTACATATACATCTAAATTCGAAAGTTTTTCTTCTAATTCTTCCATATTATTTGAGGTTAGAATTAGAATTTTAACTACTGGATTAAGAGAATCAATTGTAACTTTTTTCGCTAATTGTGCAGGGTCTAAATTTTGTAGTATAGAATGATTATCTGGACCAGTATAAGCATAGTCCCATTCACCATCTATTAGATAAGTAGCTTTATATTGGTCAATAAGATTCTTTATTTCGTTAATTTCATTTGTTGAAAATGAATTACTCTTGATTACCTTACCTTCTTTTGAAATTAAAGAGCCATTACCACCTATCATTGTATAATGATGAAAAACTCCATCTATTACAGGTAGCATATCCCGGATAGGTCTGGCAGATGCAAAGATTACTTCATTTCCATCATCCTTTAATTCTGCCAATGAATGAAGTATCTTTTTAGAAATTGGTTGCCCTTTAAAACAAAGTGTTCCATCTAAATCAAAAACAAATTTCAAAAATCTCACTCACTTTCTGATATGGGAATAAACTATACATAAAAACGTAATCACCCTAACCTACAAAATTACGTTTATTTATATTTTATAATACAAATCAAAAAAGTGTGGAGTTTTGTGTAATTCAATATAAAAAGTTTTCACCCTCATTTCACCCTGAATTTAGATGAATGGCAAAGAAAGGGGAAAAGAAAAACAAATAAAAAAGGCATAAACCCTTGTGGAATATGCCTTTTGCTGTAGTGATTCCGAGTGGGCTCGAACCACCGACCTCTACCCTGTCAAGGTAGCGCTCTCCCAGCTGAGCTACGGAATCATATATTAGGTCGCGCATTTACTAATATACTCATTTTTTTACGATCTGTCAATCATTTTTTTAAACAGGCTCTGTTAAAGGTAAATGGTATGTGTAAAATAGTTCTCGGTGATATTTCTACAAAATCCTAGCCAAAAAGGAAGAGGCACTCTATCATAAATGTATGCGTACCAGGCAAATACACTTAGAAAGAGGCCTC
>NZ_BMEV01000129.1 GCF_014637175.1 Compostibacillus humi | reverse complement strand
ATAATTTTCAAAAAATGGATAAAGCCACCTTTAGTTGGACTTTGACTTTTTGGCTTAATTTATGAGAAAATTATTTACGGAATATTCCAACTATATTTATGCAATGCTAGTGAATTCACTTATTTCACATCATCCAGACTTTCGATACCTGTAGCTTCGCGGGTGATGATTTGAACTACTTCCGGATAAATGTGTCCGATAAATGCAGCATTCGGTACTGCATTACCTTCGAAATCTCCTTCTCCGTTAATGGCAGCTAATGCAGGAACATGTACTGTCATTCCTAAGTCGAAATTGCCATCACGAATGCCGGCGAGGTTTTCGATGGATGCTCCTGTTTCTGTATTTGTAACGTTGATTCCGTCAATATTGTTGTTCCAAATTGTTGCCATTTCGCCGCCAAGCGGATAATATGTTCCGCCTTGACTTCCTGTACCTAAAATAAGCTCACTCTTTGTTTCCGTAGCACTTACTTCAGCTACAGGGTTGTTCACGGTTAGCCCCTGTTCTTCATAATAACGTTTTGCACCTGGATGAATCGGCAATCCTTCTGCCCCATTCAAAGCATTTTCTAACGTCATATGGACAGATTGTGCGTGCGTGTTTTGATCCGCATGTTCCACCATACTTTTCGCCAGCTCATATGCTACTTCTTCACTGATTGTATCCGTATTTGCCATTAAGATCGCAAAGGCAGTTACGGTTTCGATATCAGAATCAAGGAAATCATAGGAATCCTGTGGAATGGTATAACGGACGTATCCGCTATTTTCCTCAATATAGCTGATGGCGTCATCGGACAGTTCCAGCATTTTTACGTCTCCCGTAGATGCCTGCAAACTTTCTATACTTCCTGCAGGCAAACCGAGAATACCGATGGAAATATCAATGTTGCCATCCTGTACCCCATCGGCAGCATCCCCGAATCCTTCCTGGTATGCTTGGTAATCATCCTCCCCGATTCCATACGCCTCCAGTATTAACTTGGATACCGAGTTAGTTTCACTCGCTGGCGGACCGATGGCAATTCCCTTCTTACCGCCGCCGCTGCTGCAAGCTGCAAGCAGTAAAATTACCCCCAGCATTAAGAAACCGAATACTATTTTCTTTTTCATTTTTTCATCTCCTTTTTTATAGTTTTATAGTTTAATATTGACTGTTAACAATACAAATACAAGCTCTGCTCGTCTAAAGACAATAATTAACAAAGGGATTAGAGGGAATCATCCCTTTTTCAAGCAACGAATTTTCAATACCTTTTCCTAAAAGTCCAACCGATTAAAAATAAAATACAAGAATTGCAATCGTTTTCAAATTAACATTTGAAATTAGCCGTAAACCATATGTACCTTCATCTTCGCAAAATCGGCGAATCTAGTTAATTTTCCCGATAACTCTACTAACATCGTAAATGCTTATAAATACTTTAATTCATACTTTTGGCATGCTCAATTTGTGCAAAAGTAACGATTCTTCGTTTCAATCTAGTCTTTATTAATCAAAATATTATGTAAATATTATAGGTTTAACAGCTTGAATTGTCAATTAAATTTGTATATTTAGAATAATTAATTTGTACGCTTTTCCGATTTAAAAATAAAAAAGCACCTGTTTTAATTCATCGCAACGGTGCTTCTTGTCGATACACTAGAAAAAATTATGGGCATTTTTAATTAATCGAGAACAGCCTTCACCGGCCTATTTAGAACAATATCCTTTTCCGTTACAGTCGTGTCGTAAGCCAAAATTTCCACACCATTTACCGCTGCTTCACGGCATGCATCGGCAAATGCTTTATCCATCTTTTCGTTTGGAGTGAACGTATGGCAGCCATTCATTTGAATTAAAAATAATATAATTCCCCGATACCCTGCATGTACTGCTTCTTTCATTTCCAGAATATGTTTCGTGCCCCGGGATGTCGGCGCATCCGGAAACATAGCTACACCTCCATCTTCTAAAGTAACCCCTTTTACTTCGATAAATCCCTTTTCCCCATTCTTTTCAAAATAAAGATCAAACCGAGAATTGCCGAATGTGACCTCTTTTTTTGCCAGTGAAGGTTTGCCCAGCTCTGAAATTTTCCCTTTGATTAAACCTTCGAACACTACTTCATTCGGAACTTGCGAGTCGATATTGATCCATCTATCCCCTTTTTTTACGGCAATCAGCGAGTATTTCGTCTTGCGATTGGGATTTTCTGCCGCCGTTAATGCAACTTCCGCTTTTTCCAGCAATAACTCCTTCAGTCTTCCGGTATTTTTTACATGAACTTTTTCCAGCCGGTCATTTATTAAAACCTCTGCTATAAACCGATTCAGTCTTTTTACAAAGATCCCTTTTACGGTTTGGGAATATTTCATTGGTTAACACTTCCTAATTTAGCATTTTAATTCATTTTATCATAAGAACAAATATCGCCTTAAGCTTGCCAAAAATAAAAAATACCTGTTTATTGCATTTGCAATCTACAGGTACGATTGTTCTTTTTAAGGCTCTGTTAAAGTTAGTTGTTGATAATTGAATTCCGAGAACAAATGTTCTATAATTGAACTAACTACAATAGGGTTGGTGATGATTGTGAGAGCGACTGAAATCCTTAAAGC
>NZ_BMEV01000128.1 GCF_014637175.1 Compostibacillus humi | reverse complement strand
TTAAAGTTGCGAGTAAATTAGTAAAATCAGGACGATCCATCTACTTTAAATTGTCCTCTAGTTTTGTGTACCAAAAATTCTTTTGGGAAGTACTTCAGCGAATTCAACGTCTTGAGCTAGAATAATTCAATTGAATAGCTGTTTTTTAAAAGGATGAAAGACCAAGGGGGTAGTATGCCCAAAATCAGGATTTTACTACCATTCACCTTTATCATTTATCATGTTTATCGAAATTAACAGCTCTTACTTGTTTAGATAACAAAAAATCATTGGATTTGGTATCAAATTAAATCTTCATTGGAAGTATGAATAATTCAGGTTTATATTATAGTTAGCGCCATTCCCAGCTTATTACTGATTGTTATTGTTATCGGAGGGATTGTTGCAGGTATTTTCACGGCAACAGAGGGGGCTGCAGTTGCAGTACTTTACTCGGCTATTTTGGCCGTTGTCTACAAAGGGTTAAAATGGAAGGATATCCCGGGAATTTTATAAGAAACAATCGAAATCACCGGGATGATTCTTTTTCTTATAACATCATCTGCATTATTTTCCCTGGTTATGTCTTATTTAGGATTGCCGGAGCTGATTGGCAACGGATTATTATCCGTTACGGAAAGCAGTATCGGATTTATTCTGGTGATGATTTTAATCCTCCTCGCTTGCGGTACGTTTATGGACATAACTCCAGCTGTACTTATATTTACACCAATTTTTCTGCCTATTTCGCAAACATTTGGCATGGATCCTGTTCATTTTGGCATGATATTATGTTTCGCATTATGTATTGGAAATATGACACCACCGGTAGGAAGCGCTCTATTTGTAGGAACTTCCGTCGCTAATGTGCGAATTGAAGATGTCATCGGAACGCTAATCCCTTATTTTATCGCAGTAATCATCGTACTCCTATTAGTAGCTTTTATCCCGCAAATCTCCCTATTGCTGCCTAACCTGTTTAATTTATAAGCTGCCAGAAACATGTCGTTTTTTGTCAGAAAAGCCACCGGTGCCATGCACCGGCGGCAATTTAATTTCCAGCAGGAACTTCTTTTCCCCAGCGACGGTAAAACACATAAGTCAGCGAAATCATTATTAATGCTCCAACCAGCAAGGAAATCAGCCAGGAATTTGTTATGCCGGCGATAAGGAAAGCAATTATTCCGCTAAATCCTGCCGTTAAAGCGAATGGCATTTGCGTATTGACATGGTCTATATGGTCACTGGAAGAACCCGCCGAGGATAATATCGTCGTATCGGAAATCGGTGAACAGTGGTCGCCAAAAATCCCTCCGCTTAACACCGCTGCAATACATAACGCCATAGAGATGTCCATTGCATAGGCAAGCGGCATGGCAATCGGAATCATAATGGCAAATGTTCCATACGAAGTTCCCGTCGTGTACGAGATAATGCAGCCTACAAGAAAGATTAGAACAGGAATCAGCGCCGGAGAGGTTGTCTGTTCAGCCAAATTAACGATGAATGCAGCGGTTCCTAAAGCCGAAGTCACACTGCCAATTGACCATGCTAAAGTTAAAATGATATAGACGAGAACCATGCTCTTAAATCCTTTGACGACCAAACTCATTGCTTCTTTAAAATTAAATAATTTTTGCTGTAATCCCATCGCCATCGAAACGAGAATAGCGGCAAAAGCAGCAATTAAAATCGATTTGCTCCCATCCGACTCCCCTACCGCCGTTACCAGGTCATTTTCCGGAAATCCTCCGGTCCACAGAAATAGTGGCGGAATCAACCCAAGGAGAACAACTAAAGGAACAATCATATTTCGTTTTTTCGGTGTTTTTTCTGTCATTTCCACATCTACCATGGAAGAATCTGAGGAAGGCTGAGCACCGTCCCGCAGCAGTTTTCCTGTTGTCCTGGCACGATATTCCGCTTCCGCCATCGGTCCAAAATCCCATCTTTTATAAATTACGATAGCAACCAATACTAAGGCTAAAATGGAGTAAAAGTTAAAGGGAATGGTAGATAAATACGTCAAATACTCAGAACGGGAAATCCCCAATTCCACAAACTGGGCGCCAATTAATCCCATAACAAATACAACCCAAGTGGAAACCGGTCCTAATAAACAAATCGGCGCCGAAGTAGAGTCTACAATATACGCCAGCTTTTCCCTGGAGACCCGCATTTTGTCTGTTACCGATCGCATTACACTGCCAACGGTGAGGGCATTAAAATAATCTTCGAAGAAAATAATAATCCCAAATAGCATCGTCGACCCTTGCGCACCGCGGTCTGATTTAACTCTTCTCGTAATGGCATGGGCAATGGCATGAGCACCACCGCTTTTTTGCATAAATGCAATCAGGACTCCAAATAGTCCGCAGTATAATAGCACGGTTGCACTCCACTCATCCCCAAGGTTTGGCAAAATAAACTCACTGAAACTGGCATATAGTCCCATAAACGGATTCCAATCGTGAACCATCGTAGCCCCTAGCCATACTCCGGCAAACAATGCCGGAATAACATTTCTTGTAACTAGGGCCAAGACAATTGCCAGTACCGGAGGCAAAAGAGAAAGAATGCCGAATTCCATTTTTCATCCCCCTTTCCAATGTTTTATAAGATTAAAAAATCCCTCCTTTACACTATGTTGAAGGTACCTTTTATATCTTATATATGAAGGGATGTACAATTTTATTTCTAATATATACTGCAATTATTTTAATAAACCCGGTCGTTTTCACATTTTCCTTTGCAATTGAGATAGGGGGAGGTGACTAACCTCCGTCCCTCTCACACCACCGTACGTACGGTTCCGTATACGGCGGTTCCAGATTATGTATGACGCAAAATTTCATATCTAGCGGA
>NZ_BMEV01000127.1 GCF_014637175.1 Compostibacillus humi | reverse complement strand
AGGAAGCTCCTCTACATCTTTTAGCTCTTTCTCTGCAAGCTCATCAAATCTGCGAATGATAGTAGATGGGGAAGCGCCAAATTGCTGGCTAATTTCTTTAAATGTCTTCGCTCGCACGCTACGAATATGTACGGCTTGATTCCATTCTTTAGAAAATCTCTGATAACGATCTACAATCGAATTCTTCTCGTAAAATCTCTTGCCACATGTATCACATCTATATCTGCGCTTCCGATAAAAAATATAGCTTAAACGCTCAAACCATTTTAAATGCTTGATTTTTTGCACTCGATAATCATGTATTTTTCTCGTTTTTTTACCACATTTTGGGCATATATGGGTTTGGACCTCCATTTCGACAAATATGGCTATTCGATCCTCAAACTCCTCCACTTTTGTAATAATTACATCTTCTAAACCAGGGATTTTTATGGTATTATTCATTTACACGCTTCTCCTCTCTTTTTGCTTGTTTCTCGTCAATTCAAGTATAAAAGAAATTGGAGAAGCGTGTTTTTATTTGTCTTTAAATTATTTCTAAACCCCAACATTTAGTATAGAGCCAAAAAAACCCGGACTAAGCCGGGTTTTACGATTTTGGCGCAATGACGATATAACGATGGGGCTCGGTTCCATCAGAAAACGTCGAAACTCCCTCTTTTTCCTGCAATACGGTATGAATGATTTTTCGTTCAAAAGCAGGCATTGGTTCCAATTTTATTTCTTTATTCAATTTAATCGCTCGATCCGCTTTTTTCAGCGCAAGGGATTCCAGCGTTTCCTTTCTTCTTTCCCGATACCCTTCTGCATCTAGTGTCACTCGATAATATGATTGGCTTTCTTTGTTCAGAACGAGATGGACTAAATATTGGAGCGCATTTAATGTTTGCCCCCGTTTTCCGATTAACAGAGCGATATCTTTTCCTGTCAATTCAAACGTAACATGTTTATCATTTACTGTCGTATTTATTTCTACATCTGCACCCATGTTTTTCGTTACATTAAGAATGAACTTCTCCGTTTCTTTAATCGGATCTTTCTTAATTCTTACTTTTACAACAGCCCGTTTTGAACCGAAAATGCCAAGAATGCCTTTTTTTCCCTCGTCGATGACATCAATCTCGACGTGGTCCTTCGTGGTGTTTAACTGTTCCAAAGCTGATTGGACCGCTTCATCCAACGTCTGACCGCTAGCGGTTACCTCTCTCACTTTTTAACTCCTCCACTATTCATATTGCTCATCATTGGCTTATTAATTAAGAGAGTTTGCACAACCATAAAGATATTACCTGTTACCCAGTACAGTGCCAATGCTGCCGGGAAGAAGAAAGCCATAACCCCAATCATAATCGGCATCATGTACAGCATCATTTTCATTTGCATGGCAATTTGCGGGTTCATATTGGCCGATGGATTGATGGACATCATAATCTTTTGCTGCAAGAAGGTGAAAAATGCCGTTAAGAGCGGCAAAATAAAGTCCGGGCTGCCCAGCTGGAACCATAGGAAGCTATAGTTACGAATTTCCTCTGTACGGACAATCGCATGATACATTGCGATTAATATCGGCATTTGCACGAAAATAGGCAAACAGCCAGCAAGCGGGTTAACGTTATGTTCCTTCATTAATTGCATCGTTTCTTGCTGCAATTTCATCTGGGTGTTTTGGTCTTTAGAACTATACTTTTCCCGAAGTTCCGCCAGCTTCGGCTGAATTTCCTGCATTGCTCTTGAACTCTTAATTTGCTTTACATTTAATGGCATTAACAATAAACGGATAAAAATCGTAACAATGATAATGGATAGTCCATAACTATTATTAAAAATCTCGGCAATTTTTGTTATACTCCAAGAAAGGGGATAAACGAATATCGTGTTCCATATTCCTTCACTTTCCGCTGTAATCGGCTGATCCACTTCCGTACAGCCGGCAAGCAGCAATGATAAGCCGATGATCAGGGAAAGTATGACATATTTTTTGCGCAACTTATTTCCTCCTCAAAATTTGCACTAACCATTTCTAAAAGATATTTTAGCGTAAGTCGGGACAAGTTTCTATGTTTAAATAAAAATATTAATAAATAAATATTGCTTATCTGGAATTACAAAACGATGAACAAACCTTAAATCAATTTCTCTTTATGCAGCAAATGCATCAAACTGCGCTTAATTTCTGCATACCCCATATTTTTTGCCGGATTGCGAGCGATTACAACAATGTCGTAAGCAGCATTAATCTGCGGTTGAACGTCTTGAAATGCTTCCCGCAAATACCGTTTTATCCGATTCCTAGTCACCGCATTCCCGATTTTTTTCCCTACTGAAATACCGACACGGAAATGTTCTTGATTTGGCTTCTTAATATAATAAATAACCAATTGCCGATTGGCAAAGGATTTTCCGTGGCGAAACACATATTGAAATTCTTCATTTTTTTTAATCCGATATTTTTTTTTCACGATGGATCACCTGAAAGGCAAGTCTATTCTTCCGCAGCAAGTGCAAAAAGACCACTGACATTTCAGTGGCCTATGCTGATAATACTTTTCTTCCTTTACGACGACGGCGAGCTAAAACTTTACGACCATTTTTTGTGCTCATTCGTGCACGGAAGCCATGTACTTTTTTACGTTTACGGTTATTTGGTTGAAACGTTCTTTTCATCTTTCGCACCTCCTTTAGGAGATTGGTTATCTTAAACAATCATACAATTATCTATAAGACAGTCTTTGTAATTATACTGAAACGGAAACCTATTTGTCAACTTGATTTTCATCCAGGCAGCTGTGAAGAGTAAATTTTATTAAATCTCTTCCAATCAATAAAAAAGGTTGAGTCATTTACAGAATATTCAATAAATTATTTTCACCCAATTTTTGCTAAAAAGCCAAGCC
>NZ_BMEV01000126.1 GCF_014637175.1 Compostibacillus humi | reverse complement strand
ACTTCAAATTCTGGCAATTCTAGTAACACGGAAAACATTTTTGAATCCTCCTATTAATGTTTTGTTTTGGTGCTAACATTATTGCCAGGAATTCAGAAATGTTTTCCTTTTTTATGCTTTTTCACAAAAAGTGGTGATGAATCTTTATTTTTACTTATAACTGCCATTTTTATTGTTGGCTGTACGGATGCAGAAGATGCATCTATTACAGATGCAGAAACGGATTCACAAGAAGCAGCCACAGTTGAAACGAATAAAAACAGTGATAAAGAAGATTTGGATACAAATGCAGATGATGAAGCGGCAGCAGAGGAAACAGAAGCCGAATCAAAGACTGATCTGTTTGCAGGATATAAACTCATAGAAGTGGATGGCGGGGATTTGTCCGGCTATCGTGAACCTAACGTCGTCGTTGACATCGGTTTTGGCGACCGGGAATATTGGGCGCTTACGAATGAACACGGTCAACTCGTACGTGTCATTGCCGAAGAAATCATTTTGCAAGATGACAGTAAAGAACCGGTATTATCAAATGGCAGATATTACTCAGATGAAGCAAAGGTTCCTGGCGTTGAAAGGGACGATTTAGATGAAGGCCACATCATTGCCGATTCTCTTGGCGGAGTATCCAATGCGTATAATATTACTCCACAAAACAGTACGCTCAACCGACACGGTGATCAAGCTTATATGGAAGATGCGATACGCAAAGCAGGCGGTGCAACAAACTTTGAAGCAATTATCACCTATCCAGATACAGAAACCCAAATTCCTTCAAGTTATCAGTATACGTATACGATAAACGGCAATAAGATTGTCGACAAATTTGACAATGTGAACCCGGATGAAGTAAATGAATCACTCGGTTTAACGAAAAAAGAACCATCAAACAAAACGGGTGATATTTCAAGCATTGATACAGATGGAAATGGACAAGTAACGATTAAAGAAGCAAAAGCAGCAGGATTCAGAATGCCAATTACGCGTGATCATTGGTTATACCCTTATATGGATGACCGGGATAACGACGGAATGGTAGGAGAGTAAGCATCTGGAACTTCGAAGCACCTAGGAGAATGCTCAAATACGTTAAATGTTACAATATCAAAAACATTGGAAGACTGCGTTGAAATAATGTTCTAGATTAATATGATCAAGGGCATGCTAGAGTATAAGGAGTGAAATGAAATGAATGAAATAAAACCCTCTTTAAAAGCAGAAAACATTCTACAGCAGATTGACAGCAATACGAAGCTAGGCGAATTACGAAAAATTGCGAAGGAAATTAAAAAAGATCACGAACTGGCGATGGAACTTTGGTCAACCGGAGAGTTTCTGCCCAGAATTTTAGCCATCTTAATTATGAATAAAAAACTTCTTTCAGAAGAAGTGCTAAATATGCTTGATAGGGATATGCAGTCGCATCCTTCTAAGGAGCGAACTAACCTGATGGATTGGTTAATGGCGAATCATCTTACTAAAAGCAAGAAAACAATTGCATTGATAGAGTCATGGGAAAATAGTCCTTCAGCTCTACAAAGGCGAACTTACTGGTATTATCAGGCACGATTAAGATGGACTGGACAAACACCACCTGATAACACCGAAGAATTGCTGTCTGCAATCGAAGCGAATATCGCCAAGGAAAAACCGGAAGTACAATGGGCGATGAATTTCACTGCAGGCTGGATCGGCGTTTATGATGAAAAGTATCGCGAACGTTGTATGAAAATCGGTGAAAAAACAGGTCTTTACAAAGATGAAATCGTAGCAAAAGGATGTACACCCAACTATTTACCAGAGTTTATTACGATGGAAGTTAACAAACGGCAAAATAAATAGTTTCATTTTATTGATGGTTAACGATGTCCCTTTGCCCACCAGTTTTTAGATGAAAATATTTTTTGCTTGAAAGAGCTGCTAATGTATTGATTCATTAGCAGTTATTTTATTTTAATTAGTCCTAAGCGAATATAATAAGTGAGACTTTCTCTTCCATAAATATTTTTAGAACGGTTACTATTGTCAACTTGTAATTTAATAGGTTGACATTATCGGGGTTTTATTTTAAAATTTAAATCATTATTTAGAAATTTATATGGGGGAGAAAGGATAATGAATGATAGCAGTAAAAGATTAAGAGTATTGTTGAACTGTTCAATTTTTGCAGCGATTACAGCTATTTTGGCACAGGTAGAAATTCCATTGCCGCTTATACCGATTAGCGGGCAAACATTGGCGGTTGGACTGGCGGCAACAATCCTCGGAAGCAGGCAGGGAGCACTTTCCATGGTTTGCTACATGCTGCTTGGAGCAATAGGATTGCCTGTATTTGCAGGATTTAGCGGAGGGCTGCAAGTAATCGTCGGGCCGTCCGGGGGGTATATTATCGGCTTCATTGCAACTGCATTTGTGACAGGTCTTATTCTTGAGAAGACAAAATTCACCATTCCGATGGCACTATTAGCCAATATTGTAGGAATGTTTGTCACCTTATTCTTCGGTACCGTCCATTTGAAATTTGTACTCGATTTAACGTGGGGTGCGGCAATGGCGGCAGGAGTCTATCCATTCCTTGTAGTTGGATTTATTAAAGCATTCTTAGCCAGCTGGATCGGTATTGTAGTAAGACAGCGTTTAGTACAGGCAAATCTGATTCAAGTAAAAGGGGATTCTGCTTAAAGCTGTTAACGACTGGCAGAAGGAATTACAGTGTGCAGTCAAGTTACTAGTCTCTTAAGCTGCTGCTGGTTTAACAAATCAAAAAATCCTTGGCACATGAGTTCATGTCCAGGGATTTTTCTGTGAAAATAAAATTACTTAGCTACCTCACTAAACCATGTGAATAAAATCAAAATCTTTGGATAATAATATTATTAGTCTATATTTGGCAATAGGAAAGCAGAGACACCGTATTTTACGGTTTCTCGTATAACTTTCTGAAAACAGGTCAATAATAATTAATTTGTGAGTAATTCTTTGTAAGGGGCCTTATCGA
>NZ_BMEV01000125.1 GCF_014637175.1 Compostibacillus humi | reverse complement strand
ATGGCTACATCTTCTGCTGAAGGCCCGACTGGTTTATAATAAAGGCTTGAACGGTTAAGGCTTAATAGCTCTGCCTGTTTTGTAATGGATAATTCTGAGTCTTGCCATTCGATCAAATTCACACGTTCTTGCCTAGTTGTGGTAGATGCCAGATTTTTTTTTGAGCCACGACAATTGCGTGGTTAATCGGCCTACTTCAGCGTATAGATTTTCAATTTGTTCTTCATAATCAGCTTTCATCTTTTCTTGATCCTTGTTCTGCTTTTGAAACAGTTGCGGCATTTGTTCTAGAAATTGTGTTTTCCATTTCCGCAGCTGATTAACATGAATCCCATATTCAGAGGACAGCTCAGTTAAAGACTTCTCTTCCTTAAGAATTTCCAATACAACTTGTGCTTTAAATTCTGGTGAATATCGTTTCCTTTTCATAAACCTACCTTAACATATCCTTTCTAGCTGTCTAAAATCTTGGGTCCATTATAATCTCCATTTAAGTTCTAATTGTGGCAAACATTTATACAACTCGCTTATTTCCTCTTGATTGTACGCATTTCCTGAACTAATCTTTTCTGTTTCCTTTTTAACAATAACAGGATTTTCCTTGATAAACTTCCATTTGTAACTGCTAAACTAAAGTAGACAATTTTTGCTAGATAAAAATGAACACTTTTCTACGGGGAAAAAGCATGTAAAAGGATGTTGCCCCGTAGGGGTGACATCCTTTTACAATTCGCTGCTCGGGCAGTGACTCTTGATTATTTAGACCCGCATTTCATGTATAATACTAATTTGTATTACATGATAATGGGGGACACATGAAAGGTGGAAAAGTGGGAAGTGTACATGGAAATTCAAAAATTAAAAAAACAGGGTTTTAGAATAAGAAGAATAGCTAAAAAGCTAGGTATTTCGATTATAAGTATCTAGAAAAGTCACCAGAAGAAATGAGTCTATGGATGGCTTCTAGCAAAACAAGGAAAAAGAAATTGGATCCATACGAATTGCTTATCCATACCTGGCTTACAGAACATCCGGATCTTTCAGCTGCACAAGTACATGATTGGCTGCTGGAAAGGTATGACAATCTAAAAGTTGGAGAAAGCACTGTTCGAAGTTATGTCAAAGAATTACGTGAAAAATATTCTATTCCTAAAACGGAGGAAAAACGTATATATCAGGCAATTCCTGATCCCCCAATGGGACAACAGGCACAAATAGACTTTGGTCAAACAAAGCAGAAGAAAACGGATGGAAGCATGGTAACATTAAACTTTATCTGTTTCGTGCTTTCGCACTCTCGTTATAAGTATGTAGAGTGGCTGGACCGTCCTTTCACTACTAAAGATGTCATTCGAAGCCATGAAAATGCGTTTCAGTATTTTGGGGGTATTCCTTATGAACTTATTTATGATCAAGATTCTTTACTGGTTGTCAGTGAAAATGCGGGAGACATTATTCTTACAGCTGAGTTTCAGTCTTATTGTGAAGAAAGAAAACTAAACTTATCTATTTGTCGGAAAGCAGACCCAGAAAGTAAGGGAAGAATTGAAAATGTGGTTGGTTATGTAAAGAAAAACTTCGCTAAAAATAGAGTATACACCAACTTAGACAAGTGGAATGAACAGTGCCTTGCGTGGTTAGCGAGAACGGGAAACAAAAAGATACATAACACAACAAAAAAGACCAGTAGAAGTGTTTTTAATAGAAAAACAACACTTAAGACCGGTCATTAAAAAAATTACTGTATCAAGTATCGATTCAAGTATAACAAGAACGGTCAGGAAGGACAACACCATAATTTACCTTTCCAATCGGTACTCCGTTCCTCTCGGAACGTATAAAAAAGGGAAAAGCGTATTTATCGAAGTAACAGAAGAAGGGTATTTATTCATACGGGAGGAAAAAGAAGGTCCAGTTATTGCAAACCATCGGCTGAGTCATGAAAAAGGAAAGTTAATTCAGGATACGCAACACACCCGTGACCGTACAAAAGGAATTCCAGCATACATCACTAGCCTGGCCGAGAAGTTTAAAAATCAAGAATTGGCCCGCATCTATCTGGAAGAAATACATCAAAGATATCCAAGGTACATACGGGACCAGCTTCAGTTGATAGGAAAAGCGATCAAGGCGGAACCGGATCTTATCGATGAAGCTTTAGAAGAATGTATAAATAAGGGGATATACAGTGCGACTGAATTTAGCGATATCATTCAGTATGTCAAACGCCAACGCCAGTTGAACAAAGATGAAGGCAAACAAAACCAAAACATAAAGCTCCTTCCTCAGGTTGATAAATCAGCAATATACACTAAACCGCATACGCGCAAATTAGATGATTATCTTGAAGTATTGGAAGGGGTGTCTAAATAATGTCTTCTCTTGAACAGTTACAGCAGCAACTGCGTTCTTTACGGCTGTCAGAGTCAGCCAATTATTTACCAAGCCTTATCAAGCAGGCAGAATCGGAAGACTGGACTTACCAGGTCTTCCTAAATCACTTAACAAATTATGAACAGAAACGTCGCGAAGAGAAGTTAATTGAAAGAAGACTAAAATGGGCATCCTTTCCTTTTTATAAGACCCTGGATGACTATAATTTGAATGAGCAGCAATCGATAAGCAAGAAGCAAATGAATCAATTAAAGGAATTTACATGGCTGGATCAACTTTATAACTTAATCCTGTTAGGGCCGCCAGGTGTGGGTAAAACCCATCTGGCCACAGGATTAGGAATAGAGGCCATTTACAGTGGATACAAAGTATCTTTTATATCGATGGGAGAACTCATTCACACACTCAAAACAGAAGAGTTTACGAGAAAATCTCAAACCAGTGTAAAGCTCCACATTATTCCATCCAAAATAAGCCTTTTATGTTCAAATTCCTCCAGCACCTTCACTAGACTTCACCGCAATAATGTGCTAAATTTTTTGCATATTATTCCGGTAGTGTCAAAAGTTCTATGAAAACTCAGTATTGGAAGGATGTGTTCTAACGAAAATAGAGAAAATGCCGCCGCAATCGCTCTTGACAAACACGTCAATGGTTTGATTTCGA
>NZ_BMEV01000124.1 GCF_014637175.1 Compostibacillus humi | reverse complement strand
GTGTGGTTACCTCACTAATACCCTAAAACAATGGGGGTGGCAAGTTTTTTGTTTATAAAACCTTATATATCAATAAATCATCTAGATTTTATCTATAAATTTTTGACAATACGCCCTTTTTAGGGGGGATCTTTTTATGTATTTTGACTGAAATAAAGTGCTTAAAAATTTTCAAATTCTGAAATAAAGTGAAAAATAATCACATTATTCCAGATTTTAGACCGGTTTATTTTGATAAACTGGTGCTGGGATAATGTGCTGATTTACAACATTCAAGGTGAAATGTCCTCGGTTAAGACTGATATATCAACGATTCAAGGTGAAATGTCCTCGGTTAAGACTGATATATCAACGATTCAAGAAGAATTGTCCTCGGTTAAGATTGACGTATCAAATATTAAAGAAGAATTGTCTGAGTTTAAACAGGAACAACGTCGATTATCTAAAGATATTATTAGTAGTTTCGGACAGTATCATGACAAGTTGGAGAGATATGTCGATGACAGGTCAGAAGCGTTAAATAAGAGGGTTTATCGGCTTGAATCAGAAATGGAGAAGATACTTCGGAAGTGATTGGTTTTTTATCTTATTTTCTGTATGGTTCGAACAGTCCTTACCACATGAGAGGACGTTATATTGAACATCCCGACGTCCGACTCCGGTTGTTGATTGTGAATTTCTATAATAGGTATCCATATTCTAAATCATTTCGTTCCACGAATTCTGATCAAACATTTCGAAAGTTTTTTGGCTGACCATGAGAAGTCCAATGACAACTCATGGATTTTTGTAAATTTTTCATTCATCAAGTATTGCCAGCTGGATGAGGAACACTCTCATCAGTCATTCATGAGCGTCCCCATCCAAGCTTATGAAATAATGGACTGCGAAACATCCCCGCATTCTATCATTGCTTCAATTTCGTGATGGATCACAGCCGCATCATCCTACCCTCAGTGATAAAGGTAATACCTGTTGCGACGGCATTTACGTAATGGAATTTCACGTTCATCCACTTCTCTGATTTCTTCTTAATCCTAAATGTAGAATTTTCTGTTCACCGCTCATCCGATTTGAATCGCAATAAGATAAGAAAACATAAATCCGAACAACATCAACACAGGGAAGATGAAGTCTTGTTTTTGGATCTTGAATTGCCGATAGAAACTTCGATGTTTATCTCCGGTGAAGCCTTTTGACTCCATTGCCATTGCCGTTCGCTCGGCCTTTCGGATGGCGCTTGCCAGAAGGGGGATGACATAGCGTTTGTAATTTTGCCATTTCTCTTTCACTGTTCTTGCCTGGTTCACTCCCCGGATGCGATGGGCATCATGAATCAGCTTCAACTCATCTTTAAGCATCGGCAGGAATCGATACCCCGCCAACACGCCATAAGCGATTTTAGGCGGAAGCTTTAATTGCTGCATCATACTTAGTATGAAGTGAACCGTGTTTGTCGTAAAAACGAATAGTAAGGACAGTGCAGCGACATTCAGTATACGTAATGTAAGTGCAAGAGCGGTAAGTACCGACTCTTTCGGAAAGTCGATGCCAAAAAATCGTATCGCATCGTCCGGATGATTCGGTGTATCAGCAAAAACGATGGATGTCCAAAACATTCCCAGAGCAAAAATGATGAATGGGGCGAAATAAAGCAGATACTTTTTCACATCCACCTTTCCAAAAATGAACGTGACAAAAATGGTCCACATTAAAAAAAGCAGTGGTGTGACAGGTTCGAAAATCATCGCGAGAAAAATGATAAATACAATGATTGTCACTGCTTTGACGCTTGGATTAAGTCGTTGTAGAAACATATTCCATTTCCTTTTCATATATATTACTCAGTTGAACGGCAATGGGCTGTTCAAGTTGCCATTTTTCTATACATCCCGGTTCAACTTTCCATAATTCAGCTGGTGAACAATCCGCTGCGACTTTGCCATCTTTGATGACGATTACGCGTGTCGCATACTCATGGATGAGATCCATATCATGCGTAATCATAATCAGCGTTGCGCCGTCCTGATGCTTTTTGGACAATAGGTTCATGAGTTCTTGATTCGAATGCGCATCTTGGCCGAAAGTCGGCTCATCCAAAAGGAGCAAGGTCAGCTCTTTTCCGTTTTAACAGATGCTTGCATGGCACATGACTTATCTTATCACACTGGAATCGTCAGAAGCCATGATAGTTTTCCAAGCGTAAGCATCAACCCACTAAATAGAGTGACGAGCAGTACGAAAAGTAAATCTGGATAAATATATGTGATGGCAATACTGACCACCACATACAATACTTTTGTCAAGGGGGATACGTGATTATGGATAACAGAATCTCTGTCTGCATAAAGCGTCATCGTACTCATGTCAATCAATCCTTACAATTCTTCAATTTTATCTTGACCTTGGAAAATAGAAATAAAGTTGTTAGGCAACCCCTTGAAAATCAAATAACCAACGATTACTGTAGCCAATTTATCTGGGACATCTACAACAACACTATCCCCAAAGGATGCTAGCCAAACAGGAACATCATTGGAAACTAAAAAGGCGTAAAATGCATCTCCCCAAACGTTACCAGTTTGACCGCCCCAGAAAATAAGATTTAGTGGAGTGGAAATGACTGCAGCAGCTAAACCAACCACCAAACCGACAACGATGACCGTCTTGAAATTTTTCAGCCAGCCTTTATATGCCATTACCCCGACAATTAAGCCAATGACACCACTTGTAATGGCATAAACGGTTGAGATCGGATCCGCTGTGACACCGTATATAATATTATTGATCATTCCGGAAAGAGCACCGATAATGGGACCAGCCAACATGGCTGACAGAACGGTGCCAATTGAATCCAACCATAATGGCAATTTTAATAGTCCTGCTACTAATTTTCCTAAATAATTGATACCGATTGCGGCTGGAATAAGTGCAATAGCTGCTGTTGATAGCTTTAATGACCACACACTCCTATTACTCATGGTAATTCCTCCTCGTATTAGTTGTTATTTATAGATTTTATCCTGAATTATTCATACTTCCAATGAAGATTTAATTGATACCAAATCCAATGATTTTTTGTTATCTAAACAAGTAAGAGCTGTTAATTTCGATAAACATGATAAATGATAAAGGTGAATGGTAGTAAAATCCTGATTTTGGGCATAC
>NZ_BMEV01000123.1 GCF_014637175.1 Compostibacillus humi | reverse complement strand
TGTGGTTACTTCATAAATAACCTAAATTTAAGGGGGTGGCAAGTTTTTTTGTATAAAAACGCATTATATAGGCAATAATAATAGGTTTTACTTAAAAACTTTTGACAATACGGATAAAAAAAGCGGGGTGAAATCATGGAACAACAATTATGCCCTCGGTTTGAAAAAGCGATGGAACTCATCAGCAAACGCTGGGTAGGATTAATATTGTTTGATCTGTTAGAGGGTCCGAAGCGTTTCTCGGAAATGGAATCGGATTTGCCAATTAGCGGCCGACTGCTTTCCGACCGTCTGAAGCTTCTCGAAAAAGAAGGAATTGTCCAACGGCAAATATACTCCGAATTTCCTGTACGGGTCGAATATTCCCTTTCGGAAAAAGGAAGAGCATTGGAACCGGTCATTAAAGAAATTCAAAATTGGGCCGACGCCTATATTACACGGGAAGAAGTGGAAGTGAAGGAATAGACTCACTGCAGGATGCAGTGAGTCTTTTTAAATATCGGTATCGTCTTTTAAAACTAGCTCCTGGGCCACTTGCTTCGCCCGCTGCCTCCGTTCCTGGCGCTGCTTCCGCCGTTCCGGAGCGCTTTGAAACAGCCGCTTTTCTTCCTCTGTTTCCGGATATACCGGCGGGACCGGAACCGGTCTACCGCTTTCGTCGACGGCAACGAAGGTAAGAAAGGCCGTGTTGCACACTTTTCTTTCCCCTTTTAGCAGATCTTCCGTCACCACCTTGACGAAAACTTCCATCGATGTTTTGTGGGTATACGTAACAAAAGCTTTAATCGTAATCGAATGCCCGACTTTGACCGGTGCAAGAAAATCGACGGAGTCTGTCGAGGCAGTAACGACAGGCTTTCGCGCATGCCTGATCGCCGCAATCGATGCCACGTCGTCAATATGGGCCAGCAGCTTCCCTCCAAATAAAGTTCCGTGATGATTCGTATCCGGAGGAAAGACTAATGTCGTTTTCATTGCAACGGATGCTGAACATGGTTTTCCTTCCATAATAAATCTTCCTTTCTGCCAATTTCACTGCGATGCCTGAATTTTTCCCTACTGCTATAACACCGGGGATAATAACCTGGATACTGATTCTTTAAAGCGAATGCCAATCGACCGTTTTTGATATAATTTCACCGTCATTTGCGTCGACTTTTCGATATCTTCCTCAAAGGCGTGCAAAAGCTTTCTCGAAATCGTTGCATCATAGATAAACGCATTAACTTCAAAATTTAGCCGGAAACTCCGCACGTCAATATTTGCCGTTCCTACCGAGGCAATTTTGCCGTCGACGACAATCGTTTTCGCATGGAGAAATCCGTTCTGGTATACATACACTTCCGCTCCGGCAAGCAACAAATCCCCGCAATAGGACAAGGTTGCCCAATAGACAAAGGGGTGATCCGGTTTATTTGGTATCATCAGCTTTACTTTGACGCCGGATAGGGCGGCAATCCGCAGTGCGTCTAATAAACTGTCGTCAGGGATAAAATAAGGCGTTTGAATGTAAATATAGTCTTTGGCGGACATGATCATTTTAATGTAGCCGTTTTTAATTTGCTGCCAGGAGGAATCCGGACCGCTGGATACGATTTGCACTCCCACGTCTCCCGCTGCTTCCGTCTCAAAATATTTTTTTTCAAACGGAATGTGTTTTTTGGAAGCATGGTTCCAGTCGAGAATAAATCTTGTTTGCATATGCTGCACCGCATTCCCGACAATGCGCAAATGGGTATCCCGCCAATAGCCAAATTTCTTATTTTTGCCTAAATATTCATCCCCGATATTGAAGCCGCCGATATAGCCGATTTTGCCGTCGATAATGGCCAGTTTCCGATGATTGCGGTAATTGATTTCCAAATTGATTTTCGTAATGCGGGAAGGGAAAAATGCTTCAATCTCCACCCCGGCGTTGAGAAGGCGATGGACAAATTTCCTTTTAATCATCCGGGAACCGAGGTCATCAAAAAGGACGCGGACTTCTACCCCTTCTTTCACTTTGTCGACGAGGAGATTGGCAATTTTTTGCCCCAGTTCGTCATGCCGTATAATATAATACTGCAAATGGATATGGTTTTTTGCATTCTTGATATCTTCAATAAGACGGGCAAATTTTTCCTTTCCATCGGTAAAAATATCGATATGGTTATTTTGCGTAAAAATCGCATCGTCATTACGCAAATGCAAATAAATCAAATCATCGAACTCTTCCATTTCCACTTTATTAAATTCAAAATGCCCGTCCCGGATGGCCCGGAGCTGCTGTTCCACCGTTGTCCGCACCTCTTCCCTGCTCTTTTTGTCCCAGGAAAATATTTTTCGTTTATTAATGGAACGGCCAAAAATGAGATAAATAAAAAACCCTGCGATAGGGATAAATAAAAGTACCATGAGCCATGCCCAGGTGGACGTCGGATTTTTTCTCTCCAAAAATATAATCGACATACCTAAAAATATATTCGTAATCAGGATAAGTCCAAGGAAAAAAGAAAGGATATCCATTGTATTGCTCCCTTCTGCTGCAGTTCCAAGAAGCCCTTTCCAATCTATTCCAATTACCTTTCAATTTAAATATAGCACAGAGACGCGCAATTATACGAATTTAAGGAATAGGATTATTTTCTGTCACCTTAATTAATTCTATGTATCGCATGTCTTTGGAATTCGGCCGGATGTTTGCAGCAGATCGGCGGTTTATGAACTTTCCGTTTCCGGATTTCGGCTCTTCTGTTTATTCGAACGTTGGCTGCCCCGTTTTCAGCGGAAATATCGAAAAATAAGCGTTTCATCCTGTTATTGTAACGAAAAAATTTTTTATTCAGCTTTCCTCTTTTATTCTAACGCTGCCCCGCCTGATTACAGCGATAATACAAATATTTCAGCATTCCGCCAATGAATTC
Organism: Compostibacillus humi; assembly: GCF_014637175.1. Taxonomy (GTDB): domain Bacteria; phylum Bacillota; class Bacilli; order Bacillales; family Amphibacillaceae; genus Oceanobacillus; species Oceanobacillus humi. The sequence goes on along the minus strand of NZ_BMEV01000123.1, from coordinate 282 downwards.
TAACGGATAAAATCTTTATTCAGCTTTCTGCTTTTTTCTAACTATCCCTATCTTGATTTCAGCAAATATTACGAAATTTCAGCGCTTCTCCTGATTATTCTAACGAACGTACACCGTATTTTCATTTCCTTGCCCCCATTCCACATTGAGATAGGGGGAGGTGACTAACCTCCGTCCCTCTCACACCACCGTACGTACGGTTCCGTATACGGCGGTTCCAGATTATGTATGACGCAAAATTTCATATCTAGCGGATATGCTCTTTAGCCCTTGGCTTGACCA
>NZ_BMEV01000122.1 GCF_014637175.1 Compostibacillus humi | reverse complement strand
TGTGGTTACTTCATAAATAACCTAAATTTAAGGGGGTGGCAAGTTTTTTTGTATAAAAACGCATTATATAGGCAATAATAATAGGTTTTACTTAAAAACTTTTGACAATACGGGCAACAGTAGGGGGGTGATGCTATGCGAATGTTGCGATTTCTGACGCTCCTTATTGTGTTCCTCTTTCCTTTCCAGATTGCTGACATTTCAGCAGAAGACGATGGGGGCGGCAAACTGGTCTATATTATACCGGTAGAAAGAGAAGTAGAGCGGGGATTGGAAGCTTTTTTAAAACGAACGACAACAGAAGCAATTGAATCCGGTGCAGACCATATCATTTTAGAAATTGATACCCCGGGAGGAAGAGTGGATTCTGCCGGCCAAATTGCTACCCTATTGCAAAACTTGGAGGTGCCAACAACTTCGTTTATTATTAACGAAGCCCTATCTGCGGGTTCATACATAGCTTTAAATACGGACAATATTTACTTTGTTCCCCATGCAACAATGGGAGCGAGCGGTGTAATTAATAGTGATGGAACCGCTGCGGAAGAAAAAGCCCAATCTGCCTGGATTGAAAAAATGAGCAGTGCTGCCGAATCAAAAGGAAGAGATCCGCTGTATGCCGTTGCAATGGCAGACCCGAATATTGATTTGCCGGAATATGGGGCCCCTCGCGGCAAATTTTTAACGCTAAGCCCAAATGATGCTGTAGAGGTCGGTTATGCGGAAGGAATTGTAAATGATCGAGTAGAACTTCTCCATGAACTTGGTTTATCCAAAGCAACTGTGGTGGAAACAGAGCCGACATTAGCTGAAGAAGTTGCAAGATTTTTAACAAATCCAATAGTTTATTCCATTCTGTTATCGGTGGCCAGTTTAGGCCTCATTGTGGAACTCTATTCTCCTGGGTTTGGGGTACCCGGGATAATGGGCCTTACTGCGCTAATCCTCTTCTTTTACGGGCATATCGTTGCCGGACTCGCAGGCATGGAAGCGATTATCTTACTATTGGCAGGAATTATACTCATTGTTGCAGAATTATTCGTGCCGGGCGGGATTCTAGGGCTGTTAGGTGCTGGAGCCATTATTGGTTCCCTGCTCATGTCAGGATATGATGTGGGACAAATGGCATTTAGTATCGGGATTGCCTTTTTAATCGCAATTGCAGCGAGCGTGATTCTTTTCCGCAGGGTAGGATTGGAAAAAGGAATATTTAGGCATATTATTTTAAGAGAAAGTACGGCCACCGAACTTGGCTACGTTTCTGCTAAAAATCGGTTAGATCTTATCGGGTTAGAAGGAATTGCCCTTACCCCCCTTCGGCCTTCAGGAACAGGAGAATTTAACGGGGAAAGAATCGACATCGTTTCCGAAGGCGGTTTTATTGAAAAGGGGAAACGGATTAAAGTTGTGAAGGTAGAAGGAGTTCGTGTTGTCGTTCGAGAAATTTAACAGGAAAAAATAAATATAGGAGGAATATACATGTCCATTGTTGATTTAGTACCTTTTATCATTATCGCGGTCATTTTAATTGCCGTAGCGATACTATTTACCTTTATTCCGGTTGCACTGTGGATTAGCGCCCTTGCGGCTGGAGTGCGGGTCAGCATCTTTACATTAGTGGGAATGCGTTTGCGGCGTGTTGTCCCGAGCAGAGTAATCAACCCGCTTATCAAAGCACATAAGGCAGGACTTGATGTGAAAATTAACCAGCTGGAAAGCCACTACTTGGCGGGCGGAAATGTGGACCGTGTCGTCAATGCCCTTATTGCAGCCCATCGCGCCAATATCGAACTGAGCTTTGAGCGGGCCGCAGCAATTGATTTGGCTGGAAGGGACGTATTAGAAGCGGTGCAGATGAGTGTAAATCCAAAAGTCATCGAAACGCCATTTATTGCCGGTATTGCCATTGATGGGATTGAAGTGAAAGCAAAGGCAAGAATTACTGTCCGGGCAAATATTGATCGCCTTGTTGGTGGAGCTGGAGAAGATACGGTTATTGCCCGAGTAGGCGAAGGTGTTGTAAGTACCATCGGAAGCTCAGAAAAACATTCAGACGTGCTGGAAAATCCAGATAAAATTTCCCATACGGTGCTAGCGAAAGGGTTAGATGCCGGAACTGCATTTGAAATCCTTTCCATCGACATTGCCGATGTAGACATCGGAAAGAATATTGGAGCGATTCTCCAAACCGACCAAGCTGAAGCAGATAAAAACATCGCCCAAGCGAAAGCAGAAGAGCGCCGAGCAATGGCGGTTGCGAGAGAACAAGAAATGGTTGCTCGCGTGCAAGAAATGCGTGCGAAAGTTGTGGAAGCAGAAGCCGAAGTGCCACAGGCGCTTGCTGAAGCATTACGTTCCGGAAAAATGGGTGTCATGGATTACTTGAACTACCGGAATATTAATGCCGATACTGATATGCGGGATACGATCGGCAAATTGACAAAGGAAAATAATAATGATGATGAAAACAATTAATGGATCTCGACGTAAAGGGGTCACCGGATGATGCTAGAACTTTTAGATTTTATCTTTGAAAATCTGTTTATTCTCGTCCTGATTATCTCCGGATTGCTAAGTTTTTTAAAGACGGGGAAGAAACAGGGGGATAGAACTTCTCCTTCCGGAAGACCGGCGAGAAAATCGTACCAGCCGCCAAGACCTGTGGCCGCCCCCGTTTTTCCGACTGAATCGAGAAAAAAGGAGGAAACCGTTCAGACTGTATCCATTGAAGAAATGCGCCAGGAGCAGCTGGAAAAATTGGCAGGTCAGTTCAGCTCGAATATTGAGCTGGAGGATATCGAGGATAGGAGCCAGCTTGCTGCGAGCGATGACCTCCATAAGGGCTTAAAGCCAACATTGGATAGAAAGCAAGATTTAACAGAAAAACAAAAGACGCTGAAAAAACAAATGAGCGGCAATATTACAAGTAAAGGCCTTGTTAATGGGATTATTATGTCGGAAGTACTTGGGCCGCCGAGGGCTAGAAAACCGTATCGCAGCATTATTGAAGAACGTTATATAAAGTAAAGTCTTTATGAACATATTCCGAGGTTTATTGAAACCTGTCCGTTCAGGGAAACGGACAGGTTTTTTTGGTGTGCCCGGCATGGGTGCAGACTATAGGGTGAAAGTCCCGAACAGTGAAGGCAGTAGTAGCTGTAGCTTAAGACAAGGGCATGGGGGGTGACCGTCAAGTCTG
>NZ_BMEV01000121.1 GCF_014637175.1 Compostibacillus humi | reverse complement strand
CATTGCCCTTCCCATCTTTGAGAAATTATCTTTCATGCGACAGAACCTGTCAAGGGAGAATACGCCCTTGACAGAACCTGCCACATGAAAGGCTTGGTTGGCAAGATGGGAAGGAGCAAAACTCAATGCACCTTAAATTTATAAAAAAGTTGTCTTGACGATGGGGTCCACTTTACCAATCATGATAAACCGCAATTTTGCATATTTAAATTCTCTTATTGCAAGAAACATTATTTCACCTCTAATTTATAATTCATGTTGTATTATAATTAAACCAGCCGCAAGCCAACAACAATAATAATTCCGATTCCCAGTAAAGTAGAAACTAGCAGAAAGTTTGAATAAACATTAGTGAGCTCAACAAGTGTTTTTTCTTTCTTTAATGGGATCCCTTGCAGCTTTTTAGTTAACCTCACACTGTACATAGATACCAAAATAATTGTTAACAAAATGATTATTGTTCCACCCTGCTCCATGATGGTTAGATAGAGCGGCATCGAATCTCGGCTAAATTGGAGAATCATGTACACTCCTGATAAAAGAATTAGCACTAAACTTGGTAGAACACCCATCATTACCCACTTCTGAATTCGCTTTATAACGGGAGCAAAGTCCGCCAATTTTCTTTCATCTTTCACTAAACTCTTTAATAGATAGCCGAGCGCCAGGAAAGAACCTAGCCATATTGCTATACCTGCAATATGAAGCATATAGCTTAGATAATACACTATTTACACCCCTTTCCTCTTTATCTGCTGCACTGCCCGTCTATCATAACAATCGAATATGAACAATATGTTAACAAACATTCTTTCGAATACTTAAGCTCCCAGCTCAAGCTACTGGGAGCTTAAAAGAAAAAATGGTCCCTTCACCGGGTTTTGAATAGACATTCACTTCCGTTTCGTGCAGGTCCAAAATAGATTTAACAATTGCTAATCCAAGTCCGGCCCCTGATTTAATGGAACGCGCCTCATCCACTTTATAGAATCTCCTCCAAATTAAATCTAAGTGCTTTTCTTCTATCCCAATTCCATAATCTTGTATCATCACCTTGACATCTTGCTCCTCTCGAGTAAGGGTGATATCAATATACGAATGCATATTTGAAAACTGAATGGCATTGCGTATAAGATTCACAAATACTTGCTCTATCCGCTCTTTATCAGCATTGACATGATAATCCTGATCTGCATGTAAACGAATCTCCAGCTGTTTTTCTTTACAATGGGGTTCCAGCTTATGAATAATTGTTTTAACTTGATCCGTTAAATTATAATTTGTTCGCAAAATTTTATAATGACCTTCTTCCAGTTGATTCATATTCAATGTATCGTTTACAAGTTTAATCATCCGTTCTGTCTCATCTCGCATTAAACGATAATAATGCTCTTGTTTATTCGGCGGGATTGTTCCATCCATTAATGCAATGATAAATCCCTTTATGGATGTTAATGGGGAGCGTAATTCATGGGAAACATTGGAAATATATTGCCTTCGCATCGTTTCTAAATTATTTAGTTCATGTGCCATATGAGTAAAAGATTTCGCTAATTGGCCAATTTCATCATTCAATTGATAGTGAACGGACTTTGAAAAGTCACCTTTCGCATAGTGCCTTGCAATCTCACTCATTTCTCTTAATGGAGCAGTGATCCTCTTTGACATAAACCATAAAATAATCCCCGCAAACACGATTGCAATGAAGAATGTAAATAGAATCATCCAAATGACACGCTGATATTCATGGTTTAATTTATTAAAAACCATGACCATGATCGGCTGTTCTACTTCATTTATACTCGTGGTGAGCATTGTTGCAATCGTATATCGAAGCTCTCCGTTCTCAAAACCTCCTTTAGACAAGAGCTTTCCTGATTGGACCTGGCTTAGAATATCATCTGATATTGGAATAACAGGAGACTCTTGATTTGTGTCCGGTCCAAATATTTGCTTGCCCGTTTCATCAACAATATAGACGTGATAGCCTGGCTGATTAAGAGAATGACTTAATATTTCCGCTGTTTCGCTATCGCTCCAATTAAATTTCCTCTGATTCTGCAGCTGCTTTTCAACCTGTAGATATTGATGATGAAAAATATCTTCAAATTCTTTATAAAGATTCAAATGAAATAAATAAAAAAAGACACCAATAAATAATAAAAATGAAAGAATAATAATGAACGAATAGCTGAAAAACATTCTAATAAAAATAGAGTTCTTCTTAAACATTTAAATTCTCCTCAAACCGATACCCTACTCCTCGAATAGTCACAACTGACCAATTCGTTTGATGTGCAGCAAGCTTGTCCCGAATACGCTTAATATGGACATCAACGGTACGAGGGTCTCCATTAAACTCATATCCCCATACTCGGTCCAATAACTGTTGTCTAGTCAGAACCTGGTTCGGATTCATTGCTAAGTAATAAAACAATTCCATTTCTTTCGGTGCCATCGGGACTTCTTCGTTATTGATTAAGACACGATATTCCTTCATATGAATAACGATATTGTCAAATTGAAGTTTATCCTTTTCGCTTTCTGATAAGATCGTACGTCGCAGTACTGATTTTACACGGGCTATTAATTCGTTCGGATCAAATGGTTTAACTATATAGTCATCCGCTCCGATATCCAATCCTTTAATTACATCATACGTTTCCCCTTTGCCGGTCAGCATAATGATAGGAACCTGTTTATCTTCCAAACGAATTGCTTTACAAACTTCCCAGCCATTCATTTTAGGCAGCATAATATCGAGAATGATACAATCAGGGGATTCCGTTAAAAAAAGTTCCAACCCTTCTTCCCCATCAGAAGCAGAAATATGGAAATATCCAACTTTATCCATATACAGCTGGATTAATTCTACAATATTTGAATCGTCTTCAATAATTAAAATTTTTATTGGACGCTTCATGTCATCACTCTCCTCTTAACTATTATCTCGCAATAATATGAACAAAATGTTAATAATAATTGTGAAGAGAAAGGTTCCTTGTCCTATAGTAAAAATTCCCAGATAAAGCTCCAATCTCTCCAATATGTAAGGTTCACCGTTTCTATTTTATGGGCAAAAAATCATAAATAAAGATTCTAAAAGAATAAAATGCTGATAAGATACGACTTAAAATTCCCATTCCCAATCAGTAACAGTACTTACTCTAAACCCGAGTTCGACAGTAAATAGGCACAAATTCACTTTTTAATAAAATGTATTTCCTATGATATCAATCTTTTCGTGGATTTGTGCTTAAAATTTTTTGAATTTTACATAGGCA
>NZ_BMEV01000120.1 GCF_014637175.1 Compostibacillus humi | reverse complement strand
AGTCTTTTTCAAAACAACGAAGTCCCTATTGAAACTGGAAAAAGAATTCCAGAGTCGTTCATATGATGCACTAATCAGCCATACAACCATTGTGTTTACAAGGTATATCGTGCCTTCCTGGCAAAATCGGTGCAGCACAGATGACCGTACATTAGGTGGCATGTTTTATGAATTATGTGATGAAATAAATGAACTTGATTGGGCTGTAGCGTTACAGCAATTAATCGAGCTTCTTGAAGATACCCTAAAACACACCAATAAAAGAATACAAAAGTTAATTAAAAGTCAACTACAACAATGGGTTGCGGGTCTGCCTAATTATATCAAGGTGTACCTGCCTATTTTGAACTGCGAAAGTTGAGTTAATAACTAATTGAGGACAAAAAAGATGTTGTATATAGCATAAAAAGGAATTCAAATGCCTATGTGGCGTTTAAACAGAATAAACTCCCTACAAAGCGATAAATGACGTATAAATATCATATGGTACTTGCTACCTCTATCTATTACTCATTCCAGTACAGGGGAGACCAATCGATTAGTAGAATCCACTGAAGGAGAAAGATCGTTCGGTTATGTCAGTTAGTAATCTTTACCTTCCGCCGTCAATGAAGGCTTATTTATGTGAATTCCCATTAAATCTCCTGTAAGCATTGATAACTTCGGTAATCTTCTTAAGCGTGAATGTAAAAGCCAAACGATAGAAACAAATAGAAATCCTAACCCTGCAAAAGAAAATGTTAGAGTACTACTGGTTACACTAGCAACATAACCACCAACTATGGAACCAATTGGCATAGCAATCGCACTCATACTACCAGATACTGTATTTATACGACCCAAGAGTTCGTGTGGAACTACGGTTTGTAACGTTGTTGCAAAAATGACATTTGTACCACCAATGGGAATCCATGCAAGAGCAAAACATACTATAGCGATAGATGTAATCGGAAATATTGCTGCAAAGATCCACAATAGTGCACTAAAACAAAAGGATATTGTTACAAAAATACCTAACCGAAATCTTCCCATCCACGATCCGCATAATGCACCAACTAATCCACCAACAGACATAGCTGCCAAATAAAAACCGTAAAACATCGGACCTCCTCGTACATCTGCAAGGGATGGCAAAATTGCCATAGCAGCCCCGATACAAAAATTTGCAACAATCGAACCAATTAAAAATACAGCAATTAATGAACGATAAACAACACGAAATCCTTCCTTTAAGTCAGTAATATATTGCAAAATCTTCTGTTTTCCAGTTCTGCTATCTTTTTGTTCAACCTTTCTAGGCAATTGTATCAAACTAAACAATATTGCTGCCATCGCAAAAATAATGGAATCGGCTAGATATAACAAAACTACTCCAAAAAAAGTGACAAGAATACCTGAAATAGCATTAAACACTAGATCAATTCCCTGATAGGCAAAAGCAAAATAAGAATTACCTTTAATTAAGTGCTTTTTTTCCAAAATGATAGGTAATGCCTTTGTTTGTGATGGATAAGCGAATTGCTGAATAAATGAAGCGATTGGCATAATGATTAATACAAGCTGAACTGTTAACAAGTCAAAATAGTATGTGATTGGAATTAAGAAAATCAATAATGTTTGAAGTAGTTGGGTAACGATTAACGTTTTTTTTACTTGCCATTGATCTACAAAAGGACCGGTAATAAACTGTAATGAGGCAGGCAAAAGCGTTAGAAATCCCGCAAGTCCTGTGTAAAATGCATTTCCACCCAGCTTATAAACGAGCCACATTGTAGTGACATAATACAAACTGTCCCCAATATTTGTTACAACCCTACCGATTAATAAAAATAAATAATTTCTGTTCTTAAAAATATCCATCCAACTCTTTCCCCTTATTCTTTCTCATCCGTTTGAAAACCAACAGTAGTAATATAATATTTATTTTTCTTACCCTTTGATTGTAGGCCCATATGGTGTAACTCTTTTAAAAGAGCATAATACTTTATTTTCCATTGTTTAAATTGCTCTTCCGTTGCCTCCAGTTCCCAAGTAGAAGAAATAAAACGTCGTTCCAATGGTTTTTCATTCGGTTCTCTTGTTTCGAAGGATTCGGCGGGAGCTTCCCTAATTTCTTGTTTGGCACGTTCTAGAATTCCATACATTAATTGTTTGGTTGTATCTCTTATTTCCTTTTTTCTCGGAAGAAGTTTTTCAGAAATTTGGAAATCAGCCGCCACTGCTTGGTAAAACTTCTGTACAATACCATTTTTTTCTTCCGTTTTTACGATTTGGACTAACCCATTTTTCTCCAATTCCTTTAGGTGGTAATGGATCTTCCCGCGTGGGATTGACAAAATCTCAGAAAGTTGTTGACCAGTATAAGCACGCATCACCAAATGCATCATCATTTCGGCACGTAACGGATCACTTAATGCTTTTAACTGATTAAAATCATCAATAATCAAATTATTTTTCATCTCTTTAATAACCACCCTTTGTAAAATAAACTAAAACGGTTAAAAATATTTGACTGTATTATACTATAAAAAATTGAAAAAAGGAAATGAATAACTGCAACAGAATCTGTCAAGTATTTACGGGAGCTATTCTCACCTTTAAGTTTTATAACCATATTTTTCTAAAAAAACAGGAAATTTTTATTAGGAAAAATCACTTTTTCTTATCAAAGAACTTCAACTATAAATTTAATCGGAAAGACAGAAATTCCTTTGGATTTCATGATTGTAAATATCCACTTTATTTCAGATTGTGAATTTCAAATTATTTCAGATGTATAATCTGTATAAGGTACGTGACACGGCTTGATATGGAGAGGCGGGTATGCTAGCCTGCCTGGCAAGCCAAAGTCTTTAGACAGCTGGCTTCTTGGCTTGAAACGCATGCCCGCAGAGGCTCCATGTCAAGCCATTCAGGGTATATTTATACACTTAATACGAGCTTTATACATATATACTTTGTGAAAAATCTGGACTAATGTGAACAAAATGTGCTGTTTTTGGCTGGAATAATGTGCATCTTTACATCATGATGTCTGTGATAATAAATCTTGAAGAAGTTTAAAGAACTATCCTCTAACCGTCATGTGTATCCCTATCTGTATCGTCTAAAACCCAGCAAAAATAAGTAGCACTTTCCATATAGTTTATATTGATTGCTACTTGACAGAACAGACATATGTCTCAAAGGAATATTATTATTTATCATTTTCGTTTTTTTGCTACTTCAAAGTGAAGGATTTTTTGTTCTCATAAAACTATTATTCTTTTAATAAAATATTCATTCCCACTAGCATTGCATAAATATAGTTGGAATATTCCGTAAATAATTTTCTCATAAATTAAGCCAAAAAGTCAAAGTCCAACTAAAGGTGGCTTTATCCATTTTTTGAAAATTATATACAGTTCATCCAAAAGGGACAACGACAATTGCCTTTGTTATGGAACGGCTTTTTTCTCAAACCTTCGCAGCCAAATGTAAGCTGGCTTCCATAATGCTGCCTTTAACCAGCGGCTAATTCGAAGCAGCGACTTTTTACTTT
>NZ_BMEV01000119.1 GCF_014637175.1 Compostibacillus humi | reverse complement strand
CTTACCCGTAAACCATTGTCGTGTTTGTCAAGAGCGATGGCGGGAGTTCCCCTCATCCTAAAATATTAGGATTTTTATTTTGAGGTTGTTTTCATAGAACTTTTTACACTACCCCCACCTCGTTCTTTGTTTCCACCATACCTTCAAGTTTTCTGGCTCCTGTTCCCAAGTGATTGCTGACGGGAAAAAGCGAATATAATAACCGAGATTATACACGCGAATGCTTAATTCCGTATCTTCAGAAAGGGCTTTTTCATCCCAGCCTCCCAGTTCTTCCAGAATCGTTCTGCGAATGGCAAAGTTTGTGCCTGGAATCGTAGTCATCTTAAACCAGAACCAGCGTCCGGCCTGAGCCAGCCATTGAAATGTTAATGTTTCAATATTGATCAGCCTTGTGAGTATGTTTTGGTTTGCATTCACTACCCGAAATTTCCCTACGATTGCCCCAGCATTTTTGTCATTACATAATCCTAAAACAAGATAGAGGATGGCGTTTGGCTCGGGTGTGTTATCCGCATCATATACGGCGATAATTTCCCCTGTGGAATGCTTTAGTCCCTGATTTAATGCACCTGACTTCCCCTTTCCGGCATTTGGGGGCTTTGTATGGACAGCCTTGATAAAAGGATATCTTTTAGAATAGCTATCTATAATTGCCCCCGTAAGGTCACTTGAATTATCGTTAATGACGATGACTTCCAGCTTATCTTTAGGATAGTTAAGCTGAATCATTGATTTTATCGTATCCTCAATGACAACTTCTTCATTATGTGCTGGAATCAGAATACTGACTTTCGGAAAAGAACCGAGAGATATTTTTAAACCCTTCTTGAATTTTCCATCCTTCAATAAATGCAAAAAGCCCCCAATCATGAGAAACGCGTGATAAAACAACATGTACCAAATTAGAAATAGTGAAATATACAAAAGCAGATTTGCCATCAAATCATCCTTCCATTTTCGTTTTCCTGCTTTGCAGAAAAATAGTAAATAGAATAAATGCGATAACAGCTATACCTCCGACAATTGCCATCCCCCAAATAACGAGTCCGACAAACTTTTTAAAGTGAAATAAAGGGAAGTCCAATGATGATAGCAGTAATCCTCCGCGATTTATATCTGCTTTTATTTCACCATTCTCCGTGTATATCTCAACGTGATCGGCTTTTACCCATAGATCCGTCTGTTTTAAATCAATCCAGGTAATATTTGGCAGTTTCTCCATTTCGGAAATCAACTTCACAAAGCGCTCGACACCCAAATATGGATGATAGAAGGCAGCAAGCATTCCATCTTTTGTATGTTGAAATCCTTCAGCCTTTTTCATCATATTTTGAATGGCATCAGGGTCATCTGGTCTCACGTACCCAAGCGTCTCTGGCAGTAATTGCATTCCATTTAAAAATGATGGGGAAGTAATATACGGAGTACTATCCATTATCTCCCAATCGTTGTCACTTAATTGGATTTGCCCGACATACGTAGAAAAGTATTCAGAAATAACAGTGTATCCATTTTGGGACATTGTATAATGCGGCGCTTCAAAAGCAAGAGGGTATAGTCCATAATTAACCAATTCCTGAATTCCTCTAGTTATCTTTGACTCAATATATTCTCTTTCATACTCTTGCAAATTCCGAATATAGCTTTCATATTCAGCTTTCGTGTTAAAGTCATTTTCATTTTGCAAAGTAATTGTTTCATCAGGCGGAGCATAAACAGGAGTATTATTTTCAACATCCCAAAATTCAAAGCCTTCCCCTGTCTCACTTTCCCTGAACTGGTGGGTATAGCCATGGAGGACAATACTTCCTCCGTCCTTCTGCATCTCTTTTAGCACTTTTAACAGCTCTGGGGAATTTGAAAAATGGTGTTTCTCCCTTGTTATAGGGTTTGTATAAACTGGAATAACCGCTACCATATATGGGATATTTTTTTCCTTTAAAATTTCAGCAATTTGCCTTACATTTTCTGGGTCTACTAACGGGTGGATATCTTCAAGCCGGATATATGCTGGGTGTTTGGCATCATGATTAGCGTTAAAAATGTCATGGAGAATTTCTCCAAATAAGATGGACTTTTGTGAGGAAATGCTATCAACCGCATAAAAATAATGATTTTCGTTTTTTACTAATATAGGATAAGAAATTATATCTCCGATCTTTTTCCCCTCTATTACTATTTCCGTATCTTCAGTTACCTCGATATGAATGATATTTTGGCTTATTACATCGAATACATCCTCCTTATTGCTTGTTAAATTCAGTTTATTCACTTCTCTTTCATGCAGCGGAGTCACAAACGCGAACTTGTCACCGAGCTGATCGGAATTGTAGCCAATCGCTACAAAGGTTCCGCTATAATCATCAAACAAGGTAACGAAAGTGGATGGAAGCCGAGCATTGACCTGTCCATAATAGAACAGATGAGTAACGTTACGTAAATCGTTTTTCTCCACTTCCTCGCTGCTTATAAAGGTGACGTCATTCGTAAAGTGACTGATTAACATATCCAAGGACCGCTGATATTCATCGATTTCCCCGTCCCTTGATGTATAGATTACTAGAACTTTCGCTTCATCTTTTATGTCTGCGCTTCCAGTCGGCACATTCAGCCAAAAAATTAAGACAGTCGCAATAACGAAAAGTACGGAGCTTTTATTAATTGCCCCCCGGCTGTTTCCCATTCTTCCTCCTCCATGAAATGTTCTTTATTAAAAACAATATGCTGTCCATATGGGAAAAATGTCGTATTTATCATTTTTCAGCCTATAATTTTGCTAATAAATAAACTGCGGCAAAAATGATGAAGATAACCCAGTCGCAGTGGTTAAGGAGAAAATGGAGGAATTGCAAGAGAAGATACAGAGGGGATTCGTTTATCTCTTTAAATTGGAAGGAATTTACCATATAAAAAGGGGCAACCATGAAAGTTTAACTTCCATAGTTACCCCATAACGATAAATGGAAAACCAGCTTCTTATGATGCGGTTATTTGGCTTTTAATGGCGAGCAAATACAATTCTCTTGTACATTTATTAAGGAAAAATTATGCTTTAATATAGTAAAGCCTATTCTTATCGTTAAGCCTGCTAATATTATCCTAAAATAAGAGGTGATTTAATGGTAGATTTTGAATGGTACAGGAGTTTCGTCTATATATATAAGTACAATTCAGTTTCCGAAGCGGCCAAAGCCCGAATTATGACACAACCTGCATTGAGTCAACACTTGGCATCTTTAGAATCCGAAGTTGGCGAACCTTTGTTTATCAGAACTTCAAGAAAAATGGTGCCCACGGAAAGAGGAAAGGAGTTATATTCACAAGTAGCCCCGCTTATTGAGTCGTTAGAAGCGACTAGTTTAAGTTTTCAGTCTACCTCTTCACCCGCTTTGTCCATTATAAGAATCGGCTCTCCAATGGAATATTATTATGAAAATATCCTTTCAAAACTTAATCCTGAATTATTCATACTTCCAATGAAGATTTAATTTGATACCAAATCCAATGATTTTTTGTTATCTAAACAAGTAAGAGCTGTTAATTTCGATAAATATGATAAATGATAAAA
>NZ_BMEV01000118.1 GCF_014637175.1 Compostibacillus humi | reverse complement strand
TTCTGACTACGGGAACTGGTGGAGAGTAATCTTTTCAGACCGAGTAGGTTATGTCCGCAAGAGTGATGTACAAATAGGCTTCACAAAGAGCGATAAATATTTCCGAGCAGATAGCAATGTAGCGGTGTATGACAATCGCGGCGGCGGGCCGTTGAAAAAAGTGGGAGAACTGGTCAAAGGCCAAGTGTATCCACGGGTAAGCGACTATGGGAACTGGCACCGAATCGATTTTGGAAATTTCTATGGATATGTGAAGAAGTCAGAAACATCTCCAGCATCCGGAAGTGCGATAAAGAATGAGAATAAGAAGTACAAAGATCAATCCCGGACATTTACCGCATTAAAAGATGTCACGGTATATGATAATACTTCTGGGAAGCTTGTTCCGTTTGGAAAAATTGATAAAGGCCAAAGGTTTCCAATTGCTGCAGACTATGGAAAATGGTGGATTATCCTTTATTCTGACCGAGTTGGATACATCAAAAAAGAAGAAGTCAAAGTACAGGTAAAAAGTACGGATAAATATTTCCGAGTATTTAACAATTTACCTGTTTATGACAACCGTACTGGATCTTTGAAAAAAGTTGGAGAATTGGTTAAAGGACAGTCATACCCTATCCATAGTGATTATGGTAATTGGTGGAGAGTAAAATTTGGAAATATTTATGGCTATGTAAGAAAATCCGATACAGGATATGCCACCAAGAGTGAGATACCAAATTTAAACAGTGTTTATAGAAATCTTGATAGAAGTATTATTTCCGATAATAAGGTAACAGTTTATGATAACAGTTCTGGAAAATTAGTTCCTTTTGGAACAATAGAGAAAGAACAAGTATTTCCAATTGCATCTGATTACGGTAATTGGTGGCGAATCATTTATCTTGATCGCATTGGTTATGTGCGAAAATCTGAGGTTCAACTTAGTGGGTTTAGAATAAACTATTCTAAATACAATATTACATTGGAAGATGCTGCTAAAAAACAAATGAAGGTATCACCTCAAACTGACGTATATATGAATGGAGATTTATATGTACGTTGGGATGCATTTATCAGTCTAAATGGTACTAAGAGTGGTGTAATTGATAAAGGGTGGCGCATTAGAACAGGCCCAGGTACAAACTTTAAAACAGCTTATATGACAACTAGTCCGAGAGAAGTTAAATTAATTGGATATGCCAGGGATAGCAAGGGTGCAAAATGGTGGAAGATTACACGTGACTCGTTACCAAGTTATTTAGGACATTGGGTAGATGCAAAATATGAGGAAGTACTATATAACATGGACCCAGATAATTTTATTTATGATGACACACAAATATATCAGTTTTTAGATTTACGTCACTATACTGGAATTCCTTTATCGGAGTTAAGAGAACTTCTCAAAAATAAAGGAAAACTTGATGGAACAGAACAGTACTTTAGAGATGCAGCAAAGGCAGCGAGAATAAATGAACTATATCTAATATCTCATGCCCTTTTAGAAACAGGCAATGGTAAATCTGTACTCGCTATGGGTGTTCCGGTTGATAAGGATGGGAAGGTAACAAGAGACTCCAATGGAAATATCGCAAAGACAAGCAAGACTTATAAGGTAGTCTATAATATGTATGGAATTGGAGCCTATGATAAATGTGCAATTGACTGTGGAGCTGAACGCGCATTTAAAGAAAAATGGTTTACTGTAAAAGACGCTATTATAGGTGGAGCGCAATTTGCTAAAAATAACTATATTTATTCTGGTCAAAATACTATTTATAAGATGCGTTGGAACCCAGCAGCATTAGTAACGGGTTCACCTACTCATCAGTATGCTACTGATGTTGGTTGGGCTAGAAAACAGGTCAGTTATTATGCTAGGTTCTATTCAAGTGGTAAGTATAATTTGATTTTTGATATTCCAGTATATAAATAAAAAGACGAGGGTGTTGCTTTAAGCTTATAATAACACCCTCTTTTTATAATTAATGTGATTCTCATAATCAATGAAGGTTGCAAAAATAATAAATTTAATATGTTAATTATTTTGGAATTCATGTATCATTTAACTATAACAATAATTACCAGTTCCGCTTCTGGCCTCCAGCAAAAGTATTCTGTACAGATTATGTATTCACTGCCATCTATACCCGTTTTTTCGATTTACATTGAATATAATTAAATTCAAAGAGTTATCGGATATTTTTTTACATATGCAAAACAATGACCTAATTGATTATAAATTCACTTTTTATGTTTATTGGAATGTGATAGTTTGCTTTATTAGAATTAACATCAATGATTAATGTATACGTCTTAATGGGTTTATTCATTTTTTTAATATGCCAACCTAATAACTGCGGTTTTTCTTGTCCGAAAACAGTTTTAATTCTTACAGGATGATTACTTGAGATAGTTAATTGGATTATTTCTTCATTGCTTTTTTCTGATATTAAATTAATAGTCTTTTCTTCTATTACTGGAATTATTCCTTCGGCTAGATGCCACAACAATTTATAATTATTATTACCAATTTTGGAAGAACTTATGGAATCTTCTACAATTAAAATCTTCGTATCCTTATTAAAAGTGATGCACCTCTCATGAGTAATATCTTTAAATCTTTTATTAATGCCAGTAGCAGAGAAGGATTTTTTGTCAGGACTAATTTGATAATCAATTATCTTTGTCGAATTGAATTTCTTGTCTACTCTAGGCAATCCTTTATTATTTACTATTAAAGTATTATGGGCAAAGGAAGAATAACCAAACTTGGTAAATTCATTATTATAATCATATCCGTTAGGACCTGCTTCGGAAACGATATCTTGGCCATTTGCATATATCCAGACGCTTAGATCATCTGAATGCTTATGATATGCAGTATGGTAAGCGGCTGTAAAATTTATATAAACAGCGTTTTCTTTTTCTTTCCAATCGTCCCTTAGAATTACATAACCAGCTTCTTTAAAACATTTAAATGAATCCTTCGGAGGATCTCCCTTTTTCCCTGAAGATAACGAATATATATACTCTTCGTTATCTATCCATAAATCATTAAATCCTTTTAGCCCATTGAATGTATCCCCTAATGAGGGCAATGTTCCGTCAGGCTTAATAACAAAAGTACTATAGACGGCCATCTTTTTATATAAAGAATGATAATAACTATAATTTTCTATATCCTGATTGCTATTGAAAAATTTGCTTAATTTAAGTATCATTCTTGCAATAATAAAATGATAAATTGGTGAATGCTCTAAGTGGACTCCTTCATGAGAAATAAACATATCGAAATAATTTTTTAGTCTTTCGGTAGAAATGTGGTAATAGTATTCATGATTATGAATGTCATTAAAATAAAAGCTAAATATCAATAGAGCCTCATCTTGAAACATTCCATGATTTGTGTTTGTGGCATGAAACTCATCTGTTGATAATAGGTTTGCATGATATATCATGTTATCAAAGAGAAAAGTTAATTCGTTTAGGGTTAAGATATCCTTCCCGAGTTCGACAGTAAATAGGCACAAATTCACTTTTTAATAAAATGTATTTCCTATGATATCAATCTTTTCGTGGATTTGTGCTTAAAATTTTTTGAATTTTACATAGGCA
>NZ_BMEV01000117.1 GCF_014637175.1 Compostibacillus humi | reverse complement strand
TGTTCATAAACTTTTTTAAAATGAATAGGTGCAATCCATTTACTAAATGATGATAATCGTGTATTCTTGTCCATAATAAGTTCCTTTATATTGGATTTGGACAGGAAGCCACCTGTCCTATTCAGTATAAAGGATTTTTTTATGGACAAACTACTAAATAATTGAACATTCTTAGTATTTTTTGTTTTTAGATTTAATTTATGCAATGCTAGTGAAATAATAAATAAAAATAAAATGAAAGAATGTAGAAATATGTATAGACTTTTAAAAGGAATCTCTTGGATTTTCTTAGGAAATATTATTGCCTCATTGATAAAGTGGTTAATCCTTGTCTTAATAGCAAGGATTCTAACTCCATATGAAGTGGGGGCATATTCACTTGCATTTGCATTAACAGCACCAATAGCTTTATTTACTAATCTTAAGTTGCGTTCTCTTTATATAACAGAAAAAGATGCTTATTTTAGTGATTACTTATTTGCGAGGAATATTACAAGTATAATAGCTCTATTAGTTGTAGTAATCCTTGGTTTAACTTTATACCCCGAATATTTATTACTATTGATACTAGTGGGTCTGAACAAATTCTACGATTTGCATTCCGAATTATTTTATTCTCATCCACACATTTACAGTAAGTTTGGTGATATAGGGAAACTCATGATATTAAAGCATATAATACTAATTATTTTCTTTGCTTTTTCCCTTTATCTATCTAGAAGTTTAATATTTTCACTAGCAGTTCAGGCAGTTGTTCAAATACTAGTGTTCTATTTTATCGAAAAGAAAATTATAGAAATTAAGTATAGGGTAACTTATACCAAAGTAAATTACAGTAATGTAAACAAGATAATTAAACTAGGTCTACCTTTAGGATTATCGTTAATGATTGTTTCATTATACAATAATTTCCCTAGGTACATCCTTGAGTATTCTCATTCACAGGAGTTATTGGGATATTTCTCTGCAATTGCTTATATAGTAACAGCGGGGAATCTTTTAATGAGATCAGTTTCACAAAATTTCCTCCCAATATTAACAAGGTTGTTACAAAAAGGTAATGTAAGGAAATTTAAAGTATATGTATATGGTTATCTTCCAATATTTTCAACTATATTAGGTATTATATTGATTTTTGGTTCAAGTGTATTTGGGCGTTCATTACTTACATTTGTTTATGGAAGTGAGTATTCAGAATATATAGAGGTTTTAATTCTAATATCTATTGCAGTAACAATAAATTTTATAAGTTGGAACTTTGACACAGCTTTAATGGCAATGAGATATATTAGTATTCAACCAAAAATTTCTGTAGTTGTATTAATTGTAAGTATCGTTTTAAGTATATATTTAGTAAATAAATATAGTATTTATGGAGCTGCTATGACTATCATTGTTACTAATTTAGTCCAATTGATACTTAGGGTAGTTTTTGTTTTTTATGGCTTAAAAAAGTATAAGTATAAATAAGTTTTACCCAATTTTTTATAGAGTGAGGTAAAAATATGGTCAAAATTAAACATATAGATGATAGAACCAACGCAAAAAATAACCAGAAACCAATAATAAATATATTATGGACAGGCGGTTGGGACTCAACGTATAGAATAGTTGAATTATCTAGAAGGGTCTGTGTTGTTCAGCCTATTTATGTTTATGGTGATAATCGATTAAGTGAGAAATATGAAATAAATGCTATGTATAAAATATTAAAAGAACTAAGAAAAAAGCCAAGTACCAAGGCTGAATTTTTACCTATAAAATTTATAAATAAGAAGGATATTCCTGCAAACCAAGAAATAACAAATGCATATAACATAATTGCAAAAAATACAAATTTAGGTTCGCAACATGAATGGTTAGCAAGATTAGCATATTCATATCCAGGATTAGAATTAGGAACAGAAGCTTCTCCATTATCAATAAGTAACATCTTAAAGGCTATTAATCAATATGGAAAACTAATAAAGGACAAAAGCGGTGAGGGATATATCCTTGATCCTGTAGAAAGTTCTAACGAAGGTATATTAGTTTTGGGTAACTTTAAATTTCCAATAATTAAAAAGACTGGTAAGGACATGAAAAAAGATATTCAATCTTGGGGTTATGAGGATGTCATGAAGAATGTCTGGGTATGTCATACTCCTTTGTATGGAAAGCCCTGTGGATTATGCCATCCATGTGAACTAAAAATTGAGACAGGTATGAGTTTTTTATTAACTAGGTCTGCCGTAAAAAGATATAGAAATAGCAAGAAACCATTTTTTAGATACTTATATAAGTCTGAATTACTTTTAAATAAGGTAATAAAGAGATTATTTAGCAAAGTATTTGTAAAGAGGATGGATATTCAATGATGAAAATCACAGTAGCGGGCACAGAGGACGTTGCCTGTATAACGCTGTTTTACTTGCCCAATATAATGAAGTGATCGCACTTGATATTGTTCAAGAAAAGGTTGATATGTTAACAATAAAAAATCTCCGATTGCTGATAAAGAAATTGAACAATTTCTTTCTAAAAAAGACTTAAATCTTACCGCAACAACTGATAATAATACAGCATTTAAAGATACCAATTACATTGTTATCTCTACACCAACCAATTACGATCCGGTAAAAAAAAAATATTTCGATACAAGTTCAGACAGTTATTCAAAATGTGCTATCCATTTACCCCAAAGTGGTAATGGTGATAAAATCAATCATTCCGATAGGTTTTACAGAAAAAGTAAAAGAGAAATTTAATACCGATAATATTATCTTTTTACCTGAATTTTTAAGGAAAGGAAAAGTCCTCTATGACAATTAATTTCCCTCAAGGATTATAGTTGGAGAGAAGTCTGAGAGAGCGAAAGTGTTTGCAGATATGCTTGTAGAAGGCGCAATAAAGGAAGATGTTCCAGTATTATTTACTGATTCCACAGAAGCAGAAGCAATCTTTGGCAATAAGTGTTTCTTTCTTCAATGAGTTGGTACCTATGCCGAAATTATGGGTCTAAATACCTGACAGATTATTGAAGGTATAGAACTGGATCCACGTATAGGGGGTGCATTACAATAATCCGTCCTTTGGTTACGGAGGCTATTGTTTGCCAAAAGATACGAAGCAGCTGCTTGCGAAGGAATCCAAATATTATGATTCAGTCTATTGATGATACCAATGAAACAGGAAAGAACATATTGCAAATATAATTGCAAAACAAAATCCTAAAATGGTTGGTATTTATCGACTGACCTTGAAAGCAGAATCCAACAACTTCCATCAATCAACAATTCAAGGTGTTATGGAGCGATTGAGAAATAAAGAAAAAATTGAACTTATTATATATGAACCGATATTAACTGAACAACCCTATGAAGGTAATAAGGTGATAACCGATTTTAATGCTTTCAAACAAAGGCTGATGTAATTCTTGCGAATCGGTTGTCAAATGAATTGCAGGAAGTTTAAGAAAAAAGTATATTTGAGAGATGTTTATAGCAGCGACTAGGGGGATTGAAGATGAATAGCCAGCAAATTAATTCAAATAAAACATATTTAATAACAGGGGCAGCAGGTTTTATAGGCTGCTTTTTATCTAAAAGATTACTAGAACAGGGATGCAAGGTTATTGGTATAGATAATCTAAACGATTATTATGATGTAAGTTTGAAAGAGGACCGTCTAAAACTCTTAATGCCTTTTGACAGTTTTACTTTTATTAAAGAAGATATCTCTAATCCCGAGTTCGACAGTAAATAGGCACAAATTCACTTTTTAATAAAATGTATTTCCTATGATATCAATCTTTTCGTGGATTTGTGCTTAAAATTTTTTGAATTTTACATAGGCA
>NZ_BMEV01000116.1 GCF_014637175.1 Compostibacillus humi | reverse complement strand
GGTCTATCTAGAGCTTTGTTCACCGCAGCTTTAAAGGATGGGCTCATATCCATTACTACGACATCTACCTTTGCCCCATACTTACGCAGGTAGTTGGCAATGGTTTTTTTCCTTCGATTCGGAAGAATGTCAATGGGTTCCTTTGTTTCCCCATTTGCGATAATGACTTGATATTTACCTTCTTTTGTATCGCCTTTGTATTCATCGATGGAGATGACACGAGGAAGCTCCTCTACATCTTTTAGCTCTTTCTCTGCAAGCTCATCAAATCTGCGAATGATAGTAGATGGGGAAGCACCAAATTGCTGGCTAATTTCTTTAAATGTCTTCGCTCTTACACTGCGTATATTTACGGCTCGATTCCATTCTTTAGAAAATCTCTGATAACGATCTACAATCGAATTCTTCTCGTAAAATCTCTTGCCACATGCATCACATCTATATCTGCGCTTCCGATAAAAAATATAGCTTAAACGCTCAAACCACTTTAAATGCTTGATTTTTTGCACTCGATAATCATGTATTTTTCTCGTTTTTTTACCACATTTTGGGCATATATGGGTTTGGACCTCCATTTCGACAAATATGGCTATTCGTGTAAATCAGCACATTATCCCAGCACCAGTTTATCAAAATAAACCGGTCTAAAATCTGGAATAATGTGATTATTTTTCACTTTATTTCAGAATTTGAAAATTTTTAAGCACTTTATTTCAGTCAAAATACATAAAAAGATCCCCCCTAAAAAGGGAGATCAAATTCCGGAAGTAAATCTCTTTCAGAAAGCCGAATCGGATATTCTTCTACCAAACGTAAGGTAAAGACAATATCATTTTCAATGGTTATGATGCACTCGTTAAAATCTTTTTCAAAAAATGCTTCATAATATTGATTTTTGATACGTACTTCTAAATACATTCCGTTCAATGTTTCATAAATCTGTCGACCAATCCGTATTCTCCAATCTTGAACTTTTGTGTCAAAAGTCAATACTCCACGCTGACGCATTACATACCACCTTCTTCGGCAGCCATGCGTACAATATCCTCGTCGATTTGTTCCTTTTTTAATTGGGAACCATATAATAGACAATTGATCGTTAAGGTATTTATTACCCGGGGCCAACCTTGTGATCGTAAAGCGATTGCTTCTAAGGCAGGCGGTGTGAATATAGGCATTTTTGCACCTGCTAGTTTTAAGTGATGATCAATATAGGCGCAAGTATCTTCTTTTGTTAGGGCCTGCATATGGTACCGCATGATAATTCGTTGCGATAATGGTCGATGATGATTTAAATTTAGTCTCGTCTTAAGATGCGGTAACCCCGCAAGGATAAGGATAAATGGATTCGTTGAATCCATTTGAAAGTTGAACAGTATCGCTAAATCATTTAAAAAGGCGTCTTTCGCCATATGCATTTCGTCTAAAATAAAAACCGGGGTTATTTTTTGTTCGCTTGACATGCGTTCAATCCCTTGTTGAATTTGCCGGAAAAGATCCACTTTACGATGTTTTGGCTCTTCGCCCAAACCGTAAGCCAATCCCCGATAAAAATCCATTACCCCACCTGTTGATAAAGGAAAATAAACAACGTGATATAATGCCGGGTTCAAAGATTCTGTAAATGATCGTAAGGTAAATGTCTTACCGACACCTGAATCACCGATCAGTAATCCAATTCCTTTTGTTTTCTGTAAATATGCAAGCCCATTTAATGCTTCCAAATAATTTGTAGATTGAAATGCTTGTTCAGGTCTTAAGTCTTTAGAAAACGGAGTTTTTGCCAATGAATAATATGTTTTATACATTGTCTTCACCCTCCCTATCTAAAGGGTGATTTGGAATTGCGAATGGTGACTGATTTCTTTTTACATGGGCGTTATCATGGAAAGATACCGGAACAGCTTCGGCCAACTTCTTACCGTCTTCAAAGATGTACACCTTTGTTTCATCTATCCGTAATTCGATTTTTTGTCCAATATAAGAAGCTGGGACTTCGTATAATTGTTTATTTAGCGTAACCGTTCCATCCAGTTTGACTTTTCTTTCCGCACGCTTTAAAAAGACGGTGTCTAGTATTTCAATATCTTCTAAAAAGGTAACTTGATCCAACTGCGATTGAAATACTTCGTGTGGGGTTTTCCCGCTCAAAGAAGCATGTTCTTTCCGATGATAATCTTCCTCCAGCCAACGCCAAAAACGTTCATTTAATTTTTCTAAAGACGAAACAGGATCTGCTTGAAGCAGCGGATAGAACCTTGTCTGAACTGTTTTGAAAAAACGTTCTATTTTTCCCTTCGCTTTCGGATCATAGGGTTGGGTGTGAGCCAAAGTAATACCTAACTGAGCGCATGCATACTGCAGAGTTTCAGATCGATAGATCTTTCCATTATCGGCATAAATAATTTTGGGTTTTCCACGCCGTATCAACGCTTCCTTGGTCACTTCCCTCAATCCATCAAATTTCTCAGAAATGAAGAACTGTGCATAAGGCACCACCCGTGAACAATCATCGATATACGCAATCAGAAATGTTTTCTTCATCTTTCCATCGATTGAAATATACGGACCGTGTGATAAATCTGCTTGCCATAAAATATTTACTTTATCATAGGCAAAACGCTTTCTCTCCTTTTCAGAATGAAAACTTTTATGATCTTTTCCTGAAAGCTTGTGTTTTTTCAATAAACGGTTTATAGTGGAATAAGATACTTGATTTTTGTTTATTTCTCCACTTTTGACCAGTTGTTCGTAGAACACACTAACTGGCATGTGGAGAAATTCTTTTCTTATCGCTAGAATTTGATCCTTATCCTCAGGTGAGAAACGTCTTGAGTCACCTCTATCTGAACGCCTTTTAGGTTTTAAAGCCTCAAATCCATTCCTGCGATAATTAAGCAGCCATTCTTTGATCGTTTTCGTCGCAATTTTCCTTTCTCCGTAATAGGGAATTTGATGAATTTTCCCCTCCAGCTCTTCAAAATATTCCTTCGATTCTTGTTGACCATTTAATAATGGGGCAATCAGTCCATAACGAAATAAAGCAATTTCTTCTCGTGTTTTTTCATCCATTGAATAATCCTCCCTTTTTATCAGAAGGACAACCGGTTATCCATTGCCTTTATTCTACTTTTTTCGCAATCCTTTTCATAGGAAAAAGTTATGTGGGACTAATTTTATTTTTTTCTCGCGATAAATACGGCAAAAATAATTTGCCCATAAAATACGTCGACAAGTGACCCCAGCTCCTTCGAAAGAAGGTGGATACGCCCATATCTACAATTCTTGTTATATATTTTAGAGCTTCCTTTTTCATATCTCCTGACAGCCCAGCTCGATATCCCTCGTCTACAAAGAAACTATGTACCCAGTGGAATTTCTCATAAAAACCATTGGCATGTTGGACTTGTAGCTGACGATTTTGGCGTTTTTCTTTATTTAATAAACGACGAATTCCCTCGATAATCATATGTAAAGTATACTGAAAATAAGGGATTAAAAAATCCGGAAGAATCGAAATTGTGATCCCGCAAGACAAGCACTTATAACGACATATAGGAATCCTGATGTGATCCTCCCCCTCGATCCCATAACGCCAATAATAGCCATGGCGATGTAAATTTCCTGAAGCAAGGCAACCACAAGAAGGGCAATGATCGAAAACAGGAAAATCATTTTCTTTTCCTTTCGCTGCATATTCATAAATATTCATTTTAAAATTATGAGGAATAATCATAAAAAAACTCCCCCCGGAATAATCGTATTGTCAAAAGTTTTTAGTAAAAAACTATTAGTATTGCCTATTTTATGCGTTTTTATACAAAAAAACTTGCCACCCCCTTAAATCTAGGTTATTAATGAGGTTACCACA
>NZ_BMEV01000115.1 GCF_014637175.1 Compostibacillus humi | reverse complement strand
CGCTCCCGCTGGGCAATCGAGTTGTTCTTTAAATGGCTGAAACAGCACGTGGAAATCAAACATTTTTACGGAATGAGTAAGACGGCGTTACAAAATCAAATTTACATCGCACTTATCACCTACTGTTTACATGTACTGATTCAATTAGAAACAAAAAGTAAAAAGTCGCTGCTTCGAATTAGCCGCTGGTTAAAGGCAGCATTATGGAAGCCAGCTTACATTTGGCTGCGAAGGTTTGAGAAAAAAGCCGTTCCATAACAAAGGCAAATGTCGTTGTCCCTTTTGGATGAACTTTATATAATTTTCAAAAAATGGATAAAGCCACCTTTAGTTGGACTTTGACTTTTTGGCTTAATTTATGAGAAAATTATTTACGGAATATTCCAACTATATTTATGCAATGCTAGTGATTCAAAACAATAGTTTGAAGATTGAATCTGGTGATCTCAAAAAACTCATTGATAAGCTCTTCTAATCGATAAGCTTTTTCCAAAGTAATACCGACATATTTTGACTTCTGATCAGGGGGCATATCAGGAGCTTCATCCAGAAGACTTAAGTACCCTATAACGGATGTAAGGGGTGTCTTTATATCATGAGCCAAATAAACGACTAGATCATTTTTGCGCTGTTCGGCATCAAGTGCAGCTTTTTTTTGTTTTTCCAAGTTGTCTTTTATCTGATTAAGCTTATTTTCCATAAAATCCAATTCCGGTGATAATGTAATTTCATCATTGGATTTCTCAACAAGTTTATCCATTCCGCTACTTATTTCATCGAAATATTTAGTAAACCAAGAGATTGAAAATTTAAGCAAAATAACCAATAATATAATAATCACAATAAGTGTAATAAGATCTTTATTATAAAGAAATATATACCGATAAATTATTACAGCATCGCTTTCACTCAAATAAAACTTATTCTTCAAAAATTCTACAATACTCTCTCCAATACTGAAACTGTCTTGTATTACAAAACGCAAAAAAATAACAGTTGCGACCGTGACAAAAACAATAAGGAGCAGTCTAAAAAATACTTTTCTTTTTAATTTGGTATAATCATTCCCTCTTTTATCTCTGTCACTTTTCAATTTTATAACCAACTCCCCATACCGTTTTGATATATTTAGGATTTTCCGTGCTATCGCCCATTTTTTCTCTTAAATGCCGAATATGAACCATTACCGTATTATTGCTGTTACTAAAATACTTGTCTCCCCATACCTCGCGAAACAATTCTTCAGAGCTTATCACTCGTCCTCGATTGGAACAAAGAACCCAAAGAATAGAAAACTCCGTAGGCGTAAGCGATAGTTTTTTCTCATTCAGCGTACATTCACGAGCATCCCTGTCCAACACCAAGCCGGAAAAGGCAATCAAGTGTTCTTCCTGCTTTGGCTCTGGAGAATTATATTTGGTAAATCTTCGGAGCTGCGCCTTTACACGAGCAACTAATTCCAAAGGACGGAATGGTTTAGTAATATAGTCATCGGCGCCTAATGTCAGTCCGGTAATCTTATCGACTTCTTCTTCTTTGGCTGTCAGCATAATAATCGGAAAATTATGCCCTTCTCTAATCTTCCGACAGATAGTAAAACCATCAATATCTGGCAGCATAACATCAAGTATCGCAAGCTCCACCTGATTCGACTCAACACATCGGAACGCATCTTGACCGTTATAAAATTTGAATACTGTAAAACCTTCATTTTTTAGATAAACTTCAATTAAATCTGCTATAGCATGCTCATCATCAACAACTAAAATACTGGTACCCATAAATTTTATCCCTTCTTTCTACTTGCCAATTTTCTTTTATATCTCTACTGATTTGAAGAAGTCTTTTCAATAACCTTTAAAACACTATATATTTTACTAACCCGATTAAGAAATAAAGTTCCAAGCAAAATCCGGTCCTTTCTTGGTATCCTATTCCATCCATACGTAAACTTTGTACAGATCCTTAACTAAAAAGACTTCACCTTCAATCAAATTTTTAGTTTCTCTGATAGCTTCTTCCATCAGTAATGTTGTCCTCCCTTTTTAATAACAATATCAACAGCATTGTTATAAAGAATATACATACATTACAAACTTTTATCAATTACAAAATAAAAACCGCCAACCAAAAGAATTTATCTCCTGATTAACGACGTCCACAAATCAGTTATTTTGTAAATAGTTCGCAATTGTACAGTATTTCCTTTGTATCAAGCAAGGTAGCTTCTCCTATTCCCACATTATTGACTTTCATAAAGGATTGTACCGCTTGGTATCCCACTGCATAACCAGCAAATGGTGATAAGCCAACCGGTTGATAGCCCTGTTCTTTTGCAATAATGTCACCAAACATATAACTACTAACCTCAGCAAATCCTTTAACATCTAGTGCGTCCTTTATTATTTCTGTTGAATATTCCAAATCCTCTTTGTCAAAAGAAGTAACCCAAGGTCCTAAAAGTTTATCACCATACAGTTCTTTTGCAAAAGACTCTGCCAACCCCTCTATAATTAAGTAATCACCAACAGTTACGTTTCCATGATCCCAATCAAAATATGAAAAACGGATATTATGATGAAATTCATGTGCAATTACAGCAGGGATTTTCGGAATATTATAGGAATTGGGATAAATGGATACTTGAATAAAACCTGGGATCCCACCGAATCCACAATAACCTTTTTGCAATTCGAGCTTTTCGGGGTCAGCTATATACATTCCAAATCTTAACTCGTTAGCATTTATTTTCAGATTATTATCTTGAATAAATTTAACACATTGCTTCAAAGTGTCATAGGCAGTTTGAAGAGCTTGAATGTCTTTTAACTTCTCTAACGCAATTTTTCCAGTTTCGGTATTTGATATATCAAGGTATCCAAGCATTTTGGTAGCCATTATTACGTCGTATCCATTAGGTTGATTTGCCTTTAAAGGAACGTTCATGATATTCCACATTTGTTCAAATGGTTTCATCATTGAAAATCGATAGAAGTCTTCTCTCTCTTCTTCCATACTAAATAATTCTTCATATTGTTTGATAGTATCTTCAATCACTATTTTCATTGCTGCCACCTTTCTTCTTTTAACATTTTCCGTTGCAAGATTAACGCTTCCTGTTGATTAAATGAAGGGCTATGGATAATCGTTCTAATCTCCTTCAAGGAAAAACCAAGCTCTCTGAAAAATAAATTTTGCTGTAACTTTTCAAGTTCTCTTCAGAATTAAGCCGATAGCCAGAAGCGGTGGTTTCTTTTTAGCGTTAATAATCCAGTCTGATCATAATGATGAAGTGTACGAATACTTGCACCAACCAATTCAGCTGCTTCTTTTACTTTCATACTCATGTCTTGCACCTCCTTCAGTTGCCATTATAAAGTATGACGTAACGTAAAGGTCAATAGTTAAATTCAGAACCTGATTTTGCAGAAAAAACACCCGCCAAAAGAAAGGCTCTCCTAATTCAAGAGTGTTCATCCAAAGAGCTTCAAAAGCAAGGATGGACAGTGTCACGTCGCCGGATTGGGCGAATAATGAAAGAAAAAGGACTTGTCTCCAAGTACACAGTCGCTCAATTTAAACCTAGAAAATCAAAAGTAAATGAATCTGAAATAGGAAACCTACTGAATCGGGAATTTAATCAAGACCACTAGCATTGCATAAATTAAATCTAAAAACAAAAAATACTAAGAACCTGAATTATTCATAGAAAACTTTTGATTACTTTCTAATGCCTATCTATCAAGCATTTCAACCGAATTGATCATGCATCAAATAAATGAAAAAAGAATCCATTTCTGTTAAAGTTAAATCACGACAAAATAACCACAGAAAGGATTCTTATAATGGCTACTTTACCGCAATTAACGTTA
>NZ_BMEV01000114.1 GCF_014637175.1 Compostibacillus humi | reverse complement strand
TCCTTATTCGGTGCGCGATAAATCAGTTTGAGATCCTCTGCCACTTCAAATTGATCTTTTTTCCGAACACGATGTAAGGTATTACGTACTTTGTGAACGACACAACGCTGCACATCGGCTTTCGGATAAACCGAGCGAAAAGCTTCCTCCAGCCCCGGAAGACCATCGAATACTCCCAGAAGCACTTCCTTGACGCCTCTTTGGTAGAGGTTTTGAAGAATTTCTTGCCATACATAGGCACTTTCTTGTCCTCCCACAAAGAAATCAAGAATTTCGCGATATCCTTCTTCGTTCACCCCTAACACCACATAAATGACTTCTTTCTCCACGGTTTCGCGACGAAGTTTTACGTATAAACCATCCAAATATAAGACCGAATAACGCTGATGTAGAGGACGATTGTGCCATTTCTCGATGTCTTCCTTCACGACATCGGTAATACGACTGATCGTCGTTGGAGAATAGGCATTTCCTAAAATTCGTTCGATAAACTTGCCAATTTCCCTCGTACTCATGCCACTTTGATACATTTTGATGACGGCTTCCTCGAGCCAACCAGTATGACGTTGGTAAGGGGCAAACAGCTGCGTTTGAAATTCCCCATTTCGATCTCTTGGGACCAAAAGGCCTTCAATCCGGCCATATTGCGTATCTAGATTTCGTTGATAGTAGCCGTTTCTCATATTCGATGTTCCGGCCTGTTCGATTTCGAGGAATTTTTTCATTTCTTCCCGCATGATCAGTTCTAATTTTTCCTTTACAAACTGACGAATCACACTTTCCAGTTGATTTGCCCAGTCTACATTCGGTATACTTTTAGACATAGGTAGGGTTCTCCTTTCTCTGGAATGTGTTTTTGTCCAAATCAGAGAATACCCTACCTTTTTTCTTTTGGTCTAGTAAAATGCTTTACACAAAATTTTATACATCATCGCGCTAGATTTACCATCAGACTCCGATAATATATTAATTATTTAAGATTTTTCCCTTTTTCGATATTGATTTAGAGAAAAGCTTTGTGATGGAATCTTTACTTCGATAGTGGTTCCGTTTTCAGATATAAATTTCATTTCTCCTTGAAATTCACTAGTAACAATGCCTTGCAATATTGATAACCCTAAGCTCGTTTGTTTTGAGGGGTCAAAACCTTCTGGCAGCCCGCGTCCATTATCTTTTACTGATATAAATATACATGTATCTAATTTTTTACACTTTATGCATATAGTACCATAATCCATATTTTTAAATGCGTGTTTGAAACAATTAGTAACTAATTCATTAATGACTAAAGCGATAGAAGTCGCTTTATTATAAGGGATAAAAATGTCATCCAAATCCAAAGAGATCTTAAAATTTGGGTTAAAGCTGGAAAAGGATATGATTTCTTCTATGATTTCTTTTACATTAATAATACTTCGCCCCAATTTATCCTTGGATAAAAGATTATGTACGGAGGAAATGCTTTTTATTCTGGCGATGATATCGTCTAATATTTCATTAACGGATTGTACAGAGTTGTCAGAGACAAAATTGCGTTGTAAGGAAATAATCCCGATGATGGATTGTAGGTTGTTTTTAATCCGATGATTGCTTTCTTGCAATAGAGCTGATCTTCCCATTAGTCTTGTTTCTTCAATTGCTATCGCAGCGTGGCGTGCCAATGTTTCTAAATATCTCGATTCATTATTTGAATAAACATATAGATCTTCATAATAGAATTGAATGAAACCTGTAACTTGGGAGTGAATCAAAACAGGAATACATATCGTAGTTTTTACATTTGTTTTCCGTTCAAATAATGACTCAAACACTTTATCATTCGCATTAACATAGAAAATATCATTTTCCTTTGCTATTTCCACGATGACATCTTTTTTTAATTGAGCTTCCACAAAATCATTTTGTTTATATTCTAATTCGTCGATGATACTCCAAGTACTCTCATCAATAAGTTTAATGGAGCAGCCGTCGGCATTCATAAACATAGTAGATTCCTTTGCCAGCAATAATAATACATCTTTTAGTTCATACTCAGATGAAAGAAGTTCGGCAGACTTGAACACAGCATCAATCACTTTTTTCGTATTTTGATCAATATGGTTATTTCGTGTATAACTATATCCGTTCAAGCTTTTCAACATTCTTTGAGGGTCTTTTTTTGCAGTCTGTGTAGACATTTGATCAACTATCTTTCCGTTTGTCATAATTGAAATTTCATCCGAAAGCTTTAAGGCCTCTTCCCATTGCTTAGTGATATATAGAATACTGCCTCCGTTGCTTTTAAATTCATCCAATAGCTTAAATACTTTTGTAGTGTTGCTCTCCGAAAGTCCTTCGAGCGGCTCGTGCATGATGATTAATTTTGGGTTTTGCATAAAAATGCTAGCGATATACACCATTCTTTTATTTTCTTCTGATAAGCTTTTCACTTTCTGAAGAACATTGGCTTCTAAGCCAAATTTCCTTAAAAAACTTCGAGAATCTTCTTTGACTTTTTTCCAATGAATGAAAGGCAGAAATTTCCTTTGCGGAAATCCCGTTAAATGCAGATTTTCTGCTATTGAGAGATTTTGATAAAGCATGGAATTATAGTTTAGTATGGATAAACCAAGTTTATGAAGAGGTATTTGATTACGTTTAAGATTATGTCCGTTGAATGAAATCTCTCCTCGGAGAGTTGGACTATTTAAGTCCATGATAGCTTGCAAAAAGATGTTTTGCTCCGATCTATTATTGGAAACTAGTGCATGAAATTCTTGATGACCAATTTTTATATTAATGTTTTCAACCATTCCGTCCGAGTTACGATAGGTAAAATTATTTATACGAAATAGGGTATCCTCCATAATTTTGAATGCCTCCAATATCAGAATAATACAAAAATTATTTGTGGATTTCTGATATTTATAATGTTACTATTTAACTATATAGAATGAATTTTTATAGAACATAAACTTGGAAATAACCATTTTTTGAGAGTTATTGTTTCATCGAAAAGTAGCAGAGCGCTTAGATTGCCATAAGCACAATATTTTCCTTCAGCTTACTCGGTACTTTTAAACTATCTTTACTAGTAATTTTGCCTAGTATTTAGAAAGTGCAAATCAGAATAAATAAGTATCAATAAAAATAAGTTTATGGGATAAAAATTCTATTTGTTAACAATATTATCATTTTAACTTATGAATTCAAGGAAATGAGGAGTAGATGACAAAATGGAGAAGTCATTGCGAATCATGATAGCAGAAGATGAGTTTTTAGTATTAATGGGTTTAAAGTCTAATATAGAACAGTTAGGCCATCAGGTAATAGGAGAAGCAACAGACGGAGAAAGTGCAGTTGAACTTGCCATTGAAAAAAAGCCCGATCTTATTTTAATGGATATTAATATGCCAAATATTGATGGCCTGGAGGCTATAAAAAAAATAAATGAAAAACTTTTTACACCTAGTATTATTGTCAGCGGATATTATGATGAAGATTTTATTAGACGGGCAACTGAAGAAGGTGTGTTTTACTATTTAATCAAGCCTATTGATATCAAGGATTTAAAAATTGCTATTAATATCAGTATCAGCAGGTTTAAAGAGTTTCAAAAATTACAGCATGATTTAAAGGATACGAAAAAAGCATTAGAGGCAAGGAAATACATTGAAAGAGCAAAGGGTATTTTGATGGACCGGAAGAAATTGAAGGAACCAGAAGCAATGAAATTTTTGCAAAAATTGAGCCGGAACCAAAATAAAAAGTTGGTAGTTGTTGCGAAGGAGATTATTCAAGCAGATTCTATTTTTAGTGAATGAAAATTAACAGCGCTGAAGAGTAAAAATTCTTCGTGATAATTTTCTACAAAGTATACCCCAAAATATACGAAATATGGGATAATATGGTTATATTAAACAGCTAAATTAGTATATTTTGG
>NZ_BMEV01000113.1 GCF_014637175.1 Compostibacillus humi | reverse complement strand
TAGAATTCTACTTAAATGAAGAGGACAGATTAATAGCCTTAAACATGCAAGAAGCCCCCGTAGCTGAAGAGGGCACTAATCATGATGCAGAAACAGAAGAAGACTTACAAAACAAAACT
The DNA here is from genome assembly GCF_014637175.1 of Compostibacillus humi. GTDB lineage: Bacteria > Bacillota > Bacilli > Bacillales > Amphibacillaceae > Oceanobacillus > Oceanobacillus humi. The sequence continues at coordinate 3,829 of NZ_BMEV01000113.1, read as the reverse complement.
AACAATGAGCAAGAGGAACAACCTAACACTGACGTAGATAACGAAGATACTCCAGAAACACCAAAAGAAGAAAACGCAGAAGAATCCCCTTCCCAAGCTCAGGTTGAGGAAAGCAAAGCCAAAGAGCATAAAAACGCAGAAATAGAAAGGGAAAAATCTCCATCACTAGAAAACCATTCCGCTCTTTTTTCAACATTCAGTGTAGCGGTGGATCCGTGGAAAGGAAAAGAATCCGTTAAATATTTCCGAGCAGATAGCAATGTAGCGGTGTATGACAATTGCGGCGGCGGGCCGTTGAAAAAAGTGGGAGAACTGGTCAAAGGCCAAGTGTATCCACGGGTAAGCGACTATGGGAACTGGCATCGGATAGATTTTGGTTCCTTTTACGGGTATGTAAGGAAGTCGGAGACTTCCCCAGCATCCGGGAATGCGATAAAGAACGAGAATAAGAATTATAAAGACCAATCCCGGACATTTACTGCATTAAAAGATGTCATGGTATATGATAATACTTCTGGGAAGCTTGTTCCGTTTGGAACAATCGACAAAGGTCAAACCTATCCGATAGCTTCTGACTACGGGAACTGGTGGAGAGTAATCTTTTCAGACCGAGTAGGTTATGTCCGCAAGAGTGATGTACAAATAGGCTTCACAAAGAGCGATAAATATTTCCGAGCAGATAACAATGTAGCGGTGTATGACAATCGCGGCGGCGGGCCGTTGAAAAAAGTGGGAGAACTGGTCAAAGGCCAAGTGTATCCACGGGTAAGCGACTATGGGAACTGGCACCGAATCGATTTTGGAAATTTCTATGGATATGTGAAGAAGTCAGAAACATCTCCAGCATCCGGAAGTGCGATAAAGAATGAGAATAAGAATTATAAAGACCAATCCCGGACATTTACCGCATTAAAAGATGTCATGGTATATGATAATACTTCTGGGAAGCTTGTTCCGTTTGGAACAATCGACAAAGGTCAAACCTATCCAATAGCTTCTGATTTTGGGAACTGGTGGAGAGTAATCTATTCAGACCGAGTAGGTTATGTCCGTAAAAGTGATGTACAATTAGGTTTCACAAAGAGCGATAAATATTTCCGAGCGGACAGCAATACTTCCGTATATGACAACCGCAGCGGTTCATTGAAGAAAGTAGGAGAACTAGTCAAAGGCCAAGTGTATCTACGTGTAAGCGACTATGGGAACTGGCACCGAATCGATTTTGGAAATTTCTATGGATATGTGAAGAAGTCAGAAACATCTCCAGCATCCGGAAGTGCGATAAAGAATGAGAATAAGAAGTACAAAGATCAATCCCGGACATTTACCGCATTAAAAGATGTCACGGTATATGATAATACTTCTGGGAAGCTTGTTCCGTTTGGAACAATCGATAAAGGCCAAAGGTTTCCAATTGCTGCAGACTATGGAAAATGGTGGATTATCCTTTATTCTGACCGAGTTGGATACATCAAAAAAGAAGAAGTCAAAGTACAGGTAAAAGGTACGGATAAATATTTCCGAGTTTTTGACAATTTGCCAGTATATGAAAACCTTACTGGATCTTTGAAAAAAGTTGGAGAATTGGTTAAAGGACAGTCATACCCAATCCATAGCGATTACGGTAATTGGTGGAGAGTGGAATTTGGAAATATTTATGGCTATGTAAGAAAATCCGATACGGGGTACGCCACCAAGAGTGAGATAACAAATTTAAACAATGGATATAAAAATTCTAATAGGAAATTTATAAGTCCATCGAAAATAACAATATACGATAATAGTTCTGGAAAATTAATTCCGTTTGGAACAATCGAGAAAGAACAGGTATTTCCAATCGTGTCTGATTATGGTAATTGGTGGAGAATCATTTATCTAAATCGTATCGGTTATATCAGAAAAAACGATGTTTTAACCAACTCAACCTCAGAATATGAAATAGATAGAGTAGTTACTAAATATAAAAATATAGGTACATCGGAATATATAAGTAAGATTAAACAATTTTTTACTTCCCCATCAAATAATTATATTGAAGTAGCAAACAATATATTATTAAAAGATGTTTACAGGATAGCAAGTTATGGAACCTATGATTTTTCAAAAGGTATTCCGTGGGGGGAGAGTCCAGTAAAAGGCACGGAATTATCAAGGTCCTACTATAGGGCATTGCATGGACATTTTTTTGTTAATGACCTTGTCGCGGCTTATAAAAAGACTAGAGATAAAAAGTATATTAATAAAGGTTTTGAAATTATTGAAGATTGGATTACTAAAAACCCGTATGGAAATTCTCAACATTCACTAGCATGGCATGATGAAGGAACGGCACGAAGATTAATTACATGGGTTAATTTTTATGATGCTGCTAGAGATGTTCTTAAAGTGGAACAATTAAAATTTCTGCTTAAAAATATGATTCAGCATGCTGACTTGCTCCTGCATAATGGCTTTCATTCTACAAATACAAATCATGGTATGTTTCAAGATGAGGCTCTATTAGTTTTTAGTACTTACTTCCCTGCCCTTGAAAACAGTAATAAATATTATAATGTAAGTAAAAAAAGATTAAAAGACTATTTTAATTTTATTATTTCCAAAGAAGGAGTACATCTTGAACACTCACCAAGCTATCATCAAATCATTGCGGAGTCAGTAGAAGGTTACAAAGAATACTTTCGTCTAAATAATGATTATCAGGAATATAACTATTACAACAATTTGTATAACTTAATGGCAAATTATAGTATTTGGGTTATTAAACCGGATGGATATTTACCCGCTATAGGTGATACTTTTTATAATTTAAAACCTTCAAATTCACTTTGGAGGGATAATCCATATTATAGATACTCTATTACTGGTGGCAAAGAAGGTAATAAGCCTTCGGAAAACAGCAAAGTATATAAAGATGCGGGTTATGCAATTATTAGAGATGATTGGGAAAAGGGAAGGGATGCAACTTATATTCATTTTACAGCTGCATATCATACCCAGTATCATAAGCATTCGGATGATTTAAGTGTTTGGATATATGCAAATGGTTATGACATTATCACTGAAGCTGGGCCAAACGGATATGATTACGATAAACCATTTACAGAGTTTGGATATTCTTCATTCGCACATAATACATTAATTGTTAATAATCAAGGATTGCCAAGAGTTGATGGCCAATATAATAAAACTTATCTCTTGGATGATTATTACTTAAGTGAATCATATAATAAAGTTAGTGGAATTAATAAACGTTATAAAAATGTAACTCATCAAAGAGATTTAGAGTATGACAGTGTAAGTAAAGAGATTAAAGTTACTGATTCTATTACATCAAGTGAAAAAAATAATTATAAAATTCTATGGAATCTTGCTGAGGGAGTTGTTCCAGTAATAAACGATAATAGTATTGAACTATTTATTGAAGGTACTAAAGTAATGGAAATGGAGATAAACAGTACTAGTAAATATAAAATAAGCCAAGTTATTGGTCAGATAAGCCCATATATAGTTGGTTGGCATATTAAAGGTCAAGATAATATTGTTAAAACGCATACCATTGTAATAGAAGTCGAAGATAGTTCTACTGTAATAGAATCATTGTTCAGAATTGAATAATTGCCATGGGTCTAAAAATGATTCTACATTTTTAGACCTTTTTTCTGTGAAAATAAAATTACTTAGCTACCTCACTAAACCAAGTGAATAAAATCAAAATCTTTGGATAATAATATTATTAGTCTAAATTTGGCAATAGGAAAGCAGAGACACCGTATTTTACGGTTTCTCGTATAACTTTCTGAAAACAGGTCAATAATAATTAATTTGTGAG
>NZ_BMEV01000112.1 GCF_014637175.1 Compostibacillus humi | reverse complement strand
ATTTGTGTTGGTAAAAATAAACTTTTTCCACACAGAAATATAAATTCAAGTTTCTTCGATTAAAAAATACGAATGGATTGAAGGTATAACAAAGAAAATCGGTAAACTTAAAAGTAAAAACGGTTGACTTTTCTTGTGTTTATGTATATTATATTAATGGAAAATTTCATAATATTGATTTTCTTATCCAGAGAGGCGGAGGGACTGGCCCAAGGAAACCTCGGCAACAGGCTGTTACAGCACTGTGCCAATTCCAGAAAGCGAGAATGCTTGAAGATAAGAAGAGAACGTAGCTTAGTGTGTGCAACCTCTTCTATTTTTAAGAAGAGGTTTTTTAATTCCATTATTACAAGGAGGAGTTGTTGATGACAGAACGTACCGTTGTTTCAGAATTGCAACAAGCCATCGAAGTTTTGAAAGGAAAAACGTGGGTAGACTTGACCCACGCATTCGGCCCGGATTCCCCACATTTTACCGCTTTCAACGATGCCGAGTTCAAAACCCTTTTCACCCATGATGATGGCTTCTTAGCACAAGCGTTCACTTTTCCGGGACAATATGGGACCCATATCGATGCACCGATCCACTTTGTGAGAGACACGCGTTACATCGAAGAATTGGACTTGAAAGAACTCGTGTTGCCGCTTGTCGTCATTGACAAATCAAAAGAAGCGGATGAAAACAATGACTTCACTTTGACGAAAGAAGATGTTTTACAGTTCGAAGCAGAATACGGAACAATTGAACCAGGAACGTTTGTCGCCTTACGAACCGATTGGAGCAAACGCTGGCCGGATAAAGAAGCCTTTGAAAACAAAGATGAAGAAGGAAATCAGCATCTGCCGGGATGGGGAATCGATGCTTTGAAGTTTTTGTTTGAAGAAAGAAAAATTAAAGCCGTCGGACATGAAACCTTCGATACGGACTCGTCCATCGATTTTCGTAAAAACGGCAAGCTCATCGGTGAATATTACGTGTTGGACCAAGACACATATCAAATTGAACTGATGACGAACCTCGATAAAGTACCGGCAAAAGGCGCCTGCATTTTCAATATCGTCGCCAAACCAGAAAAAGCGAGCGGATTCCCAGTACGTTCCTTCGCGGTTTTACCTTAAGAAACACATGGCGAGTCATTGTGGGGCTCGTCGTTGGAACGGAGATTCGAATTTTTAATCGTTTAGATCAGATGCGGTTTATTGCTCATAAGCCGAACGCTCACCTCAGGAAAAGATTCCAGATTTTCGTCAGGTCAGGCACATCCTTTACAAATATTCTCTAGATTTTTCCTTAAATCACGTATATCACCGTCTGTCCTGTTTTGGCTAAAAATGGTATTTGAATGATATCTGTCTTAATTGACAAAACGTTTACCGGAGTAGAGAGTAAGAGAGTCTTTTCCCTTTGTTTTCTCAATGCAAGTCCTGCCTTTTCCTTTTTAACTCTATGTGTTCACTCTCATACCAATAGTTAATAGTTTACATACTTGCCGAGGTTAGAGCCCTTATCGACCTTATTCAGGACGATCTCATTTCAAACTTCCAAAAAGTAAGAGGAAAGCCTTCAAGAGACTTTCCTCTTCACCGAAAATCAAACCAAACCCTATTATAGAATGTTAGACGTCCAATCTTTCCTTCAATGCTTTAATTAATTGTTCATCCGTCAAATAGTTCCCCTTCAATCATATCTCATCTGCTATTTGCGCAATATGCGGCTGTTCCAAATGAGCTTGTTTGATTATTTCTTTATGGGTGAAAACTTCTTCGCTTGGACCATCCAATAGGACTTTTCCTTGGTTGAATACAATCGTCCGTTCAAAGACCTCTACCGCAAAATCCATATCATGCAAAATACAAATGACGAGCTTCCCTTGGTCACGAAGTTCAAAAATGATTTCCTTCAATTTTTCTTTACCGGCAAAGTCTTGTCCCATCGTCGGTTCATCAAAGATGACAATTTTTGTATCCATGGCCAGAATGGAAGCGATCGTAATCATTTTTGGTTCTGATAAGCTTAAATCATAAGGATTGGTTTCCAATTCCTTATCCAGATTTACCTTTTTCAGCATTTCGATTGATTTTTCCCTAGCCTCAGCTTCACTTTGCCCAATGTTCAACGGTCCGAACATGACTTCACTGATCACTGTATTTTTAAAGATTTGATCGCTTGGGTTTTGGAAAACCATGCCAATATCCTTTGCTAGTTGTGCGGTTGTATAATCTTTCGTATTTTTTTGATTGACGATGATTTCTCCTTCAGTCGGTGTGAGCAGCCCCTTCAGTAACTTGACAAAGGTGGATTTTCCTGCTCCGTTCTGACCGACAATTGCCGTCGTTTCACCATTGAATCGTAGATCTATACCTTTCAGCACTTCCTGATTATTTGAATAGGAAAAATGCAAATGGTTGACTTCAATTAGACTCATAGCTTATCACCAATTTCTTGAGTAAACCCCTTGATGGTCACAGGGTAATCATCCGACCCTTGTTTCCGGATTCCTAAAGCCTTTGCAATCCTTGTGACGACAGGAGGTTCGATGCCGTGTTCTTGTAAATCATCACGGGAAAAGACTTTTTCAGGAACATCAAAATCAATCATTTTCGAATCATCCATCAGTAAAATTCGATCAGCGTAATGAGCCACTTTATCGATTTTATGTTCAGCCATAATGATCGTCATACCTTCTTTGGATAAATTTTCAACTACTTTAAAAACTTCTTCAGATCCTTGTGGGTCTAGCTGTGAGGTCGGCTCATCCAATATTAAAATCTTTGGCCTCATCGCTATGACCGAGGCAATCGCCACCCGTTGCATTTGTCCACCGGAAAGATCAAATGGATTTTGATCCTTCAACGCTGCAATATCTAATAATTCCAAGCTTGTATTCACTCTTTCAATGATTTGCTTTCTTTCCAACCCAATATTTTCCAGTCCGAAAGCGATTTCTTCAAACACATTTGTTTTGGAACCGGTCATTTGTGAAAATGGATTTTCAAATACTAAACCAACATGGGTGGAAATCTCTCCAACTTCATGGTGTCTTACTTCAAGACCATTGACGATCACCTTTCCGCCATATCCTCCACTGAAAAAATGTGGGACGAGCCCAGCCAAAGCAAAACATAATGTCGATTTGCCGGCTTTGTTTCTGCCTACGAGACCAATGAATTCTCCTTCTTTCACTTCAAAGGAAACATCATTTAAGGCCAGCTTATCTGTATTCGGGTATTTATACTTTAAACCTTCAACTTGAATGATGCTCATATCAGTATCCTCCAAACAATCGTTCCAAGAAGCACCAACCACAATATCAATTGGATGAACCCCTGATGATGATATTCTTTTGCTGCATTTAAAAACGTCTTTTTAATTCCTGTATTAAATCCCCGTACTTCTAGAGCAATCGCCCGTTCCCTCGTGCTATTCAACGAATTTAATACGACAGGACCAATTAAAGGGAAAAATGCTTTCATACGCACGCTTAGATTTCCTTTTGTTTCCATCCCCCTTGACGCTTGAGCATCGGCTATTTTACCCATCGTTGCACGCATTTGCGGAATCAATTGAAGCACAGAAAGAAGTACATAACCAATTTTCGGTGATAAACCTTTTCTAATAAAAGCTTCAACCAATTCGTCATGTCTCGTCGTCAATATTAGTACACCGAAAGCCATGATCATATTGAAGACACGAAGAGTAAGCAGAGCGGCATAACTGATGCCCTCTTTATAAAATGTAAGAAATCCAATCGAAAAAAGCTCTGTTTGGTTTTCCGGATTGAAAAAGCCTTGAACAATAACAATGGAAATGATCAATATAATACTTATTGCTAAAATGCAAATCAATATGGGTTTTCGTCGTCCCCTCATCTCGAACCGATCGAGGAATATTGGTCTCGGAAAGGGATACTCGGCTCAGACATGGAAACATCGACGTTATTTGTTTTGGGTGCTTTACGAAACTTGAGGACCGCATCCATTTTAAATGTAGTTGTTCCATCTAAAGGAAATTTGCAGTCTGGGATTAATGATTTGGTGGGAGGAGAAAGTTTACCTCAAAGAGGAGAGGAACATCAAATTTTGGTGGCTTTGGAAGGGATTGCTTCCTTCCATCATTCATAAACCTGAATTATTCATAGAAAACTTTTGATTACTTTTGAATGCTTATTTATCAAGCGTTTCATCTGACTTGATCATGCATCAAATAAATGAAAAAAGAATCCATTTCTGTTAA
>NZ_BMEV01000111.1 GCF_014637175.1 Compostibacillus humi | reverse complement strand
AATCAAACCGAAAAGCTAGTAACACAATAATTATGCCTTTTTTACCCCTCAAAACCTTGATACACAAAGCTTTGAGGGGCATTCGTTTACCTAGCAACTGTCGAACTCGGGTCCTTAGCAGCATCAAAAAAATTTACCCAAGTTTTTAATCTCTTGGATGTAGTTTCATCGTGCCACGCCATCTCATTCTTAGGGTTTTCAAATGGATTATTTATAATCCAGTCTTTTATAATTTCAAACCCCTTCGATATATATTTAGCATTTTTTTCTATTCTATACGCATCTACCAAGTCATTAATAAAGTAATGACCATGTAAGATACGGAAAAAGGATCTTGGTTCACTATTTTCTCCATTCCAATAAATCTTTTCTGAAATATTTAATTTTTTGTAGCCTTTAATATGGATTTCATTATTTACAACATCTTTGGCAGATAAACTCGGGTTTTTAGAATATGTAATTAAAAATGGTGATATTTTCTCAAAAGTTGCATCCTTATCTATATTTTTATATTTGTTAATTTCCGAAGTATTTTCTTTATTAAACAGTAATATGTCCTTTTTTCTTAAATAGGGTTTACTGAACAACCTTCATTATTCTATAATCAACGTGTATTTCTTTCTATTCACAAAAAGATAAAGTGCTTTCCAGATTTGGAAAAAAGACAAAAAAGTATCCCGGAGGACTTTTTCCAGGTTCATGACCAGGAACTGTAAGGCAATGACCGTTTCACTGGTCGTTTGAAGGCGTGCGGAAATACGGCCAAGGCCGTACTTGCGTTTGCCTTCACCAAATTTTCCTTCGATGGCATTTCGTTCGATCGCATCTTGATGGGCTATCTTTTTCGCTAAACCATTTCTTTTCGCATCATTGGAAGGACGACCCAGTTTCGGACCACTCAGACGGATACCTTTTTCCTTGCAGTAAGCCCGGTTCTCCCGGGTCCGGTAGATTTTATCTGCGAGAACTGCTTCCGGATAGAATCCGTGCCGTCTGCGGTAAGCCTCGACGGACTCGATGAGGTAATTTCCCTCATGGTAAGCATCCCACTCCATCTTGTCCAAAAAGGCAAAGCCGTCCACCATGCTGATCGATAGCTTGGCACCAAATTCAACACTCGCACTCGCTTTTCCACGCACAATGGGGCGGACGTGCGGCTGTGCGATACTGGTGATCCGATCATCGATCTGATGTGTCTTCGTTTCATACATGATTTTTTGTTGGCGGTACAATTCCTGGATGACAAGCAACTCACGATATTGACGTTTACTCAAAGGTTTCAAGCCACCCTGTTGTACAAGGGATTCAATATGCTTCAGGTCGCGTCTGATATAATTCAGCTGTTTCCCAATTGCTTGACGGAGGGTCTTCCGTCGTGGATTCCGCTGTTTGGCGACAGACAAGTAATCTTTACGCGCTTTCTTGCGATAAGTGCGAGGCTTTGGTTGGGTTCCGCGAAAAGGCGAATGCAGCGTATCAATCATCCCTTCCAGCTTTTCCCGGGCTTCATTCAATAGACGGAGGTCCGTCGGATAGGCAATATCAGCGGGAGCGCATGTTGCATCAAGCAACAACTTCCCCTGATTGGATGGCTTATCAGGGCTAGATGCATCAACCTTTCGAGTACTGGCCATGCCGGCACCGGAATCAGGATCGTCATCCCGTCCGTGATGCGTATCCTGTTTTTCTTTCATCTGTGTCTCGACCATCCATTCATTCACTTGATTGATGATGGAGGCATCAAAACGTTTGCGGAAATGGGTCATCAATGATGAATCGAACGGTGCTTTTTGTTGGAATTCTGAAAGCCCGATGAAGTATTGAAGATACGGGTTTTCCTTAATTTGTTCGACCGTTTCTTCATCGCTCAACCCCATCCGTTCTTTGATCAAAAGAGAACCCAAAGCCATACGGGCAGACACTGCTTTGTTCCCTTGTGTCGTATCTTTCAGGGAACGGACATAGATGTCTTCCATTTTGTCCCATGGAATGAGATTGGCAAGAACCACCCAACGGTTTTCGGAATCCAGCTTTCCTCCGAATGGTAAGAAAAATTCATCCGGCATGATCATCTGTCTTTCATTGTGTTCGTACATTTAAGACCCTCCAAGTGCAAGCATTTTATTGGGAAATCAGCAAATACCCTTGCATATTATTTCGACAAAAACAGGCAAAACCCTTGTCGAAAGAGGGATTTTTGGTTATTCAGTAAGCCCTAAATAGGCGATATTATTCAAAAAAACAATTTTGCAGTAATTATCATTTATTTCCAATAAATTATATTTTTGATTAGGTAATATTTTGCCAATTACTTTGTAAAAGTGTTGGTCTAGATAAACATTTGTTTCCTTTTTAGTGAGAAAGTGGTATTTCTCTTCAACACGAACGTTCACGTTGTTTACTTTGTTTTTTAGGATGAAAGACATCTTAGTTTGTTCTTTTTTTACAAAACCATGAAAATTACTGAATTGGACTTTATGCCAGTTACCATAGTCGGAAATTCTATAGTATGTTAATCCTTTTTCCAGTAAACCAACTTTAACTAATTTTCCGCTCCGATTATCGTAAACAGGAACATTAGACTCAATAGTCACAAAACTGTTAAAGAAGTAATTTTTATTCTTAACTTTCTTGAAAATTGACTTTAATGTGCTTGTTAAATTCATGGTACACCTACCGTAATTTAATGTTTAGGTAATTGAGAAGTCTCCAATCCAAATACTGCTTGCTTCTACCCATGATTGGGAATTCGTAGATTTTTTATGTTGAATCTCTATAAAAAAGTCATTGTTTTCTAAAGTGTTGTCTATCTGTATTTCGTGTGTTCCATATAATTGAAGGATGTCTCGGGTTTCTTTTAGAAATGGCGATTTTACAAAAATACTCCCTTTTCCTTTTGGGTTTCTATAGAAAAAGCGTATTTTAAGTCGAATCTTCCCTTTTAAATCGAGATTGGATAAATTTATATTTATTCGATAAAAGTCATTTGAAGTAATGTTTTGATTTGAAACTTTGAATAGAAATCCATTGTCTTTATATAAACTCTGTATTGGTTCAATTTGTGAAGTACTACTATTTATTAGGGATAATAAAATCTTATTATTTGTCTTAATTAATTGTTTCAACTGTTTGTCTAATGTTTTATACTTCTGTGCCAAATTTGTTGGATTATTTACGTCCCAATAGTTTAGAATTGGCCACAATTCCTGAATTAATTCATAAAACAACTCGTTATTATAGCGATCCTCAGCGGGGTAGGAAAGCATTAAGTCAACTACCTTTCTGGAATTTAAGAGTAACATCGTATTAAAAGCAATATCTGACTCCCCAACAACCCCACTATGCCACTGGATTAATCGATAGGACAAAAATAATAGCTCTAATGGATTGTGATTATAGAAGTTATCTAATTGGGCGTATTTTATTAAGTTGGATAAACATTGCTCATTTTCTTGATCATCTTTAATATTTGTCCATTTTTTTAAATAATATGCAATGTTTTTTATATCCCATTTCTGTACTTTTAATGTCTCTTTAGGAAAGATATACTTTCCAACATTAAAGAGAGCTGTCGACCTAATATGTAGAAAGCCTTGTCCTCCATATCTATTGAGATAATCAATTGCAAGATTTAAGTTATGATTTGAAAAGACATTTTGTTTTATAACATTTTTTAATTTAGTATTTGTTTTAGTGGAGATTGAAAAGAATTTATGATTTAAATTTAAATTGTGCACAATATCTGTAACGATTTTTTCGTCATTTTCAAAGGTTCTCTTTACAAAATCATTTTCATTTGACGTATTTTTCAAATATGTAAATGTTTCAATCTTGTCAATTATTGGTTTTAAAGCTGCTAGTGACATTCTGCTGTCACCACCACCAGTTAACGAAAGCAATGGTTTATATGTAGAACTTTCAATCCATTTAACTGTTTCATTAAGGTAGGAGATAATCTCTTCTTTTATTTCCGCTTTGGGTTTGCTTTCAAAAGCGCTTAAAGGATAATATCTTTCTAGTTTACCTGAATTTATTTCTAAAGACATATTTGGGATAAGTTTTCGAACAGATTCGTACCTTGTTAAGTTTGAAAAACTGATTTCGTTTGGGTGTGTATATACTTGTTTTAGTTTATTATTTAATGCTTCGTTAATTAAAGAATCATGGGAACCAATAATCATATAATTCTCATGATAAAATACAGTTCTTAAGCTAGCCATATCATTAAAAATTTTTATTACATTATCATACACTAGCATTGCATAAATATAGTTGGAATATTCTGTAAATAATTTTCTCATAAATTAAGCCAAAAAGTCAAAGTCCAACTAAAGGTGGCTTTATCCATTTTTTGAAAATTATA
>NZ_BMEV01000110.1 GCF_014637175.1 Compostibacillus humi | reverse complement strand
GTCGCTGCTTCGAATTAGCCGCTGGTTAAAGGCAGCATTATGGAAGCCAGCTTACATTTGGCTGCGAAGGTTTGAGAAAAAAGCCGTTCCATAACAAAGGCAAATGTCGTTGTTCCTTTTGGATGAACTGTATATAATTTTCAAAAAATGGATAAAGCCACCTTTAGTTGGACTTTGACTTTTTGGCTTAATTTATGAGAAAATTATTTACGGAATATTCCAACTATATTTATGCAATGCTAGTGTAATAAGATACACCCAGTAAACTAATAAATGTTTTTTCATAGCTAAAGCCCTTCCCAAAAAGTTTTTCGTACGAAAATATTTTCGTGAAATCCATCGGAATAAAATGAAGATTCTTCGGTATTTTTAAATCAACTTCAACCAATCTTTGTACTTTAAATTCCTGTGTAAATGGATGATCAATTTCAAATATTTCAAGAGTGTTTTCCAATTCAGGGTGTCGTAAACAAAAAGTATCTAAGCCTGCCCCGAGTATGACATATTGCTTTACCCCAAATTTAATTTCATTTTGTAATACATTTTCGCAATACGCAGCACGTGCTAAAGGTGTCGGTGATAACTGAACTTGTGTAATCCATTTTAAAATTTCCTCCGGATTACCTTTATATTTTTTCGCAATTTCTTTGTTAAAGAACTGAATGCCTTGAACCATATTCTTTTTAATGTCATGATATTCTTTTTGTGAAATTAAGTCTTTAGCTATAAAATCATCAAAAATTTTTGGTGTATCGAATTGACTATGGTAAGCTCTACCAAAAGCTGATATTAATGAAGTTAAACTTGATTCATTTTGTTTCATGTAATAATCGCCTCCATTAAAATAGTGATAAAACAAGACAATCTTCCATCTAAATTAATAAAAGCTAATTTCTTCATAATCAATTTCATAAACATATTGCTGAATAACTGATTTTCTACTTGGATGAATTTTGTTTATAAATTTAATAAATTGATCCTGCCATTCACTTTCAATCTCCCTTTTTCTAATATTAGGTGAAGAAAGGTATATAGAATTATTTCTTAATTCTTCATAGAACACTATTTTTGTCAAGATAGCTAGTTCTACATCACCAAAAGTCTTAAAAAGTTCTTCATATTCATCGTTCAATAAACAATCGGTATTAAGTATATCGATATAATCATGAAGGGAATGAAAATTTGTCCGAATTATATCAATCTTATCCACTGACTTTTCACAATTCATGATTTTCTCAATTAATAACCGAAATCGATGATCGCTCATTCTATCGGATGCGTTAAAGGTGGTTAAAGGAGGAGTTTTCAATTCTTGTTCTAAGATAACCACTGTTTGCAGACGGTTATGCTTAACAACACTTTTTAACCTCTTTGCCAAATTTATTCCACATTGTTTTATATAATATGACATTAGAGAATCACTAATATTAAAATGATGGAGTAATTTTTCTACAGCTTCTAAAATAATCAATTGTATTTGACTATCACTTATATTACTAAATAGATTCTTTATCTCCTTATATTGTTGTACCGAGATTCTTATTCTACTAGGTAATTCTCCTGATAAAACAGAAAAAACTGCATTATTTAACACTAACTCAAATATATTAAATAACTCAATTCGGTAGTCAAACCCACACATTCTCCCATAATTAACTAAAAGATCTCGAAGATCATCTTGGTTAAACATTTGGCAAAATTCTGTTTCAATTTTTAAATAGGTTAAATATTGTTTAAGATAATAAACACCTTGAATAGTCATATCATCAATTGCTAACGGATAATCAATGCTAGCCATTGTATTATGTGCATCAAAAACGACTTCATATTTTTTTAGAAATAAAGGTATGGATTCATCGATTGTTATATTATAAGAATCAACAGCAACATCTAATTTATTATTTCTTATCTCCTTAAAAAGAGCTCTCGTCTCCTCAAGACAATCCTTAACTATCTTTACTCCCTGTTCATATGTGATTTCCATATTGTTTTTTTTAACAAAGTTGATAGCATTTTCCGGATCACCTAACTGAAACAAAAAAGCATCTACCGCATATAATATGGAAGTTAAAATTTCCTCAGCCACATCAGAACTAATTGAAGAGCTCTCTTCTCTTGTGTACCTCCTGATTGACTCCTTTAAAATCTGCATTAATTGTATTTGAACTTCATACATTTCTTGACTATTGAGTAATCCTTCCCTTAATCCTACGTTTAATAAAGATATTGTATATTGATTTCGTAATAGTTGAATGTTATTTATCTTTTTCTGTTTTACTAACAACAAATCATTATGTTGTTTTTCTAATCCCACAAATGCTCATCCCCCTCAAATACAGACTTTCTAAATCGAACATCACTTCTAAACCTTTGTGCAAATTCATCAAGCTTGCTTTTTAAAAGCTCCAATGACCCACCACAAACACCGTCGAAGTATTCCCTTATAATATCTACCAATTGAGAGTCACTGATACGATCTTCGGTTTCATTTTTCATGTAATAAAATATCTCTTGTAATTCATTAAGTGTCAATTGATAATTCTTATTATCGATATAAGGGGAAGTACAAAACACCTCTGCTAATTCTTTAATTACACTAATATCCGTTTCCACTCGACCATAGTTATAAAGTATTTGATTTCTAGAAATAATCATGTCCTTTATTTCATTACTAGTGAGCACCAATCCATATTGTTTAGTTTTTTCATTTACTTTTAATACTTCATCTGTATATTTCTCTAAAATCGATATATCTAAGGATTGAAAAAACTGAGGCAATAGCATGTGCTCTTCCTCCTTTTGATAAAAACCCACATTCAACTATTGACTTTTAATCTAAAATATGATATTGTTATAATTGGATTATTTTATTTTTTAAAGGAATGCTATTATATTCCTTTTTTACCCGGCTGTCAATTCTTATTTCAAAATGGAGTGAGTCAAGTTTTTGTGGGCAATGATTTTTGTTGCCAAAAATCGAGCGCCAACTTTTTGTGAATTCTGTTTTTGACATACCTGCAGAATTTTAGTGTGTTGAAAATTCCGTCACACTCCTTGTAGTCCCCTGAGAGCTTGTGTAATTGGTTTCCCAATAGACTGCGTTAAATATAAGGCACGTTGTTTCGAACACTCTCTTTGACAGTCTTTCTAACTTTTTTTTTATAACTCTTTTTATTCTCTTGTTTATCTTCAATATTTACGGATTCATCGAATCCATAATTGATATGAACTGTTAATCGATCATGCTTTGATATCAATCCCCGAATCATTTGTCACGCCCCTAAATCGCTCCAACTAGTTCCATTCTTCATACGCCTTGCCATAACACGCATAGGACTTTCTGCATTACCCAACCGACGCATGCCTTTGGCTTCAAGCCATTTTCGATAGTCTTTAAATGCATCTGGGTTGTTTTCAATTTGGGTTAGAAGTTTTTCTGCAGCTTCTTCCAATTCCAGGGTAGGTAGTGTTCCCATCGCTGTATTTAATTCAACAATTAATTGGTCAAAATTATAATCAAGAAAAGCGCGTTGGATCGCATTTTTTCTCGGGTGACCTCTAAAGATAGTTTTGATTTCCTTCGCAATATGATAACGGTCAACGATGACGTAAGCATTTTTTCCAAAGTAGTCCTTGGCATCTTGAATCCAAGAAGCTTGGTCACCATTGATAACTAGGAGATGGACCATCGGATCATACTTAAACGTGTCATAAAGAAAGTGTTCAACTGCCTCCCAAAATGGCTCGTCTGTTTCATGATGGAAATGACGTTTATGTATCAACGATACACGCTCACCATTTACTGACCACCCTTGGTGGACGGCAACCATTTTTTCTTCCTTTGATTTTCGATGACTTCTTTGACGGGAAACATGTAATCCGTCGACTTGAATAAACAATACACGGTTTGTAATATGATCGCTTTTTGTTGGTAAAGAAATCTCCAGTAATTTTTGGCGAAGCCATTCATGCCTAACCACACGATAGCCTGCAATTTTCTCAAGGTTATCCGCTGCTGAGCGATAGGATGGGCCTTCTATTGCCATTTCAATTCCCAATTGCTCTATGAACGGGCTAGCCCCTGAAGCACCATTAAAATTGAGCTGCTAATCTAATAGATGCACATACTCACTGGTATTCCGATTGAAATAATAATTGCGATCAAAGAAGACGGACCCAAAGATGGTATCAATTTGAACGTTTCGTTTTCCTACATGCCGAAGACACTTCTTATCCCGACTTTCCATTAATTCAGTATCCATGTCCATTAATAGCTTTTTCATGATTTCGGAATATTCTTCTTGTAACTGTTGAAATAATTCAGTCTCTAGTTCTTTTAAACTCAGCTTGGATGTGTTAAATTTATTCATGAGAGCCACTCCTTGTCTTTTGGGGTTTAGTCACTTTAAATATACAAGAAGTTGGCTCTCTTTTCTATGGCAAAATTAAAAATAATTCTACCGCTCTTCGCTTGCTAACCCTGGTTTTTTCAAAAATGGACAAAAAGCACGTCCATTTCGAAAAAAACCAGGGATTAAATTTGTTGCCCAAAAAAACTAAAATTAATGTTTTTTATTTTTATTTGCCTATAAACATTTTACTCATACTTCAAAATGCAACCAACTGAATATTCGGATAACATTCTCCCTTTTAATAGATTCTCCCTCATGGAGAGAATATAGATAATCTCCCAATATTTAATTCCTATTCATTCATAATATTTATCCAATATTATTTAGATATCAAAATAGAGTGTTCTTCACCTTTATTTTGTTTGTACTTTTTCATCCCCTATTCTAAATTAATAATTTTTCTGTTCAATTTTTATAAACCTATTTACTCATTTACTAAGAAAGGAGAGTGTAAAATATTGGTTCTTTGTCAAATGGTGTTGGTGAATAAATTTTAGTGACATTATTTGGTAATATGTAATCGGATGGCTTAGGGGAAATTCGAGGTTCCCCTAAGCTGTTTTTATTTTCGCT
>NZ_BMEV01000109.1 GCF_014637175.1 Compostibacillus humi | reverse complement strand
CCATTTTGGATCCATAGAGAGAAAAACAGGCATCCAAAAGTGCTCTTTTGCACCAAATTTTCGGATGCCTGTTTTTGTTTCAAAGTCAAGCTTTATTTTTGGGTAAACTTAAATAATTTGAAAAATATTCGTATTTATTTTTATTTATTTTTATTTTGGAGGTAATCCTATTGTCATTTGAGATTATGAATGTATTTTCATCATTAATACAAAAACAAGCAGTTGATGAAATTGTAAAATGTAATGATTTTACTTTTAGATTTGGGTTAACTTTATCTCGTCAAGATGCCATTGAACTAGTTGAAACGAGAACTCTTTCACTAAAAAGTAATGGACGTATTGAATTTGGTGGTGGCGTAGTTGAAAAAATAATCAAGGAGTTTTGTGATTCTCCTTATATTTCTATGCATAATTATGTAGAAACACTTCATGAGTTAATTGAAATCTTTTATTTTTATAAAAATGAAACTCTCGATTTAATTAGTGATGATGAACTGATAAAGTTTATGAAAAATTCCTTTGATGGCAAATGCCAAGGATCACTAGCATTGTTATCAGGAAGAGAACTTGAGAAAATGGCACGTAATGTACGATATGGATATGCACCTGATTATTCAGAGGATAATGAATATGATGAGGAGGATGAAGATGGCGAATATTGAAAAGCAACATATCATTAATAGTCATAATTTGAGTGGAGAATTCTATTTTAATTCTATTTTACAGGAGGCTTATATCTGTGGACTTTTAAATGAGTCTGATTTAGAAAATATTCAGCTACAATGTATTAGTCTCTTAGCATATAAAAGTGAGAGATATAATATGGGTGAAAGCAGTTCTATAAGAGTTGAAACTGCTGAAAGCATTATGAAATCTAATCTTTATTCAATAGGGGTATACTTAAAGTCTATACCAGATCCAGACTATGCTGCATTCGAGTTAAAAACAGTAAAGATTTCTGAGCTGTATGAGAGAGGCAGAAAATTAGTAAATACTAAATTTCAAATAGCAAAGCGTATCTATAATATGGTTCAAAAGAATAAACTAGATACACTAAATCATTCTTATAATTCGACACTTAGTGAAAATGGGATTGGGATTTTCTTCAAATTATATAACTTAGAGTATGAGGCCCATGATTCTCCCGCTTCTATTGATTATCAGCTTTGCAATCCTGTTAATGATTTGGCAGGAATAGAATTTATTCAAAAATACCTTGAGAATTTATACCTTGAGAATGAATTTTGTAAAAAATTTGCAACAGAAAACATTCATCATCTACTTTATGGATATGACAAGAGTTATCCAGAATTATTGATCAATATTTTTGAACATGTATTAACAGCAGCTTTGGGATGTTCTCTTGCAAACCGTAACATAGTGGAGCTCAATATTACGGGAGAAGATATTCAATACTTATATAAAAAATTACGAAAATATGATCATCATACATTGATGTTAACTATTAACTACGCAACGAATCACATATACGAAGAGTTGAATCTTACAAATCCTTTACTCCAAGAATATATTGAAAGAAGTTTGCCGAAGATTGTAACGAATATAGAAATTGCACTAAAATTAAATACCCTCAGTAAAGTATTTATAACCCCACAAAATCCAGTTTTAGAGCCGAAAATCCACTTTGAATCCAGTATTAAAATGGATGATGAAGATTATAGAAAGTTAATTGAAGAACTTATTAGATGCAGATATTCATCTGATAAATTAACCCTTATAAAGGATAAAGTAAAATCTTTTGATGATCTTGAAGATATATTACTTGATGCACAATTAGAAGAAGAGGAATTTATTTTGCTGTTTAGTACTCTCGAAGATGTTGAAATTGCAGCAATGATTAAAAGGCACCCCTTTGAATCGGACATTCAAGCAGTAGATTTATCGGAAGCGGAACAGGTTGTACGATTATATTTGGAAAATTATATGAAGCAACTTTCGCCTAATAGACAGGAAAAAATTCTCCAAATTGCAAAACATCTTGTATGGGATTGATATCTTGGGAAATAGTTTAAAGAAAAAGGATATACCCGTCGTTACTTTTAATGGCAGGTAATTACAAAAGAAAGGTAAGGATTTATGAATATAAAAAACAAAATATTCATTTTCATTAATGATTTATATAAGGTTAATGCGAGGACAAATATCTTTTATGGATTATCGAGAAATGATGATTTTCCTTTAGGTAATTACGTTGTAAAGTAGGTACCGTCAAGAATTTTGTGTAATGTAAGATAGATAGGGTATCTCTGAAATGGATTTAGAATAGAGGGGGATATTTCCTCTACACAAGAGACTGAATATTCAGTCTCCTGTGTGGAAAGGGAGAATCCCCTTATTTTGTTTATTTACAATATTTGGTTAACAATAACGTTCTTCAAACATTCGTTGAAGGGCTTCATGCGCTTCGGCAAATCCTCGTAACTTTCGCCCTGCCCATTTCTCATTAAAATCTTGAATGGTCAAATACACGACTTTTTCAGCGGCTTCTAAACTGCTCAAACTGTTCATCGGCTTTAGGCGTTTCCGAATCTCCTTGATCGTTCGTTCGATGGCATTCGTCGTGTAAATCACACTTCGAATACTGCTTGGATAATCCATAAATGTAAGGAGGACATCCAACTCATTGGCCCAAGATTGGACTTCTCTCGGGTACTTGCTGGACCATTTCGACTCAAACTGTTGAAACATCTGTAACGCTATCTCCTTATTCGGTGCGCGATAAATCAGTTTGAGATCCTCTGCCACTTCAAATTGATCTTTTTTCCGAACACGATGTAAGGTATTACGTACTTTGTGAACGACACAACGCTGCACTTCGGCTTTCGGATAAACCGAGCGAAAAGCTTCCTCCAGCCCCGGAAGACCATCGAATACTCCCAGAAGCACTTCCTTGACGCCTCTTTGGTAGAGGTTTTGAAGAATTTCTTGCCATACATAGGCACTTTCTTGTCCTCCCACAAAGTAATCAAGAATTTCGCGATATCCTTCTTCGTTCACCCCTAACACCACATAAATGACTTCTTTCTCCACGGTTTCGCGACGAAGTTTTACGTATAAACCATCCAAATATAAGACCGAATAACGCTGATGTAGAGGACGATTGTGCCATTTCTCGATGTCTTCCTTCACGACATCGGTAATACGACTGATCGTCGTTGGAGAATAGGCATTTCCTAAAATTCGTTCGATAAACTTGCCAATTTCCCTCGTACTCATGCCACTTTGATACATTTTGATGACGGCTTCCTCGAGCCAACCAGTATGACGTTGGTAAGGGGCAAACAGCTGCGTTTGAAATTCCCCATTTCGATCTCTTGGGACCAAAAGGCCTTCAATCCGGCCATATTGCGTATCCAGATTTCGTTGATAGTAGCCGTTTCTCATATTCGATGTTCCGGCCTGTTCGATTTCGAGGAAATTTTTCATTTCTTCCCGCATGATCAGTTCTAATTTTTCCTTTACAAACTGACGAATCACACTTTCCAGTTGATTTGCCCAGTCTACATTCGGTATACTTTTAGACATAGGTAGGGTTCTCCTTTCTCTGGAATGTGTTTTTGTCCAAATCAGAGAATACCCTACCTTTTTTCTTTTGGTCTAGTAAAATGCTTTACACAAAATTTTATACATCATCGTAAAGTATATCATATTTCACGAAAAGGAACTTAATCATTATCTTAATAATAGTGATAACGTAGAAATAAATAATTTTGTTAAAAAAGTTGCAGGATACTCAACTGAAAGAACAATTAAAACTGTAATAGAATTAAACCAATATGTAGAAGTGGATGCTACATTGGTTAATGAGTTATATGATTTGTATGAAGATTTTTTGGTAAGAATCTTCAAAATATTGTACTCAAATATTTCGATTAATTTAGATTGGATTAATAGACTTGTTATGGAACATCAATTAAAGCTGAGAAGTATTTTGGGTACAATTGATGAATTAAGACTTTTCTCTATTACTAAGAGATTTGTAGAACCAATTCCGTGTTCAGAATACAGTGTAGCCTTACAATTAAAGATTCTAAATATCAACATAGAAAAAATAAAAGAACCTATTTTAGATTTTGGATGTGGCAGCAAAGCCACATTAGTTCATTATTTAAGAAAAATAGGGTTAGAAGCCTATGGGGTGGATAGAATTACAAATGATAAATTATATACAATTCAAACTGATTGGTTTAATTATGAGCTTAAGCCAAATTATTGGGGAACTATTATATCGCACTTATCATTCACAAATCATTTTAAAAGAACTCATTTAAAAAAGAATGGTAATTACATTAAATATGCAAGGAAGTACATGGAGTTATTAAATTCACTTAAGCTAGATGGAGAATTCTACTACACCCCGAATTTACCGTTTATTGAGCAATTTTTATCACCTAAAAATCTTATAAAATAAATAATTATTTTTTAAATTATGATATCCAGAGAAATAGGGAACCGTTGGATATTATGTCTGTAAGAATTAAAAAATTAAGCAAAAGTGACGAATGAAAATGAACCACAGATTCAAACTCTTAGTATTTATAAAAATAAATTATAATTGGAGGATAGTGACATGGAACAAAAAAGTATGACAGCATTGGTTAGTGCTTTTGCAAGAGCTTATCATGCAACAAATAATGATTTGAAAATTTTTAATGATTATTTGGCCAAAGTTATTTTAAGTGAACAAGAATATAATCAAATTGCTAGTAGTATGTCTCAAGGAATAAAATTCTTTAACCCAACATTTGAAGGTACGGAGGAAGAAGCACTAAGGTGGATTGTTGACAATCAACTATCTCCATCTCCGCTTGGTAGAGCTGCATTCGCTGAAAAAGCTCTTGAAAACTCAGTTGAAATGGGGGTGGAACAATACTTAATTTTAGCTGCGGGATATGATACATTTGGATATCGTCAACCGTCATGGGCAGAGAAACTACAAGTTTTTGAATTAGAACACCCTATAACATTAAAGGATAAGCTAAACAGACTGGGAAAGGCTTGTATTGAAGTTCCTAACAATGTCCATTTTATTAAAAGTGATTTTACAAAAGGTGATTGGGATAAAAATTTACTAGAATCATCTATTTTTGATAAGAGAAAAATAAGTTTTTGTAGTCTACTTGGCATAAGTTATTATTTACCGAGAGAGAATTTTGAATCATTGCTGAATAAGCTTAGTATGTTAATACCTCAAGGAAGTATTATTATTTTCGATTATCCAGATGAAAATACTTTTACTGAACAGGCTGGAGTTAGAACGAAAAAACAATTGGCGCTAGCTGGTAAAGCAAATGAAAAAATGCTAGGAAGTTATTCTTTTAGTCAACTTGAAAGTTTACTATCAAAAAATAATTTTATAATTTCTCAACATTTAACTCCCAATCAAATTACTAAAAAATATTTTGAAAATTATAATCGAGTAACTGGCGGACACAAAATAACTGCTTTTGATAATGTTAATTATTGTCTTGCTACTAAGAAATAATCCTGAATTATTCATAGAAAACTTTTGATTACTTTTGAATGCTTATTTATCAAGCGTTTCATCTGACTTGATCATGCATCAAATAAATGAAAAAAGAATCCATTTCTGTT
>NZ_BMEV01000108.1 GCF_014637175.1 Compostibacillus humi | reverse complement strand
GAAATCAAACCGAAAAGCTAGTAACACAATAATTATGCCCTTTTTACCCCTCAAAACCTTGATACATAAAGCTTTGAGGGGCATTCGTTTACCTAGCAACTGTCGAACTCGGGATTAAAAATTCACCCCTATCTGTTGGATTTCTATTCAATAACATTCCCCAATAACCCTCTATCCTTACGAATGTATCTGCGGATTTCTCTGTTACAAAATCCCTAGCTAAACGGTAATCTCTATCTGCAGGCAAAATTCCTTTTGTTGCGAATTGGAGAAGTTCTTCTTTCGCTATCAGCAATACTCTGGACAAATCGGATTCATTAGCAATCTGATTAAACATTTCTTCGTATGCTTTTATCACGGATTCAATTTCATCATCTTTATAAGTTGTTTTTCCCAGTTTATTCGTCATGGATAGATGGCGTGCCTGCTCGTTCGTCAGTGGAGCGTTAACAGGATTGATTTTTGACCGTGCCTCATAGAATCTTTCCTCTAATGATTGATAACCAATTACCTTTTTCTTATTATGTTTAACATAATCCCGAATAAGTTGATCAAAACCAGCTTTTATATCGCCATTTAAATAGGTATTGCTGAAATATTGCAGTGCAGCAGTTGATGAAGCAAGCTCAAGGTGTGCTTCATAGGAGTTAAGCTGTTTCTTCGTTATCCCAAAAAGGTTAATTCCTTTATTCTCGGTTAAACTGTCCATTCCATCTGTGATGTGCTGTAATATCGTTTCAATCCTTTTTAATTCTTCATCGCTTAGCGAATCAAAAAACTTATACTCGTGTAAATACTGGCTGAAAACAAGCCACTGATCCTGCGGGCGATAGGAAAAAATATCATCAGAATCTGCATTTTTAACGTTGACATCTTTAGCATAAAACTCCTCAATCGATAATTCCATTAAGCCTTGCACTTGCCTGATTTCATCGGAAAAGGTAAGTTGGTATGCCACACCGTCTTTAAATACTTCTACCTGCTTGCCGGCTAATGGATTTTTATATTCATAGACAGATGGTGCTCTCGAACTAATTCGGGCAGCTATTGCTCCAATATATCCGAGGTCCACGTTCATAAAAATATCCTCCCCTTCAAAGTTATCTAGCTGAGAATCCATAAAACTTGTATATTCGATATTTTTGTACTAAATGATTCAATTCAAGTTTAGAGAAAAAGGAGTGTTATACCTTAATCCTTAACATTAAATCCACTATTATTATCGGACTTTTCAGAGATAACTTTTAACATCCACTGGAAAATACTACAAATGCAAAATCCACTTAGTAGCCTTAGTAGCAGTCCCGTTGGTAAATAAGAATACAAAACCATATTTTATGAAAAACTTTAATGATAGGCTGCTTTCGCCAATATTTTTCACAGGGGGTAAAAACATGCCATTTACATCCGAAAATATTTTCCCATTTTATCTGTAAAAGACGTAAATAAGTCCACCAATCTTTTCAAGAGGCTCGGTTTTGAGTTTAATCCCCAATTCTCCGTTGAAATGACATCTTGTATGATGATCAGCAATAATATCTTTGCCATGATTATGAATGAGGAACGTTTCAAAGGATTTACGAAAAAGGAGATTGCGGATACTTTGCTTCCGTTGAATAGTTATTATTGCCCTATCTGCTAAAAGTCGGGACGAAGCTGATGAAATCGTAAATAAGGCATTGTCCGCTGGCGGTGCATCTTTTAGGGATCCGGAAGATTACGGGTTTATGGGGGTTTCCAGGATTTAGACGGTCATTTATGGGAAGTGGTTTTTATGGATGAAAGTGCATTACAGCAAGAATAACGCGGCAGAGCACGACAGAAAAATAATAAGGAAAAATTTTGCAGGCTGCACAGCGCACTTTAAACGAGAATATTTTTAAAAAACGGGGGACAGTAACGTTCCCTTTTTTTGTTCACTAAAAAAGAGCCATACACCAATGCCATCTTGTTTAATGCTTATGAAGTGTAATGACATCGTCAAATTTATATAATAGAGTGGACTGCAAAAACATCCTCGCGGAATACGTCAAATATGTTTTAACCACAACTGCTGGATGATTAAGGAGAGAATAACCATTGACTGCAATAAAACAAAATCGTTTTGAAGTAGGAGTTTACACCCTTGCCGATCTGGGTCCGGACCCGCATTCTGGTGAAATCATCAGTCCAAAGCAAAGAATGGATGAAATTATCGAAGCCGCCAAGCTGGCGGACGAGCTGGGACTTGATATTTTCGCATCACCGGCTAGATTATGTGGTGTCATCACCTGCCGTTGTTTTGGCTGCCATTGCCCAGGCAACGAACCGCATTAAACTAACGAGTGCTACAAGTGTAGTAAGTACACTGGACCCGGTGCGGCTATTTGAAGATTTTGCAACCGTAGATGTCATTTCGGGCGGACGCGCAGAAATTTTGGCCGGCAGGGGAGCATTTGTTGAATCCTTTCCGCTTTTTGGCTATGACTTGGATGATTACAATGAACTTTTTACCGAACATATGGAACTGCTGTTAAAGCTGAATGAAGAGGAAGTTGTCACGTGGAACGGAAAATTTCGTTCACCGCTGCAACATGCGCAAATTGCACCGCGTCCTTTTCAAGAGAAACTGCCGATCTGGATTGGTGTTGGCGGAACTCCTGAAAGTGCCGTCCGGGCAAGGAGATTGGGTGGCGGGATGGCTTTAGCGATCTTAGGCGGAATTCCAAAGCGGTTTAAACCGCTCGTTGATCTTTATCGTGAGACTGGTTTGCAAGCTGGGCATGCTCCCGAACAATTAAACATCGGAGTAACCGGTCATGTCTATCTCGCAGAAACTACAGAAAAGGCGAAGGACGAATTTTATCCGTATTATGCTAATTACTGGTACTATGTCAATCGCCAGCGCGGGATGGGAACAAAAATGTCCAGAGATGATTTTGAGCGGATGGTTGCTCCGGAAACGGCACTGTTTGTCGGTAGTCCAGAGCTTATTGCGGAGAAAATACTGCAGCAGCATGAATTGTACGGACAAACGCGCTTTTTGGCGCAAATGGATATTGGCGGATTGCCTTTTGACAAAGTACGGCGAAATATGGAACTGCTTGCCAATGAAGTTGTACCAAGGGTAAGGGAAGCGTTAAAGTAAAATACGAAGTGTTAATAGAGGAGAAGGGGATGTCCAAAAAATCATGGAATTTGATTTTTGGGCGCCCCTTTTTATTGAATGCAAATAACACGTAACGAACGCTTTATTAGAAGTGAGATCCATCAATTAATGTATGCAGCATTTCCTGAAATTTGCTAGCCAACAATTATTTTCGCATGAAACTTTCTATTTCGCGGCCCGTCAAATTCACAAAAATAGACACCCTGCCACGTGCCAAGGACGAGTCTTCCATTGGAGATTACTAACGTTTGGGCATGTCCGACCGTGCTTGTTTTTAAATGGGCTGCTGTATTTCCTTCGATGTGTCTGTCTTCCGGATGGTTCCACGGATAAACTTCCGCAAGACGCCGGAGCATGTCGGTTTTTACATCAGGATCGGCATTCTCGTTTACCGTAATGCCTGCCGTTGTATGCAGCGACGACACGATGAGTATTCCGTTTTGTACACCCATCTCTTGAATCCAGCTTTCAAGCGTATCCGTAATATCAATCATCTGATCGTGCTCTGTCGTGCGTAAATGAAATGTTTTTTCCATTCTATACCTCCGTTCTTTTATTTGTTCATGAAAATAATTCTATAAACTTTTATCCGTAGAATCAAGGAAGATTAAATAAGCAGTTCCAAATTCTTCACAAAAATTCAATTTCAGCCGATATATAGATATATAGGTCTGATAAAATAGAACGAGGTGTCGAAATGGATGGGATTTTGGGATGAAATTACCGGTAAGGGGACTCAACAAGTTGTTGACGAATATACTGAAATCTATGGTGAAATTTTACTAGGTATGGATCGCAAGCTAAAATCAGTGGAATATAAAATTAACAAATTTAAGCTAATCATGGAAAATCCGCGAATCCAAGATAATCTGCAAAATTTAGATAAATTTGCAGATGAAATTGAAGATAGTCTTGCTTCATTCGAAAATCAACTCCAACAAGTAAGAACATCTGTAACGAATCTGAAAAAGAAGGAGCAACTGCATTCTCAACAAATTGCAAATTTAAATCAAAAATTAAAAGATCTTTACATGGAATTACAGGAAAATAAGAATCATATTCAGGATACAAATGCAAATATTAACGCTTTTAAGGATAAAATGACGGATAACTTAGAAATGTTGCAAACGCAAAACAGGCGGTTTAATCACGAACTAATGCAGTTAGAAGAAAAACTAAATGAGACAGCGAAAGACATAACAGAGAAATTCGTAAATACGGAAAATGAGTTAAATCATCGATTGGAAAATTTGAATTCCAACTTTCAAACCGAACTGCTGCAAGTCCGAAAAAAACAGAAAATTATAACAATAAGTTCCGGGATTGTTTTGACAATATTGATCCTCTGGAATATTTTCCTAACGATACGATGAGGTGACCATGTTGAAGCAAAAGAAAAAGCTACAAAAGCTTGCCAACGAATATAGAAATTCACGCAAAAATGAACCCGTAGCTAATGGCGTAAAATCCCTCTATCAACGATACATCAAGGAGCGGGAACAGTTATTATTGGAAATTGCTGCATCCGTCGTTGCATTAGATGCAACAGTCGATTTAATCAAAGGTGTTCACTATGAGAGGATTACACCTGAAATGGAAGAAGCATTTCATTTAGCATTTCCGAATATGGAGCTCTCAGATTTGGAAGGAAAAACTACGGAGGAATTGGAAGGCTTGCTCGTTGCTTGGAAGGGGAAGTACTTTGAAGTGCTCGTTCGAGATGAATTAAATGAGGGACAGGCAGTTGGTGATTTACAACTGGAATCTGGACAAACTGCCGTTTTAGCTGAAAGTCCGACACAACCTGGGTGGGACTTACAAATTTTAAACGAAGACGGAACTATTGACGAAGTATACCAATTAAAAGCGACAGAATCATTGAGCTACGTCAAATCAGCACTGGCAGAAAATCCTGATATCGACGTTATTACAACGGAGGAGGTATTTGCCGATCCGGATAAAGTAACGGAACAAATGCATTCCAGCGGTATTTTTGCTTCGGATTTAGAAAGTGTTATCGAAAATCCGTTTGTACATCATGCCGTTGATTATGTGGTGCCGTCAGCCTCCATTGTTGTCATTACTGTTGCCGAAGGAACAAAATGGATATTGGGTAAACAAAGTTTTGCCTATGCTTATACGAATGCTTTGGAAAAGTCCGTAAAATCCACTATTTCCGTTGGTGCAGGTACATTAGCGTGGATTGTGACAGATATGGGATTAATCAGTGTTCCAACAACTATCATCACCAGATTAGGTTTAGACAGGTACCAATTGATGAAGAAATTGCAGGATAAGATAAAGGAGAGAAATCGAGAAATAAGGAAGATTGGGGAGAGGTATGTGTATAGGTAAATAATCTTATAGGAGGCGTGATGTAAAGAAGAAAATACACCTTTGATTAAAAAGCATGAATCTGTTAATCTTCCAATCACCAATTATAAATTATACAAAAGAAAACTTCAGTATGCTGTAATAATTGAATAAAAAAGAGCAGCAAATGCTACTCCTAAACAGATAAAGATAAATATTCATTATTCTTCTACAAAATTAACGCCAATTATAACCTCTTTATTTTCAACGGTAAAGCTTACATTCCATCTAGGATAGATTTTAACCTTATTATCTTGATCAAGTTCTAAAACACCATGTATTTCATCATTATCTTTAGAAACAAAAATAACTCGCTTCATTTCATCATTTACATAAACATTCATAGACTCATGATAATTAAGCGTAAAACCGTTAAAAACCATATTCTTCATAAATCAAATTCACTCCTACAGCAATTTTCTATTTTTATCTAAAGTAGCTTTTCTCTTTCCATCTTTCTTTAATTTCCGTGCACGTCCACCATGTCCTGCTTTTTGTTTGTGTCAAGCTTTTCTCGGTAACCTTCTCACACCAGTATTTCCGGCACTCTATTTTTGTACGCTTACTTAGGCTACCGCGCGATTACCATCGCTTGGTGCCTGGCGTTTTTTGTTCGGTTCTACAAACCAAGAACCAAAAAAAACGC
>NZ_BMEV01000107.1 GCF_014637175.1 Compostibacillus humi | reverse complement strand
ACGTGATTCTTCATAATCGGTTCAGTCCTTCCCTACTTCCTTGAGTAAAGTAGGTACTATGACCTCTGCTGACGCCTGTTGTTCAACAACCCTTCACAAAGTTGCTTACCGTGTGCGCACGGCATTCCAACAGGTTCTCCCCGGGTAAGAGTACAGACTTTCCTTCCACGTCCCCGCCTCATTTACTCTGTAATACCTTTGGCAGTAAGAACTTTGTCTTGTTTGGCAGACTCATTCAATATTACCTAGCCTTATATGAGATTCGTGTTCCTCGGGGCGGAAGTTTGCCGCCGACTTCCTTTAGACATGACGGTCACCCCCCATGCCCTTGTCTTAAGCTACAGCTACTACTGCCTTCACTGTTCGGGACTTTCACCCTATAGTCTGCACCCATGCCGGGCACACCAAAATAAAAAGCAAGTCATAGACGACTTGCTTTTTTTCAGAGGTTATAAATTTTGAATGAACAGGCGCACAATATCTGCGCCGGCAATAAAGGTGCCTAAAGCACTGCCAATATTGGCAAATATGACGACGAGCAACACCCTTGTTACTTTGTTTCGCCAAAAGCCTTTAACGTGAAAGACATCTTCATTTAAGCTTTCAAAATCCCGTACCGTTGGCCTGTTAAAATAGGCTTGGGCAAATCCGGCAAACCAGCCGGCTGCTAGCAGCGGATTTAACGATGTAAACGGCGCGGCTATTAAGGCGGTTAAAATGGCCGCTGGATGCCCGAAGGCAACTATAGTCCCTAAGGCAGAGAGTCCTCCGTTCCAAAGCAGCCAGCTGAGCAACTGCTGCATGCCCACCGTTGGATTTGTCATAAACGTATATAGAATCATGCCAATGATAAGGATTGGTATGGACCAGCCGATGACCTTTGGAGCTTTCGATGGTTTTGGCCGTGCAGTTAATTTCTTCACATCATGGTCTTTATGTATTTCCTTTGTAATCCCAGGAACATGGGCAGCACCTAACACGGCGACCACTTTATTTCCCGGTGCATTTTTTATTTTTTCCGCCAAATATTGGTCCCGCTCATCAATCAGCGGTTTTTTGAGCCGCGGAAAATGATCGGTAAATTCTTGCAGCATCGAGTTGATAAAGTCCTTTTGTTTCATCTTCTCCAATTCTTCTTCAGAGATTGTCTCATTGCTAAAAATGCTGGCAATTATTTGGGTTAATAGAAGGGATTTCCCTTTGATGCCCAGATTTCCCCATATTCGAGCAAAGGTAATTTGGATGTTCCGGTCTGCAAGCACCAATTCAGCACCGATTTCCTTCGCCGACTCGATCCCCTGAATCATTTCCTGGCCCGCTTGAATGCCGAACTGTTTCGCCATTCGTTTTTGAAAGGAAGAGATGGCTAGATTCATCAGCAGCAAAGTTGCTTTTTTCTCTTTAATTACCCGAAAGATGTCCATATCTTTCCACTTATTTCCGTCTACTATTGATTGATACCGCTGTTCGTCCAATTCTACACAAACCGAATCCGGCTGTTCTGTTTCTATTACGGATTTCACTAGTTCAGCACTTTGTTTGGAAACATGGGCAGTACCTACGAGAATTATTTCCTTATTATTTATCTCGAATCTCGTTATATGTTCTTCCGACATACATACCTTCCTTTTACTTCAACTTTACTTCATTCTAAACTACATTGTAGCAAAAGAGAACGATTAATTCCTTTTCTACGCCAAAATGATGGGGACCCTATGGCCCCCCTGACACGGTTTTATTCATTTCGAAAATGAGTGATGATGATTTCCGCAATTTTGTCTTGAATTTCAGCTATCTCCCCGTCATCTACAATGTAATTATTATTTAAAATGGCAAAAATCCATTCGGAACCATCAAGTGCGGTAATATATCCGGCTAAGGTAAATACCCCGGTCAATGAGCCCGTCTTCGCTACAACTTTGCCCCGCAATGGTTCTGAAGTGAGCCGGTTTCTTAACGTTCCTCCAACCATCCGTTCCGGCTCGCCAGCAACAGGAAGGGACTTTAGAAATACAGAAAACCAAGATTGTTCCTGGATTTCATATAACAATTTCGTCAGCTCGCTTGCCGGGATTAAATTTTTATGGGACATGCCCGAACCGTCCCGGAGGAGGAGGGTTGATGTATCTGCCCCAAATTTCGCCACTGTTTCCTCCAATACAGCAAGACCCGCATCCCAGCTTCCTTCATTTTGAATCTTTTTCCCCATCTCTTTAATCAATACTTCTCCATGGCCATTATTGCTTAGTTTCATAAAAGGGACTAGAAGCTCTGATAAAGGAATCGATGTTTTTTTCGTAAGCAGCTGGGCGTTTTCTGGAGTTTTGCCCCGTGTCAGCTTTGTGTTTGCGGATAGCTCAATTCCCTGTTTCTCCAATTCCTTGGCAAAGAGGTGGACTGCTAATCCGGTCGGTTCCCATACCGATGCCCAGGACCGATAGACCGGACTATCCTTAGGAACTGTTCCTTCAACGATAATCGTATTTTCCCCGTGCTTCCGCTCTACGGTAATATCTCTTGCTCCTCCAGAGGCAACCATTGTTGTCCGATTTTCAATAGTAACATAGTCATTTGCCGGAATGACGTTAACAGTTGCCTTCTCTCCGTCTCCAGGGGAAACTTCTACAATGACCGTTCCCGCATCATAATCGTTATCCGGTGAAACGGTCAGTGCAGATACTTGGGCTCCCGTGAAAAAGGGCTCATCGGACCAGTTTAAATCCTGGGAAAGGCGGACATCGTCATACCATTCATCATCGCCGACAATATTCCCATCTATCGCCCCAATTCCCTTTTCTTTTAATTCCAATGCAAATTGCTCCAAATCTTCCCGCTGAAGCGTCGGATCTCCCTTGCCCTTTATGTACAAATTGCCTTTCAGAACCTTTCCCTGTATTTCTCCGTCGGTTAAAATCAATGTTTCAAATTGATGGTCTTGTCCTAATACTTCCAGTGCTCCTATTGCGGTCAGCACTTTCATATTGGATGCGGGATGAAGGCGAAGCTCCCCAAAATACTGGTAAATTTCTTCCCCCGTATCTTTTCGGCGGATGCTGATTCCTGTCTGTGAACCTTTCAGACGCTGATCCGCCAGCACTTTGCCTATTTTTTCATCTAGTGTATCCGTTTCTTCAGCTGAAATCGCTTCCGTAAACACCGGCTTGTCCGGAGTCATTTCCATCACTTCCCCTTCTTTCTTCTCCTGAAATAGGAGTGAAGAAATGCCCGAAATAAGGATGATGATTGTGATAAAGAGGAATAATCTCTTCGGACCGTTCATTTCTTCACCCCACCTTTCAATTACAACAGTCCGTTATTGGTCCGTTTTCCGGAAGGTAATAGATAATACCTTTTCTGTTTCTGTTTCAAAGACTATATCGACAAATACGCCAAATTCCCTTTCCGGTCCCCTTAGCCAAAGTTTAAATTTCTCTATGGACTGTTCTCCCTTTGTCTCCCTGCCGATATGCAAATAATCTACAATGTCCGCTTCCGGATATTTCTCCTTTGTTTCAGCCATCGCCATCCTGCCCCATTTGGCATATGGCGGCCCTTCTTCCCCGTAAATTGATAAATTGGGCATCAAAGCAAAAAAAGTAAGGAGGATGAACAAAATTATATGTCTTACCTTCATTCAGCATTTCCCTTTCCATGGAATTCATTCTTCCCTTTAGGTTTCGTTCTTTATTTCTTGTTATGCATTCGACGTCTTCCGACATTTCCCGGGAAATACTGGCAATATTCTATTTTTCCCCTTGTTCATAAAGAACATCAAAATGCTTTACCATTTCAAAGTCTAAATCCGTCAGCCCCTTTGCTTGCCAAGATGAAATTTTTAACGTAACCATTTTATAGTCGATGGATATAAAGGGATGATGATTTTTTTCCTCTGCATATTGGGCGATGCGCTGGACAAATTGAATGCCGTTTAAAAATTCTTTAAAACGGTAACGTTTTTGAATCCACTTCTCATCCACCAATTTCCACCCGCTTAAATTCTCTAGCTCATCCTGAATTTCCGCCTCCGAAAGCCGTCTCATAATAGCCCTCCTAACTTCATAGTTTAAAAAAACAATACCTTATTTTCTGAAAATTTTCAATCCATTTTTCTTGCAAAAAAAGGCTCCTGCTAAATAAGGAGCCTCACTGCATCTTCTTATTTCATTTGTATGTTGTAAAGATGGGCAAATAAACCATCTTGCTGCAGCAGTTCTTCCTGTGTCCCTTCTTCGATAATGCCATCCTTCGTCACGACCATGACCCGGTCGGCATTTTTAATGGTAGCTAAACGATGGGCGATAATAATTGTTGTCCGGTCCTTTGCCAAGTCATCCAGTGCCTCCTGGATAATTCTTTCCGTATCTGTATCCAATGCGGAGGTCGCCTCATCCAATATTAAAATGGAAGGGTTTTTTAGGAACATCCGGGCAATGGCGATCCGCTGTTTCTGGCCGCCAGACAATTTTAATCCCCGCTCTCCTACCTCGGTATCCATTCCTTGAGGGAGTTCGCGGATAAATTCCTCCATATGGGCCCGTTTGGCCGCATCCCATATTTCTTCTTCCGTTGCATCCAATTTACCGTAAGCAATATTGTCCCGCAATGTGCCGGTAAAGAGGAACACATCTTGCTGAACTACGCCGATATTTTTCCTTAAGGATTCCTTTGTCATGTCCTTCACATCGATGCCGTCTATCGTAATGCTTCCTTCATCCACATCGTAAAATCGGGGGATTAGGGCAGAAATCGTCGTTTTGCCTGCTCCGGAAGGACCGACAAAGGCAACTGTTTCGCCGGGCTTGATGCGGAAATTAATCGATTCCAGCACCGGCCGCTGTGTCGGCTCATAGCGAAAAGATACATTATGAAATTGTATATCCCCATAGAGCCTGTCGACCTGCAGCGCATTCTTTTTATCTTTCACATCCGGCGCAACATCCATTAATTCGGTGAACCGTTTAAAGCCGGCCATCCCCTTTGGATAAATTTCGAGCAGGGCGGTAATTTTATTTATCGGGGTTGTCAGTACATTTACAAACAAGAGGAAACTGACCAATTCCCCGTAAGACAGTTTTCCGTTAAATGTAAACCAGGCCCCGACGACAAGGACGATTAAAGTGATTAAACGCATCAGCAAGTAAATATTTGAGTGAACGAGGGCCATCGTTTTGTAGGCGGTAAGTTTTGCTTTGCGAAAGTTTAAATTGTCTTTTGAAAAACGTTTCATTTCAAATGCTTCGTTTGTAAACGCCTGAACTACTCTTGCTCCGGACACCGCATCCTCAACCCGGGCATTCACCCCTGCAATATCTTCGTACATTTTTTTCCACGCCCGATTCATTCGTACATTTCCGTAAGAAATCAGGAAAATAAGAACCGGGATGGAGAAGAGGATAACCAATGCGAGCTGGGCATGAATATTAAACATGATGACAAAAGCTCCGAAAAAGGTCATCAGAGCGATGAAAAAATCTTCCGGCCCGTGATGGGCAAGCTCGCCAATATCGAATAAGTCGTTCGTAATTCGGCTAATAATGTGACCGGTTTTCGTATTATCAAAAAAGCGATAAGACTGTTTTTGCACATGAAAAAAGAGATCCTTTCGCATATCCGTCTCGATGTTTACCCCGAGTTTATGCCCGTAATAGGTAACAACATACTGTAAAAAGGTGCTGAGCAAATAAACGAATAGCAGCAGGACTGCTGCCGTTACGATTATGCCCCAATCATCTCCCGGCAATAGTTCGTCAATAAACCATTGTACTGCGACGGGAAAAGCAAGCTCCAGTATGGCGACAATGACAGCAGAAGTAAAATCAACAATAAAAAGCCGCTTATACGGCTTGTAATATGCAAAAAATCGTTTTAGCAAAATGACACTCCCTTTTCCAACGAATCTATTGCAAATTATAGATGGATTTCCTCTAACTTACAACAAGCGAATGAAATAACTGGCAAACTTGTCCGAATGATTGCATATAGATGGAGTAAACGATTCAAATAGGGGGATTCATCATGAGTAAATGGATTTATTATGCAGTCGGCTACGTATTTGTCACATCCGGTATTGCGAAGCTTGTCGTCGGTGATTTTAAAACGATGTTCGCTAATCTTGGCATTCCCTTTCCCGCTGCAAGTTTATTTATTATCGCCCTTCTTGAATTAGGCTGCGGAATGCTTCTTGCCGGAAATATGTTTGTAAAATATGCCCTCATACCTCTCATAATCATTATATGCGGCGCTATATTAATTACAAAGCTGCCAATTCTATTTTCCAACGGAATCCTTGATTTTGCCTTTCAGTCCCGATTAGATTTCGTCCTGCTTATTTTTAAGTTTACCCAAAAATAAAGCTTGACTTTGAAACAAAAACAGGCATCCGAAAATTTGGTGCAAAAGAGCACTTTTGGATGCCTGTTTTTCTCTCTATGGATCCAAAATGG
>NZ_BMEV01000106.1 GCF_014637175.1 Compostibacillus humi | reverse complement strand
GGCTTGGCTTTTTAGCAAAAATTGGGTGAAAATAATTTATTGAATATTCTGTAAATGACTCAACCTTTTTTATTGATTGGAAGAGATTTAATAAAATTTACTCTTCACAGCTGATTAAATTGTCAGTTTGGTGTATTAATGTGTATATTTTTGATATAATAGTATTCATGAAGAGGCCTCTTTCTAAGTGTATTTGCCCTGGTAAGCATACATTTATGATAGAGTGCCTCTTCCTTTTTGGCTAGGATTTTGTAGAAATATCACCGAGAACTATTTTACACATACTTATTCCACAATCGAAATAAAAGTCTTTTTTATGAGTTGACAAATGGACGATTCGTTTTAAATTCTTCCAAAGAAACTAGTGCTTTATTCAAACAAAAATCCAAAGATATCGCAAATTTTATAGAAACTGCACATTTAAATGACACAACTCAAAAACTGGCAAAATACATTTCAGATAAAACGATTCGTTTATTCGTTGAGGTGAATCAATATTTAAATTTTTCCCAAAAGGATTATCTTCAACTTCAAAAAGTCTATGAAGCTCTGCTTCAACAGGTATATGAAATTTGTAATCAAAGGAAGTATCTGAAGAAGAAATTGATCAGTTGTTTCGTTCCCATTATAAAAATCTACAGAGCTTTTTATTAGATTCAAACGGTAAAGAGATATTTAAAAAGTATAGGGAAAGCCCGGATGTACTTGAAATAAAATGTGCTGAATATACTTCCGAGTTTCAAATGAGATTATTAGGTATCTATTTGTCAAAGGTTAAACAGCCTGTTTTAGATATTGGATGTGGACAACAGGCAAACCTTGTTCACTTTTTAAGGAAAAATGACATAGTTGTATACGGGTTGGATCGAAATGTTCAGAATCTGAACAATAAAATATATCAAGTGGATTGGCTTGAGTATACGTACGTTCCAGACACTTGGGGAACTGTCATTTCTCATATGGCATTTTCAAATCATTTTATGCACCATCACTTGAGACCTGATGGAGATTATGAAAAGTATGCAACAAAGTATATGGAGATATTAAAATCCTTAAAAATTGGTGGAAGTTTTATTTATGCGCCAGGCCTTTCATTTATGGAAGAGATTTTAATATCCACATTTGATTCTTATACTGTAGAGACTGGAGAATATTCTACCATGGTAACTCGTATTAACTAAATGAAAACTATATAGCTTTCATATTATGAAAGGAGATAAGTGAAAAGGACTTTCTAACTATAGTAGGGATTGGAAAGTCCTTGTTCTGCCTATCTTAATACCAAGGAAATTGTTTGAAATTACTTCACGAACCAGTAACTCAATTTAAGGATTTTAAACCGGTATAATAATACACTAATACATAAGTTATAATCGTTTCATAGATTCTACATCATTTCAATGATTAATTCCGATATTCTTTTGAGGCCTTTTTTAATTTGATCTAAAGTTGCATAGGAATAGGACAATCGTAAATGTGTATGATCGTCCTTATCATATATATTACCTGGATTTAGCAGTATTCCCTCTTGAAGAGCTTTTTCAAATAACTTCCTAGTGGAAATACTAGGAGTGATTTTTAGCCAAATATAAAATCCCCCACTTGGAATATTCCATGTAGCTATATTAGAAAAATAAGTATTTAAAATTTCAATCATATAATCCCTTCTACATTTTAATTCACTCCTAACTAAAGTTAAGTCCTCTTCATACCCATTTTTAAGCCATTTATTTACTAAAAATTGTGAAATAGAACTTGAGCCGTAATCTGTTTGCATTTTAATGTCAGCAAGTCGGTTGATAACAGGTTCGGGCCCATCAATCCAGCCAATCCGCAGGCCTGGACTGAATGTCTTAGATACACTTCCAATATAAAGTACACTACCTTGCTTATCATTTGCTTTTAGTGGTTTAGGCGGTGGTTGTTCAAACCACAAATCACCATAAACATCATCTTCAATTATAGGAAGAGAAGCTTTTTGACAGTCTTCCAAAAGTTGTTTTCTCCTTCTTTCAGACATTAGAGTGCCTGTTGGATTGTGGAACGATGGTATTGTATAGATTAAAGCAGGGTTGTGCTGTCGTTTCATATTTGATCCCTTCCTCATCCATAGGGATACCGAATAAATTCATGCCGGCAGATTGAAAAACATGAATAGAATTAAGATATGAAGGTGATTCATGAAAAATAACTGAACCCCGTTGTAACAGACCGATTGAAATCAATTGTAAAGCTTGTAAACCGCCGAAACAATCAATATAGATGAAGGCGAAGTTTCGATGCCCTTTCCTTTTAAATAATCACAAATTGTTTCCCTGAGGTGAATGCTCCCTTTAGGTCCTTCATACCCTAAAGATAGGTTACTTCTCATATCCATTTGCAACAGTTTTGATAGTTGATTACAAGATAACAGTTCGGGGGAAAGTTCACCGGTTCCTAGTCGAATTATATGAGGATTTGTTTCAGCCTCATTAATTTTTTGTACGCTGTTATTATTGGGCTTATGAATACCAGAACGTACATAACCAATCCAATTAGGTGGAGATGACGATGCTAGAATTCCCCAAGTATTATTTATTACTGTTGTACCACTTCCAACTTTCGATTCAATTAAACCATCTGCGGAAAGTTCTTCAAGAGCCATAATAATTGTACTTCGGTTAACATCAAACTGTTTTGCTAAGTTTCTTTGTGACGGTAACTTCATTCCAATAGACCATTCTCCATTCAAAATTTTCCTTTTTATGTAATTGTAGATTTGTAGATGTAAAGGTAATGATGAGGATTTTTTCGGCTTCCATTATATATTACCCATCTTTCAACCCTCCTCGTATTTTTAATAATGATATGAAATGGTTGGCTATTTTTCCAACCAATTGGTTGGAGACAAACAGAGTAAATTCCCTTATTCTAAAATACGATGGGAGGGAAGAAGATGGAAGCATTGGTTCATGGAATCATTTTAGCTTTTGGATTAATAATTCCTTTAGGAGTACTAAATATTTTTATTTTTAATCAAGGAGCAACTCATAAAAAAGTTATGTCTGCATTTCCATCTGTTATAACGGCTGGTATTTGTGATACGATTCTTATTTCATTGGCAGTAGCAGGTGTATCGATTATTATTTTAAGTTTTGAATGGGTCCGTGTTTTATTATATACAATAGGATTTATTTTCTTAATTTATATAGGTTGGCTAATGTGGAAGGATAGATCTGAACTGAACAATGCAGAAAATAAACAAATTTCTCCAAAAAGGCAAATTACGTTTGCTGCTTCCGTGTCCTTACTAAATCCACATGCCATTTTGGATACGATAGGGGTAATTGGGACGAACTCAATGCTCTATCAAAATCATGAAAAATGGATTTTTACAATTACGTGTATTGTAGTTTCTTGGGTTTGGTTCTTTGCCTTAGCTATTGCTGGGAAAAGAGTTGGCCGATTTAATAAAAATGGAACTATTCTAAAATGGATAAATTAAATTTCTGCGATATTAATTTGGTGCATTGCAATTTATATGGGAATAAAAATATTTTGAGCAAAGACCAGGAGAGATACTTGAAAGTGACGTAACGTAATCTTATATACTTATAGTCAGAATGAGGTGATAGGGAAATGATTTCAATTAAAGAGTTAACAAAACAAACTGGAGTTTCTGTTCGAACAATGCGTTATTATGATGAAATAAATTTATTGCCTCCAGCTGGAAAAACAGAAGGTGGGCATCGATTATATAGTGAAAAGGAGATAAAAAAACTTCAGGAAATCCAATTTTTAAAATCTTTAGGATTTCGTTTAATCGAGATAAAGGAGATGTTATCTGATAAAAACTGGGATTGGGAGATCGGACTAAAAAATCAGTTAAACTATATTTTGCAAGAAAAACAAAGAATTATTCAAATAGAAAAAACGCTAAAAGGACTCTTAAACACCCTAAAAATTGAGAATTCGGTTGATTTGACATATATAAATAAATTAATTCAATTGTATCAGAGTAAAAATGAACAACAAAATATATTTCGTGATAAATATTTTCATCAAGGTGAAAGGAAATTACTTAACAAATTACCGAAAATGGACAGTGATGATCCGCACTCTCTTGAATGGATTTCCTATTTGGTTGATTTGAAAAAATTCAAACATAAGGGTGCTAATTCTCCAGAAATTCAGCAAATTATACATTGTATGTATGAAAAGGCAATAGATACATTTGGTGAAAATGATGATTTTTTTAATAAATTATGGGAAATACGTAAATCACCAGAAAAATCAACAAAGATGGGCTTTTATCCGATAGAACAGGATATATTAAATTTAATAGAAGAGGCATGGGATTTTTATGAAAATAAGCGACATTGAAGTTTCATCTGTAAAATTGTTCAAGGTAGAATAGATGGATTTTTATAAAATTTTATTTTTAAGAGGGATAGAGATGAAAAAATATTTGATTACTATTTTTTTAAGCATGATATTGTTAACGGGATGTAATTTTAATCAAGAAGAAGTTGTACACTCAATTGATCTTGATGGTATTGATACTATTTACATTGACCATGGAAGTGAAAATGTTCATCTAATCAGTGTAGAACAGTCAAATTTAGAAGTGTTACACTCAAATAAAAATATTGATGTATCCGAAAAGGCGAATGAAGTATCCATATCTATGGAGAAAAGGATCTTTAACATTGGTCCGCAAATTAATTTAAATACTCAACTCCTAGTCAAGATTTCAAAAGATTTTACAGGAAAAGTTATTATTAATGGAACATCCGGAAATGTAACATCTGAAGACCTTGAAACAACAAATATCGAAGTAAATGAGAAAAGCGGGAAT
This sequence comes from Compostibacillus humi, assembly GCF_014637175.1. Lineage (GTDB taxonomy): Bacteria > Bacillota > Bacilli > Bacillales > Amphibacillaceae > Oceanobacillus > Oceanobacillus humi. Next base: position 1,621 of record NZ_BMEV01000106.1, on the reverse strand, counting down.
ATTACGCTAGACTTCAAGGATTTCCATAGTGATGTAAATATTACAACATTGAGCGGAAACGTAGTTGTATCGTTGAATACGATACAACCGGACATTGTATTACAGACAAAGACAGCAAGTGGGTTACAAACAATTACTGTACCAATTGACATAGAAAAGCAAAATGATAAATCGATTGAAGGGAAAGCAAATGAAGGAACTTATTTTATTGGAATAAAAACAGCCTCGGGGAATATTTCTATACGATAATTGATGTACTTTTCCTATCCTATTAAGTGTTTTTGTGTTTATTGTGTAAAAATCCTTATTGTGAATATTTAGCCAATAATGTAAGAATAGGATGATATTAAGTGAGTTTTGAATTTTTAATTCCGATAGGCATATTAGCTTTAGTGGACACATTGAGTCCGACAACGTTAAGTGTAACTGTTTATATGCTACTTATGGAAGAGGAGCGATTAATTAGAAGGTTATTTGCTTATCTGTTAACGGTTGGCATCTTTTATTTTACTGTAGGAATATTTTTAATGATGGGGGTTGGAAGTATTTTCCGGAAGTTTCCGAGTTTCGATGAAAGTGTTATACTCAGTCAATTTATGTTTTATTTAGGTTTGGGGCTATTTATTGGGAGTTTTTTTGTACCAGCTAAATCCACCCCTAAAACATATAAACCGAAGTCGAAAAGTATGTTGGCCATGGTTATGCTTGGCTTAATGACTGGTTTAATTGAAGTCGGGACAGCATTACCTTATTTTGCGGCTATCGGCATCATGACAACAGTCAAATTAAATCCATTTCAATGGATTCCCATACTAGCAGGTTATAACTTCATTATGGTACTTCCACCGCTCATTCTTATTGGAATACATTTATTATTTAAACAATGGCTTCGGGAACCATTAATGAAAATAAAATTGAGGTTAGAGAAAAACCAGGGAGCAACATTGTCGTGGATTATGGCTATTGTTGGTTTAATTATTTTGATAAATAGTTGATGATTAAAAGATTGGAATGAATCACTAGCATTGCATAAATTAAATCTAAAAACAAAAAATACTAAGAATGTTCAATTATTTAGTAGTTTGTCCATAAAAAAATCCTTTATACTGAATAGGACGGGTGGCTTCCTGTCCAAATTCAATATAAAGGAACATCTCATGGACAAGAATACACAATTATCATCATTTAGTAAATGGATGGAACCTATTAATTTTAAAAAGGTTTATGAACAAGTAGAAAACTTGAAACAAGATTATTACACAAAGAAACTTACGACAGAAGCTTATATTAAAATTTTACTATTTGCGCAGCTTCATGAAACCGAAATCCTCGAGGCGATGAGCGATGCGCTCCTGGATGAGGACTTTCAAAAAGCACTTGGGTTTGAATCAATTAGTGCGTCTCAGCTTTCACGCAAAAACAATGAAGTAGACCCAACGATTTTGGCAGCTTTGTTTCTGGATCTCGTCTATCAGATCCAGGGATTTCACAAAAAGCGACTGAATTCATCCATGCCATTGAAGATCATTGATTCTAGCACATTGCCTCTTAATTTAACGAATTACAAATGGGCAACGTTTCGCAAAACAAAAGCTGGCGTGAAACTTCATTTAAGGCTTGT
>NZ_BMEV01000105.1 GCF_014637175.1 Compostibacillus humi | reverse complement strand
CTATATCTGCGCTTCCGATAAAAAATATAGCTTAAACGCTCAAACCATTTTAAATGCTTGATTTTTTGCACTCGATAATCATGTATTTTTCTCGTTTTTTTACCACATTTTGGACATATATGGGTTTGGACCTCCATTTCGACAAATATGGCTATTCGATCCTCAAATTCCTCCACCTTTGTAATAATTACATCTTCTAAACCAGGGATTTTTATGGTATTATTCATTTACACGCTTCTCCTCTCTTTTTGCTTGTTTCTCGTCAATTCAAGTATAAAAGAAATTGGAGAAGCGTGTTTTTATTTGTCTTTAAATTATTTCTAAACCCCAACATTTAGTATAGAGCCTCAAATAATTAATTTTGTTTATAGTAAAACCGGAAAACATAAAAAAAGCAGAGATTTCTCTCCGCTTTCGCGTTATTTCTCCATATTCCAGTATTCCCACTGCCCGCGAAGCAGCTTTACGACGTGGGAAAACATTTCTTTTCTCGAAATTAAGTCATTCGTAAAAATGCCGATTGCTCCCTCTTTATTTCGAACTTCCTTGCGTTGGGCAAAACTGTCCATTATCTCTCCAAGCTCTTTCCCATCCTTTAGTTTTTGGGAGATTTCCTCAGGCAGGACAATTCTTGCACCGCTGGCAGTAAAAATGTTGCCTTCAGGAGTTGCCATTGCTCCCCAATTACATAAGTAGCAAGTATCTCCGATAAACATAACCCCGCCTTCCAAGCCAATGCCGTATACATCAGGGGATGCTTTCCTGCATTCCAACGCTCTGTTAATCGCGCCACTCCTCGTTTCTTCATCGGACATAGGCTGTGGTGAGACACGGGATGGAACAACGGTAAAATCGACCGCTGCTTCAGGGAATATTTCTTCTACTGCTCCAACCTTTGTCGGATTTTTTGATCCAACACAAATTTTCAAAGCAATCCACCTTCTTTGCTAAAACCAATTACTTCGAACGAATTAGCTCGACTGTATTCCGATCTGTTGCTTTCACTAATTTAACTAATAATTCCTTTGCAGCCGCATAATCATCAATATGAATAATTGATGCCGAAGTGTGGATATACCTGGAACAAATACCGATTACCGCTGTCGGCACACCATCACCGGATACGTGAATGCTGCCCCCGTCCGTACCGCCTTGGGAAATAAAATATTGATACGGAATCTTATTTGTTTCCGCCATGTCTAAGACAAATTCCTTCATTCCCTGATGGGTAATCATGGAGCGGTCATAAATGCGCACTAATGCGCCTTTCCCAAGCTGGCCAAAAGCATTTTTGTCTCCAGACGAGTCATTTGCAGGAGAGGCATCCAACACGTAAGCAATATCCGGCTGAATCATGTTTGTTGCCACTTTTGCTCCTCGCAAACCTACCTCTTCCTGAACGGTCGCACCAGAATATAATGTATTTGGCAATTTTTCGTCTTTTAATTCTTTTAATAATTCGATGGAAAGACCGCATCCGTAGCGATTGTCCCAAGCCTTTGCCATAATTTTCTTCGGGTTGGCCATTGGTGTGAATGGTGTAACCGGGACAATAGAGTCCCCTGGCTTCACACCGATTTTTTTCGCATCTTCCTTATCGTCTGCACCGATATCGATGAGCATATTCTTCATTTCCATCGGTTTTTTCCGCTGTGCATCCGTTAATAAATGGGGAGGAATGGAAGCAATCACGCCGATTACCGGTCCTTTTTCCGTCATGATTTGCACTCTTTGAGCGAGCATAACCTGATTCCACCAGCCTCCAAGAGGCTGAAAGCGAATCATGCCATTTTCGGTTATTTGCGTCACCATAAAGCCTACTTCATCCATGTGTCCGGCAACCATCACTCTAGGACCATTTTCTTCTTTTCCATGCTTGACGCCGAAAATACCGCCGAGATTATCTTGGATTATTTCATCGGCATATTTTTCCAATTCTGTTCGCATAAATGCCCGCACCCGATGTTCATTGCCAGGCGCTCCTTGTAATTCGGTTAATGTTTTAAATAAATCCAGCGTTTCTTGATTCATCGTATGACCACCTTTCTAATCCCGCTTTAAGTATAACGGAAAGGTCTTCCATTTATCTACTTTGACAGGATATTTTTCAATTTGATTTTTATAATGTATACTAAATAATAATACACGATTCTAAAATTGAAGAGGTGAGATAATGGGTAAACGAAATCTTCTTTTCGCTTTTGCGGCTGGAGCAGCAGCAGGATATCTGTTAAAGCATCAATTGGATACATACCAGAAGATTACACCGGAAAAAGCATTGGATAACGCAAAAGAACTTTTTAAGAAAAGTGGACCGATCAATGGATCTTGGATTTATATGAAGCCTGAAGAAGTAAATAAAAACGGGATTATTTATAAAGCATATCGTGGCGGCGTTACGAGAAATGTTGACGGCAAGAATAAACAATATGAATTTTATGTCGATACAGAAACCGGCGGAGTCGTTGATATTGTTGAAACCGAGTAGAAATCGGCTCCATTCCGGTTTCTTTTTTTGCTTTTTGGCCCCTTTACCGATTCCGCTTAATCATATCGATTCGTTCACCGGCTTCATTAAAGCGAATTGCCCGGTAATAAGCATCATGATAAAAAGTAAACCAGGCTTTCTTATTAAACCCGTAATCTGTCCACTTTTCCTTTTCGTGTACACTCGTCACCGGATAATCGTCATAGGCCATTGCCCATAATTTATTTTGATGGGCATTTGTCGCCATCAGGTCGCCCATATGTATAAAAACTTCATCCCCGTCTTCATAAAGAATAATCGCATGGCCATCACTATGTCCGCCAGTATGTATCATTTTCAACCCTTCTGTTATTTCCATCTCGTTTGCAAAGGTAACAACTTGTTCTTGAATCGGCTGCCAATTCATTTCCCAATAAGTATTTACGGAACGAATATTAGGATTTCGCATTTCATTCCATTCAACTTCTGTCGTATATATCACTGCATTTTCAAAGACAGAGGCGTATTTATCCTCCGCAATTTTCTCCGTTAACCCGCATGCATGATCAAAGTGCATATGTGTCATTAATACAGCATCTATATCCTCCCGGGACAGGTTTAGTTTTTGCAGTGATTCCTCAATTCCGGACTCTTCTGTTACTCCAAAATTTCGCATCTGTTTTTCAGTTAACTTTTTATTGCCAATGCCTGAATCAATGAGATAGTTTTTTCCGCTTACTTGTATAAGCAAAGGATCTGTTCTTAATTCAATCTGATTTTTTTCGTTACAAGGATATTTTTTGCTCCACAACGCCTTCGGGACAACACCGAACATCGCTCCTCCGTCCAAGTGAGTGACACCGCCCCGAAGCCAGGTTACCTTCGCTTTTCCAACGTGCAATGTTTCCATACTTTCTCCCCTTTCAAAACAAGTGTAATCAATGTTTGAAAATTTCGCAAACAACTAGCGAATGCAAATGAAGGAAAATGTCCATGTCACCTAGAATTAAGATTTAGGAGGTGATCAGATGGCGCAAAAAGTGCAATTTTTTTCTACAGAACAATTGGCAAAACAGCTAAACGTCGGAACAACGACAATTCGTAAATATTCTCAGCATCTGGAAAAACAAGGATATAAGTTTGCAAGAACCGAACGCAGGGCGAGACAATTCACCGAAAAAGACAAAGATATTTTAATGCAAATGATTGCCAAAAGAAATTCAGCCAATATTACGGTCGAACAAGCAGCCTCAGTCATTCTTCAAGAAAACGGAATGCTGCATCCATCAAACGACTCCCCAAATGAAAACCATCAACCTTCTTTGGAACAAATTCATAAACTGCTGACCCGGCAGCAAAAATTATTGACACAGATCAGTGAACGGCTTGATTATTTTGAAGAGTATGTCCACCGGCGGCTAAATGAAAGAGACAAAGAATTGTTGAAGGAATTTAATGACCGTTTGGAAAAACAAAAAGAAATTTCAGCAGCCATTGAACAGGAACCGAACGAAAAACAAGGAATAATTCACAAGCTATTTAAGCCAAAGTCATAATTGGCCGATTAGCCGCCATTTGGATTCTTTTTGCCATTCAATAATAACAATAAGTTCACAAAATTGACACATTTACTCTTTTAAACTATATTATATATTAAAAACGCTTGTTAGAAAGGGATGAAATAGATGATTCAAGTAAACGTTACTGTCGATTATGAAGGACAAACGTACCATACAAATGTTATTGCAGCGAAAGATACGAAGGAAGAAGAAATTTTGCAAATGGCGCTGCATCAAGTAGAAAAGCAGCTTGAACAATTCCAGGAATAATGCCAATACTCCCCTTCCTAAAATATTTCCATTTCTTTTCCCCGCTATGAATTCCCCGATAAATTTGGATAAATTAACTTTAAAATATTGCTAAAGCATCCCTTTTTTGTTAATATCTTCTTGTATTTTTGGCAATATTTTTATATTTCCTTCCGCTTGTGAAAATATTCACAAGAATATTGTTCCATTCAGATGCAGAAACTACGTATAAACGGAGGTGCTTTCGTGAGAAAAAATGAAGCATTTTGGGCTGTAATTATTTTCATTGCAGTAGTTCTTGCCTTTGTAATTCCCTATACCGTTCTTGAAGACACAGCAAAATGGTATGGAAGTTTTCTGTTTTGGACGATTCTTACCATCATTGTAATTATCATTAATTATTTTTTAACGAAAGATTGGGGTAAGGAAGGATGAGTACGCAATTTGTCTGGTCGGCCATCGCAATTTATATTGGGATATCTCTTTTTGTAGCCTATTTATCCCGGAGCGGAAAACAGAGTACGATGAACAGTTATTTTCTCGGGGACCGGAAATTAAACGGTTTCGTCTCCGCCTTAAGTTACAGTGCTACGACATACAGTGCGTTTATGCTCGTCGGTTTAGCCGGGCTTACATACAATGGGGGAGTTGGGGCTTTAGGTTTTGAACTGATTTATTTAATGGGAGTTTCCCTTGTCGCCTTTTTCGGCCCCCGGTTCTGGATTGCCGGAAAAAAATTTGGCTATATCACTCCATCGGAAATGCTCGGTGACCGCTATAACAGTAAACTTGTTGCCATCGTCGTCGCTCTTTCCAGCTGTATTTTCTTAATTCCCTATAGTGCGGTGCAGTTATCCGGAGTCGGATATCTTCTGCAAGGAGTCACGAATAATCAAATTTCGTATACTACCGGGGTTATTATTGCAACGATAATGGCAATTGCTTTTAGTTACATCGCAGGAATTCGATCGGTTGCATGGACCGATTCTTTGCAATCATTATTCATGATTATCACTTCTACGGCAGTAGTATTAGTAATTTTACAAAGTTTAGGTGGTTTCCAAGGTTTCTTTCAAACTTTGGAAACAGATTATCCTGAATATTTAACTGTTCCCGGAAATGGTTTCTTTAGCTTTATTAACTTTTTGGGACTGACCATTCCCTGGTTTTTCTTTAGTCTGTCTAACCCGCAAGTGAGCCAGCGTTTATTTATGCCAAAATCATTAAAAAGTTTAAGGCATATGTTATTGGGGTTTATGGTTTTTGGCTTAATTTATACGCTCGTATCCGTTATTTGGGGTTATTCTGCTTTAATCTTGTATCCTGACCTGGAAAAAGCGGATTTGGCAACACCGACTGTTCTCCAGTCAACTATGATACCGCCTGTACTTAGTGTGATTGTTATGGTAGGGATTATGGCTGCCGCCATTTCCACGATTGACTCAATTTTGCTGACATTATCGTCATTATTTGCTCGAGATGTCTATGGAAATATGGCAAAGGTAAACAGTGACAAACTTCAGCTGCGCATCGGCAAAATCGTCATCCCGGTTATCGCCATCCTGGCATTTTTGTTTGCCCAGCTTGAGCTAAATTTAATTGCCGTACTCTCGGTTGCCTCCTCTGCCGGACTTCTAGTGACGATCCCGGCCATTTTCGGCACATTCTTCTGGAAACGAGGCACCTCGAAAGGAGTTTTAAGCAGCGTAATTATCGGAGGAATTCTCGTTTTTAGTCTGGAATTTACACAGACAAAAATGTTAGGCTTGGCATCAGGCATTTGGGGACTTGCCGTTTCTGCTTTTCTTTTCATTGTTGTCAGTCTGTTTACAAAAGCCCCGGATGAAAAGGCAAAACAGTTTCTCTCCACAATAAAAAATGGGTTAAAGTCCTAAAATTGAGATAGGGGGAGGTGACTAACCTCCGTCCCTCTCACACCACCGTACGTACGGTTCCGTATACGGCGGTTCCAGATTATGTATGACGCAAACTTTCATATCTAGCGGATATGCTCTTTAGCCCTTGGCTTGACCAGTATTTGGTACCAAGGGCTATGTGTAATATGGGACTCTTTGCGATACGCCAATATGCTTTCCTGGAGTTCGACCATTCATATGCCTTTTGTGGCGATATTCCTAATGAGATTAGTTTTCTCTTCTTGGTTCTTGGCAATTTCCATTCTTTCCAACGTATCATTCGGAGTCTTCGGTGTAACCA
>NZ_BMEV01000104.1 GCF_014637175.1 Compostibacillus humi | reverse complement strand
TTTAACAGAAATGGATTCTTTTTTCATTTATTTGATGCATGATCAAGTCAGATGAAACGCTTGATAAATAAGCATTCAAAAGTAATCAAAAGTTTTCTATGAATAATTCAGGTATAAGTATAAAAATTGCAATTTCCTTTATACAATCTTATACTTTCCATAACATGGACTTTCATTATTGGAAGTTTTGCATCAATGAACATTACAGCCTTACGGTTGCTTTAATATTAGTGCAAATTTTAAAGATGGATCAGAAAGCGTTGTGAAGTTTTATGAATAAGAGGAAAAGACACGTGGCAGACGTTGCCTTTGAATTATTTGTGGAGAAAGGTGTTCAGCAAACATCTATTCAAGATATCATTGAGCGGGCAAACATATCAAAAGGGACTTTTTATAATTATTTTTCGACAAAAAACGATTGTGTTGCGGAAATATTGGACGGAATCCGTTATGATGCGAGCCAAAGGCGGATTGAACTTCAAGTTGGAAGACCTAAAAAAGACCGGCACGTTTTCGTTGAACAGATTTCAAGTTTAATTCAAATGAATGAGGAACGAAATATTAATAAACTGATTGAAGCAATCTTGCATTCCAATGAGCCCGAATTAAAAAAGATGGTCCTCCATCATCGCATCCACGAATTTGAGTGGTTTGCCGAACGGCTGACAGACGTATATGGCAGTCATATCCGGAGCATTGCCTTTGAATTATCCATATTATTTGCTGGCATGCTGCAATATATTCTGTTTGTTTTGCGGATTTCCAACTATTCCCAACCGATTGAAAAAATTGTAAGTATATTGCTTTCCTACATTGAGTTAATAATGCCAAAAATGCTGGAGCAGGAAACCGCTCTGTTAGATGATTCGGTTCTTGACTTTCTGCGAACGAAGATGGATCAGAAAATGGTTTCTCTGGAAGAAATTTTGGAACTGGCCAAGCAAATTGAGAAACAGGCGAGGTTTACAATGGAACAAAAAGATTTATTCGACACTATTTGTACGGAACTGAAAAGGGACCGGATTCGCAAAAGTGTAATTCAGCCTTTGTTAAAACCGTTAAAGCAATCTATTGATCAACATTCACCACTGAAATCACAGATAAATACGTTTACTCATTTAGTCTGGTATTATACGAAACTAAAATAGCTTCCCTGCATAGGCGGAAGCTAATTTTTTTCGGGCGAAAAGCTGCATGTTGAACATGCTATGTACTTGGACATGGCGTCCATTATATATATATATGGTAAGAGAATAAAAGAAAGGAGAGCATTCCATGAAACATATTGATTTGCAAATGCTTCTCTTTATCGGTGGTTCCATGGTTCAAGAAATTTGGCTATTTTATGGGTTGCCGAGAATGTATTATTTAAGTGTAACGAAGGACATAAAGAAAAAAGACGATAATTTTTGGGTTGCCTAACCTGAAAACCTTTTTTCCTTAAGGAATGTACATCATCTTCAAATTATAATCAATAATTTAGCAATTTTCTTTATAGCAATCTATAATTGAAATGGGTCAGTATGTTATTGAAATGAATCAATTACTTCTTAGAAAGGATAGAGTAATTATTATGGATGTACGAATTGAACGTGACTCTTTAGGGGAGAAAGAAGTTCCTGCAGATCGCTATTATGGAATTCAAACGGTAAGGGCGAAGGAGAATTTTCCTATTACCGGATATTCAACAAATCAATCTTTAATTCGGGCATTTGGCTATATTAAAAAAGCCGCAGCTATAGCCAATTGTGAGTTAGGACTTCTCGACCCGAAAAAAGCGAAAGCGATTATTGCGGCATGTGACGAAATCATCGCCGGCAAATGGGACGACGAATTTATTGTTGACCCGATTCAGGGCGGTGCGGGAACGTCGTTAAATATGAATGTTAATGAAGTAATTGCCAATCGAGCCATTGAACTGCTGGGAGGATTAAAAGGAGATTACCGAATCGTCAGTCCCAATACCCATGTAAACATGTCCCAGTCGACGAACGATACCTTTCCTACAGCCCTGAACATGGCTTGTTTGGATGTTTCGAAGGATTTAATAACTGAATTAGAAGCGCTTGTGACATCTTTGAAAAAGAAGGAAATCGAGTTTGATGATGTTGTTAAAATGGGCCGGACCCATTTGCAGGATGCGGTTCCAATCCGTTTAGGCCAGGAATTTAGTGCCTACTATTCTGTCATAAGACGGGATTTAGGAAGAGTAAGAAATGCACTGGAAAATTTATATAGCATTAGCATCGGTGCAACTTCGATTGGAACGGGTTTGAATGCTTTGCCGGAGTATACAGAAAAAGTAGTTCGCTACTTGTCTGAATATACTGGAATGCCCTTTGCCAGCGCGGAAAATCTAGTTGATGCAACGCAAAATACAGATAGCTATACTGAATTGTCCAGTGTGTTAAAAATTACTGCGATTAATCTATCAAAAATTGCCAGCGACTTACGTTTAATGAATTCTGGTCCAAAAACTGGCTTTAACGAAATCAATTTACCGGCCAGACAAGCAGGTTCTTCGATTATGCCTGGAAAAGTAAATCCGGTCATTTGCGAAGTGATGAATCAAATTTCTTTCCAAGTTAGCGGAAATGACCATACGATTGCGTTAGCTTCCGAGCACGGGCAGCTGGAAATTAATGTGATGAAGCCGGTTATTGCCTTTAATCTGCTGCAATCGATTACTATTTTAACGAACGGGATTAAAGTGTTCCGGAAATATGCCATTGACGGAATCACCGCTAATATTGAACAATGCAGAAGATTGGTGGAAAACAGTATCGGTATTATTACAGCGGTGAGTCCGTATATCGGTTATGAAAAAGCATCGCAAATTGCAAAGAAGGCATTAAAAACGAATCAATCCATCAGAGAAATTTGCCTCGAAGAAGGGGTGCTTTCCGAAGAACAATTAGATAAAATATTAGACGTTAAGAAAATGACAAACCCTGGAATTATAGGAAATAAAACGGAAGTCCTTGTATAATCTTTACCTAAGTACAGGTATGCAGTGACAGCATACCTGTATTTTAAGTTTATTTTTCCGCAAACCCAGCAAAGAGGATACAAGTAACTGCGGCAACAGTTGTAACAAAAATCCCAATCATTAATCCGAAGGCAGCCATAAAGATATCTTCCCCTGGGTAAGAAGGTTCAAGGAGAATAAACCGACATATACATATACCGCACATCAAAATATAAAAACTGCTTCCGATAAATGCCATTTTTAACCGGCCTTGTTTTGTTCCAGACCATGCTTTATTAAAGGCGATCCACACATAGATACTGCCAATTACGGATAATAACATGACGAATAAATGGACATAAGGGATAATCAAAATCAGGAGTAAGTAAAGCAAGATAACCGTCGAAAAAAATAAAAAAGCGTTGATGCCAAACAAAAATAATCCGGCAATCCACGGGTTATGAAACCGCCGGTATTCTTTTAGCCTCGTAACGAGCGGATTTTTTTCGCTTATGAAAGCGGCAATCGCCTGTTTAAATATAAGAAGCATAATAACGACTAGAGTCCCAAGTAAAACAAATAATGAAAATGTCATAAGAAGATGCCCCCCTCTGCCATTGTGGCAACCGCCATAATACTAATGGTATTGTAATATATTATTTATCGTTTATCAATAAAAATATATTAATTGGCATTAAAAATATAATTTATAACGATAGAACACGAATTGAGGCCTGCAAGGGTTTCATATTAAAGCATATTTTAGCCCATAAGAAAAAGACCCTCATTTTAGAAAAAAATAAATCGCTCAATATTTTTTATAGGTACGAATGAATATTCATTCAGTTTGTGCTATGATAGCAAAAAAAGTCGGTATAGGAGAGAAAAAAAGGATGTTGCTTAAAAAGGCATTTGCCCAAAATAAAGTAAACGGCGTTTTGATGGGAAACGGAACCGTATCATTACAAAGTGTGAAAATGAACGTATATTGCTTTTATTTAGATGGAGTCTTAATTGATACGGGCCCGAGGATTTTGGCAAAGGAACTTCAGCCTTTTTTTCGCGATCTTGATATAGACGAAGTGGTCATTACCCATTATCACGAGGATCATACCGGATGCGCATCGTTCTTTGAAGGTCGGGTTCCAATCTATATGAATGAAACGATGATCAGCGACTGTACAAAGAAGGCGGACTATCCGCTTTACCGAAAAGTCTTTTGGGGAAAGAGAAAGCCGTTCCGTGCAGAGCCGATTGGAGATACTTTTACTTCCCGCAAGTCAAGGTGGAAAGTAATCAATACGCCAGGTCACACGATTGATCACCTCGCTTTTCTAAATGAAGAAACGGGGCAGCTTTTTACCGGGGATCTCTATTGTCAGCCGCGGACTAAAGTAATTCTTCGGGAAGAAAGTGTCCCGACAACGATTGCATCAATAAAGAAGGTGTTAACCTATGATTTTGAAGAAGTGTACTGCAGCCACGCAGGCTATATAAAGAATGGACGGGATGCTTTGAAGAAAAAATTAGACTATTTACAGCATACGGAAGGAGAAGTATTAAAACGGTTTGCAGAAGGGAAAACCGCAGAGCAAATCGATGCAGAATTGTTTCCGAAAAAATACCCGATTACCCGTTTTTCTGCTGGTGAATGGGGATCAATCCATATCGTCCGTTCCATCCTGCAGTCACATCAGAAATTTTCAGCAAAATCGGGCGGACCAAGTACCACAAGCTAGCTCTAAACAATTGGCGATATATTTGTTGATTATCTGAAGTTTAATGGATAATATATTGGATGTTGGTAAAATCAAAGAAAGAATGGTGTATATGTTCGAACAACTGTTTAAACTGAAAGAAAATGCAACGAGTATTCAAACCGAAATCACTGCTGGGGTCACAACTTTCCTTACGATGGCCTATATTGTCGTGGTGAATCCGGCGACTTTATCCGGTGCCGGCGTACCTTTTGAGCAAGTATTTATGGCGACGATTATTGCTGCAGTAGTAGGAACACTGATGATGGGGCTATTTGCTAACTATCCGATTGCCATTGCCCCTGGCATGGGATTGAACGCATATTTTGCGACGGTCGTTGCCACCCAAGGCTTGTCCTATCAAGTAGTTTTTGGAACTGTTTTCTTGGCGGGGATATTGTTTTTGCTTCTAAGCCTTACGAAGCTGCGGGAGACGCTTATTACGACAATCCCTGATAGTCTAAAATTCGGAATTACCGCAGGAATTGGCTTGTTTATTGCGTATGTCGGAGTAAGAAATGCGGGTATCGTCGTTCCGAATGACGCCAATATAACAGGTTTAGGAGATTTAACAGACCCGATGGTAATGCTGACGATTATCGGGGTGCTTATTACGTTAGTCTTTTATGTGTTAAAACTAAAAGGCGCCCTCTTTTTCGGAATGGTCGCCACAGGAATTATCGCATTTATTATGGGTCAAATCGAATTTGATGGTGTTGTGTCTGCGCCGCCTGCACCAGTATTTTTTGATTTGGATGTGGGCGGAGTGTTTGCCCACGGACTTTATACGGTAGTGCTGGCGTTTTTGCTTGTAACGTTGTTTGATACGACAGGTACAATTATTGGTGTTGCTGAACAGGCTGGATTTATGAAAAACGGAAAACTTCCCCGATCCAAACAAGCACTGTTAGGGGATGCAACGGCAACAACAGTTGGCGCGATGTTTGGAACAAGTCCGGCAACGGCATACATCGAGTCGACTTCCGGAGTTGCAGCGGGAGGCAGGACAGGACTTACTTCCCTCGTCGTTTCCGTTCTTTTTGCCATCTCGATTTTCTTTACGCCGATTATTGAGGCAGTGGCCGGGGTACCGGCAATTACTTCACCGATTTTGATTATCGTCGGTTCATTTATGATGCAAGGCTTGGCAAAAGTAGACTGGAAATCCTTTGATGAAGCTTTCCCTGCCTTTGCAACAATGCTGGCAATGCCTTTTACATCCAGTATTGCAACAGGGATTGCTATCGGTTTTATTACGTATCCAATCTTGAAATTGGCTGGAGGAAAAGGGAAAGACGTTCATTGGATTATCTATCTTTTTGCAGTAATTTTCCTTATTCAGCTAATCTTTTTCCCGATGAGCTGAATGCAATAGTAACGTGCTCCATTTTAATGGAGCACGTTTTTTTGGTGTGCCCGGCATGGGTGCAGACTATAGGGTGAAAGTCCCGAACAGTGAAGGCAGTAGTAGCTGTAGCTTAAGACAAGGGCATGGGGGGTGACCGTCAAGTCTGAAGGAAGTCGGCGGCAAACTTCCGCCCCGAGGAACACGAACCTCATATAAGGCTAGGTAATATTGAATGAGTCTGCCAAACAAGACAAAGTTCTTACTGCCAAAGGTATTACAGAGTAAATGAGGCGGGGACGTGGAGGGAAAGTCTGTACTCTTACCCGGGGAGAACCTGTTGGAATGCCGTGCGCTCACGGTAAGCAACTTTGTGAAGGGTTGTTGAACAACAGGCGTCAGCAGAGGTCATAGTACCTACTTTACACAAGGAAGTAGGGAAGGACTGAACCGATTATGAAGAATCACGT
>NZ_BMEV01000103.1 GCF_014637175.1 Compostibacillus humi | reverse complement strand
ACATTATTTTTCCACCATGATAATAATAGATATTTTTAGGATTAAGAGATTTGATTTTTTTCAAGGACTGCTCAGCTTTTTCGATATCCAAACAATAGTGTGGATTTGCAATAACCATTTTGTTCACCTCATTAACCGGTGCATCACCCGTAAAAACAGTATGTAATGAAGGGGAATAAGGAAATATGACCGGAAGTGTGTCCAGGAGTTTCAATAATCGTACATTGTCCATCGAGAATTTTGTCGCAATCCACACTTTCATATCCACTGATACATGCTTCAAACTTTTTAATTGTTGAATAAACCATATGCCAAATTCTTTTTCTTCCTTTGATAACTTAGCTAACAAGTCATCAGTAAGATTACACTTTCCTCTCCAGCCATGTTACTGCCTCGATATGGCTCGAGTTGATGGAATTGATGTCTGTGGGGGATTTTTGAACCTTACGTATGAGGAAACATATCTATTAGAATCTTGATTTGATAGATATTCCCATCTCTAATAAATTGAACTACACTCACCCTTATAATATGTCTTTTGTCCTAAACCTTAGCAAACCTGCAGAAATAATAATTACAAATGAAACGAAGCAAATGGAATACATAATCCATCCTTTTTCACCAACTCCAAAGGTTTCTGTCATAGTTGAAACTATTGGATAAGTCCAGGGATAGTATATCCAATACTTAGTAGAGTTGGCTATCAACATAGATGGAAGTGAAAGGCCTGCCCCGAATGCAAGGGGAATACCTATATGTGAAAATCTAAAGCTTAAATAAAATTGCATTGCTATAACAGGCATTGAAGCAATTAGAGCAATGAAGGGTCTTACTACCATAAGGTGAATAGGAATACTATCGTTACCCCCAAACCATATTCCTATAGCAATCATCCCTATACAAAATATAAATACACTGTAGATAATTGTAAAAATACCTATAATAAGTTTCAAAAAGTACACATCTTCTCTTTTTACAGGCATTGTTAAAAGCTGCTTCCAACCATTACCACTGTGTTCGACTCTCGTAATCATAGCGATTATAACAGTAATCGTTATCGGAAAAATTAAAGATGAAAATTGAGACATACTTCCTATAAATAAAGTATTCCATAAATCAAAATCCAACTGCCCATTATTACTAGATACAAACATTGCCCCTTGAAATACTGCAAATAATGGGATAATTGTCGCCATTAAAGCTATATTTGTACGTTTTAATTTAAGAATCTCCATTTGCAAGGTCTTTATCATTTAAACACCTCCTACAAAATGTCTCTTCTTGTAAATTCAATATTTCCAATGATCGTAATAATTGCTCCACAGACAATTCCTCCATAAATAGAAACAGAAGAATCGAATCCTTGCAGTCCTCCGGCAAAAAACGGATAAAGATAAAGAGAGAATTTTGCAATTTCAAAGGATTGATATAATATAATGGATGAAAAAATTACACCTATAAAGCCTATAACGACTGGTATAGCTTGGTTTTTAAATATAGAACTCATCCAGTTATGCAGAGCAGCAACCCCAAATATTCCAACAAATTGATGTATGATATAGCTTCCATAATGCTCTATACTTAAAGGTTCAGGAAATCCAATAACCTTACCTACTACAACAAGTCCTATTGCATTAAGAACAATCAATATGCTGCTAAAAAGTACTATGGTAATGAACTTTGAAATAAAAACAGAAGTTCTTGTAACTGGCAAGCTTAATAAACTTTTCCAGGAATTTCGATCAAACTCAACCTGATGAACCATTGCACTAATAATTGCCACAAATATAGGAAGGAATATTCCCCACTGCAGCATAGTGTGGTTTTCATTAACAAGCATTTCCCAGGAGGTTAATCCTCGTTTTTGTGCCATTGTAAATAAATAATCATATCGAATATACATATCTAAAAACATTGCTGCCGTTGTGCCTAAAGGTATTACTAATATAAATAACCACAGGAACCCGCTTTTTTGCTTCATTACATCGTTTCTAACAAGTTTTATCAACCTCATGACTCCTTCTCCTTACTACTCTTTCTCGTCAGTCAAATGAAGGAAGATGTCTTCAATGGTATCATGCTGCGAACTTATTTGATAAACATCATATCCATTTAACACAAGTTCTCTATTTATATGTGCCGGATTTATACCCTTATCTTGGATATTTAGCAACCCGTTTTTTTGATATACAGTATATCCTTTAGTTGTCAATTGTTTCAGTGCAGCTTCTGCTGGTCTAACATCCATTCTAATCTCTGTCCTACTTTTACCCTTTAACTCATCTATCGTTCCTTGAAATATAAGCTTTCCCTTTTTCATGATTCCAACATGGTTAGCTATCAATTCAATTTCATTTAATATATGACTTGAAACAAAAACCGTTATTCCCTGAGTTTTAGGTAAACTACAAATAAGATCTCTTATCTCATGAATCCCAGATGGGTCAAGTCCATTTGTAGGTTCGTCTAAAATTAGCAATTCTGGATTTCCAAGAAGTGCTTGAGCTATACCTAGCCTTTGTTTCATTCCTAATGAAAATTTCTTAACAGCCTTGTTTTTAACATCCGTAAGTTTAACGATTTCCAGAACCCTATCAATCTCTTTTTGATCAACCTCTAGTATTCTTCTTGCTAAATCTAAGTTCTCATAAGCTGTTAGATGTCCATAATATGAAGGATATTCAACCATTGACCCAACTTTTTTTAGTATTTCCAATCGACATTCCTTCATTGGTTTTCCAAATATGGTTACGTTTCCGTTCGTTGGCCTTACAAGTCCAAGAAGCATACGTATTGTTGTAGATTTTCCTGCCCCATTTGGTCCTAAAAAACCGTATATCTCTCCCTTAGGAACCTTTAAATTTATATTGTCTACTGCTATAAAGTTTCCAAATTTTTTCGAGAGTTTATTTGTTTCAATGATATATTGATTCACATTAATTACCTCCTTCATCTAAAGGTTAAAAACTTTTAAGGAATAAACTTTGCTGACTATTTTATTTTAAACTCAAATACGGGATAAGTATCAATTGGTTCAAATCCAAGCTTGAAGGCGAGTTTCTTTGAAGCAATGTTATTTTCTGCGGTTTCCCATAATGGCAACATATTTTTTTCTAGGAAATATGAGATTAACTTGATTGCAGCCAAAGTAGCATATCCCTTCCTTCTTTCCTCTACTATTAATGTGTCGATATCAATAAAATATTCTTTGCCAAAAATAAAACCATTATTTTTGGCGATCGAAATAACAGTATCTCCCCTTTTCACAACTACCCCGACTGTCTTTTTTAATTCAGCAGAATTCTTTCGATTTGAAGATCCCCCTTTTGGCAATATATCGAATGTTTCAAACTTAAAATTGACATCACTTCTCTCGTGACAATTTGCACGAAGTACTTGTAAAAACTTTTCTACGTTTAGTCTATACACAGATTCGTAATGTTTATCAACACGCAATTTATCAATTTCCTTCAGAAAGAAGTTATCCAAATGTTTTGAATCACTTGTGTAAATTTCAAACCAGTTTTTCTTTTGTTTTCTGCAATCGCATATCACCGTATCCTGCATAAATTGCTTGATGCTCGTCTTCTGTTGTGCAGTGGTTACCTCCCCTAGCAAATACATCCATCTTCCAGTAGCCCAAACAACAGCAACATGGGGCCTTTGTAGATGATCAACAAATACTCGTCCTGGATAGTTCCCCCTAATGACGGCAATTGCAGGAATTAATTGTTTTTTTTTGGTGTAAAAAGGTGAGCTACAGCAGAGAAGCTGTCATATGGCAACTCAATCATCTTCCTACCTCCACTTCGATCCATACTGGGATTAAATAATGTTCAACAACCTAAACCCGGAATAAAATATTGCCAGAAGTCATAAGCATTTTGAACCCACTCCAACAATTTTATATCCTTATTAATCTCACTCAACACGCTTTAAAATACGATATGTTGTGAACCAATAAACAAGGTATTGCCCAATACCTAAGGCTCCAATACTACAAATAGGAATGAGAAGGTGTCCAGAAAAAAGGAAGCATATCCCTGCAACGATAGGGAGAGCAAAACTATAGTAAATATATACATTTCTGCAAGCCCTGTAAGTTACCCATTGTTCTCCCTCATCCATTTCGCGAAATTCCGGGGGAATCAAGCCAAACGGTTTAATCTGACTATCCGGATGTTTATGATTATAAAGTTTCAATAAAAATAGCCATAAAAACATACAAAAAACTAATACACCGAAGCATAACCTAGCCAAACCAACCATCGAATTCGTTATAGACAGTAACAAAAATGTAATTAGCAATATAAACAAGCTCATCGGTATGAGCGGAGACCGCAATATTTTTTTTAATAACATTTATTCATTCCTCCTTTAAATAAAAAACTTCTTCAACTGCAACTTCAAACGCAGCCGCTATTTTTAATGCCAATGTTATCGAAGGGGAATAATCCCCTTTTTCAATTAATCCTATCGTTTGTCTAGTGGAACCAATTTTATCTGCCAATTCTTGCTGCGTCCATCGAAATCTCGCCCGTAATTCACGAACCCTATTCACTAGCATTACCAATCCTCCTAATGACAATATAATTGTAAAACATCATTTGCATAATGTCAATAATCATTTGCATTTTGTAATAAATGAATTCCTTTTTCGCATCTTGACTTCACCAAATGTTTTAATGTCCAGTGAAAAATACTATTTGAACATTCCGTTCCTATAATTTTGTCTGATAAGAACTGTCTGGTTAATTAAAATCAGCGTACAGGGGGAGCGGCTATTTCCTGTCCTCCCACCTGAAATGCGGGTTCGCACCAGGTTGGACAAATAGCAGTAAAATCTTCATTAGAATCGATTAAAAAAGCCCTGCCATTACCGTAAATCTCCCCTTAGAGGGGGAGACATAATGATTCAAAATGGGGAATTCTACTGGATCCACGATCATTCAATTTACATAAATCATGCAGTAGAAATTGATTTTACACCACTTGAAAGGACACTAGGTCAAGTCCGAAATTGTGTGTAAAATCCTCGGCAGATGGTTCGTTAACCGAGACGCACCACTTTGTTACTTGCCTTAACTCTCTCTATCCGCCAATGCTTGAACTCAGTCATGTCAAAATATATGTTGCCCATTGCCCATTTTTCGTCCTGTTCCATAAGCAATGCACCAATAAGACGATATACAGACTCACGATTAGGGAAAATACGAATCACACGCTCTCTGCGCCGAATTTCACTGTTTAAACGCTCCACGGCATTCGTTGTCCTAGTTTTGACGCGGTAAGGTGCTGGCAGCATAAGCACAGCAACAGCATCATCAAAGCCTTCATCCAGGATCTCCATAGCTTTTGGAGCATGGTCTTGAAAACGATCAATGGTTTGCTGCAATAACATCCGAGCTGCCTCTCTGTCCGCTGCTTCAAAAATGGAGCGTACATGGGCCTTAACTTCGCTGCGCAATGCCTTGGGCGTTACATCTAGAATGTTTTTCATGAAGTGGGTCTGGCAGCGTTGCCAGGTCACGCCCTGCAGATGCTTACGAATGGCTTTGACAAGGCCGCTGTGATGGTCGCTGGTGATCATTTCAACACCGCGTAAGCCTCGTTGCTTCAAGTGAACAAAGAACTCACTCCAAGAGGCTTCCGATTCGGTGTCCCCAATCATCATGCCGAGTAATTCACGCCGGCCTTCAAGGTTGATCCCCGTGGCGATCATGAGCCCACGGGAACGAACTCGCCCATCTTCACGCACCTTGAGGAACATGGCGTCAACGATAAGAAAAGGGTACTCGTTGGTCAGAGGGCGATGAAGCCAACTTGTCACGATCGGATCAAGTTGTTTGCAGAGTTCGCTGACGGTGGATTTAGAAAAGTCCTCGCCGCATAATACTTCCGTGATGTTGGAAACATTACGAGTCGAGACGCCATAGATCACCATCTCCATCATGGTCAGAATGAGTGCTTGTTCGCTCCGCTGGTAACGAGAAAACAACTCGGTGGAGAACTTTCCGTTTCTAAATCGGGGCACATGCAGGGTCAAAGAACCCACCCGAGTCGTGAGGGTACGAGTATACGTACCATTGCGGTAATCTTTGCGATCCTCTGTGCGCTCATAGTTTTTAGCTTGCAGTTGTTCTGTTGCCTGGGCTTGCAATACTTGATTCAATATAGACTCCAATAACTGAGCTACCGCCTCATCACGATCGCCTAAAAATAGTTGATGAAATAATTTGGAGTCTAGTGTAATCTGGTATTGAGCCATTTCAAAATCCCCTTTCTAGAATGTTGTCTTGGTAACTCCATTCTAACCGAGGATTTTGGAAATGGCTCTCTTATTTTCGGAGAATCCATTTTACACAATTATATGGACTCAACTGGGACAACTATCTTTTTCACGTTAATTTATTTTATAAAATACATTATCCTGAATTATTCATACTTCCAATGAAGATTTAATTTGATACCAAATCCAATGATTTTTTGTTATCTAAACAAGTAAGAGCTGTTAATTTCGATAAATATGATAAATGATAAAG
>NZ_BMEV01000102.1 GCF_014637175.1 Compostibacillus humi | reverse complement strand
CAGTTTCCTTTTACTCCTCTTCCTTTATTGGTGAAATTTATTTCACCAATAAAGGAAGAGGCCACCAAGCGCAAGCGCGGTAGCCTTAACCCCAACATTTGACATAGAACCTTCCTTTATAGCTTGTAATTTTCGCCCTTCACTAAGTATAAAATGCTTTCCCCGATATTTGTAATATGGTCGGCAAATCTTTCTAAATATCTGGCAATGAAGGCTACTTGCATGACATACTGTATTTTTTCCGGATTTGTAGCTGTTTCCCCTAGCAACTCACTGATCATCGTATGATATAGCTCGTCTATTTCATCATCCATGACCGCCAATTGTTTAGCCAAGGTTATATCTTCATGTTCAAAGGCAAGAATCGCCCGGTTTAGCATGCTTGTTACTTTTTCGTACATATTCCGTATGCTTAATGGAACCGATGTTTCATATTGGGCCAGCTGAATCGTGGAATTGGCAATATTTTTCGCATTGTCCGCCATTCGCTCAATATCTGTAACGATCCTTAGTGTCATAATAATCCGGCGCAAATCTTTTGCAACCGGCTGCTGTTTTGCTATTAGCAGTACCGCTTTTTCATTAATTTCCATTTCCATCCGGTCAATTTTTGCATCATATTGAATAATTGCTTCAGCCTTTTCTGTATTTTGACTATATAAAGCATCAATTGCCTGTTCCAGAGCTTTTCCGGACAGTCTTGCTAACTGAATTACATTGTCTTTCACATCGGTAAGTTCCTGATCAAATTGTTCCCGAACTGCCATCCTCACTCAACCTCCTATAGTCAGATTATAGCCGGACAATGTTAATTTACTGTGAATTTTTTGCAATGTTATCATTAAGTTTTGTGCATACAAAAAATGCCTGGAAGCCAGGCATTTTCCTATTATTATTCCTCTGTATCTTCCTCTTCTTCCGAATCTGATATTGAACCTTTTTCCTTCAATTCAAAGTACGTGTCCAAAATCCTTTCCCCGATCCGATTGCTAATCGGGTGCTGACCTGTTACATTACCAAGATGAGGAACGACAATGGCAAATGCAACTTCGGGATCATCAAAAGGAGCGTAACCAACAAGCGTTAAGTTTTGAGTATCAATTTTAACGCCGTTTTCCCATATTTCATTTTGCGCAGTACCTGTTTTTCCGGCAGGATTATAGTCTTTATTGCTAAAGAATGAAGAAGCTGTTCCTCCAGGTGATTGGAAGGCCCGGCGGAATCCTTCCTGTACTCTCTCAATATGATCCATTTCAATCCGGTTCAATACTTTTGTGTCTTTTGTCTTATAAATGGGTCCTACTCCATCATTCTCAGGATCTGGCGTTCTTACTTCTTTTAAAAAGTGAGGCTCAATGCGATATCCGCCGTTTGCAATCGTTGAAACATACTGGGCAAGCTGCATCGTAGTATACGTATCATATTGGCCGATGGCTAAGTCAAGTAAGTTACCAGCAAGCGGGTCATTCCCAACGTAACCTAATTCTTCGTATGGGAAGTCAATCCCCGTTTCCGTGCCAAGACCGAATTGATGGAAATAATTACGCATTTTCTGGAACCCTTCTTGTAATTGGATTCTAGAAATATTTACCGGACTCCCGTTTGGATACGGATGGCGATAGTCTCCGCCCATTCTTAATGCGATATAAAACATATACACGTTGGAAGACATGCGAAGCGCATCATAATCATTTACCGCACCTAAAGTTCTCCAGGAACTTTTAGGTGGTGTTCCAGCAATTTGAATTGTACGGTCTTGAAACACTTGTCCAGGAGAAATAACTCCAGATTCATATCCTGATAATACGGTTGCCCCTTTGATAGTCGATCCAGGTCGGTGTGCATCATACAGCACCCGAAAAGCTTCATTACGATATTCGTTATCTTCCCGGTCGAAGTGCTGTCCGGAAACGGCAAGCACTTCCCCCGTATTCGGATTTAATACGACAGCAAGAGCATCTGTTAAATAACGATTTTGATACGGGAATTTTTGAATAGCTGTCTTCAATTCTTCCCGGACAATTTTATCTACTTCCTTCTGAAATTCCAAATCAATCGTTAATACGAGGTCTTTCCCTCTTTCCCCTTTTACAACGGTCTCCACATCGATTACTTTGCCATTTTTCGTCGTTGTATATTGGATTTGTTCTTTTCTTCCCCGGAGCAGATCTTCGTAATACTCTTCCAGGCCGCTCTTTCCAACCCGGTCATTTCTACTGTAGCCTCGCGTTAAATAATATTGTTCCTTTTCTGCAGGGATTCCTTCTTCTTGAGTAGTAATGGAACCGAGCAGACTGCGAATTGTTTCTCCGTGGGGATACGTCCGATTCCAGTCGGTCGTTGCATTAATCCCCGGAAGATCATCCAAGTTTTCTGCAACCCGGGCAAATTCCTCTGGAGTGACATTCTCGTTTTTTACAATTTGCGGGGTTAAAGCATAGGCTTTATCCAATTCCTTTTTGATTGCAATAACTTCCAGTTCATCTTCGGTTATCGACTGCAAATCCTCTTCTGTAATCCGTTCCAGCGTTTCATTGTATACTTCCGCATTGCTTAAGTCCCCATGCTCTTCCGGAGGAAATCTTTTGTCTGCTTTCTTTTTATTTTTCAAATACCAATATTCCTTTAAATTTCTTTCCGAAAGTTTTTCGATCGCTTCCTCATCCATATCAATCAGCTTTGCCAATTTTTCTGCAACTTCCAGCCGCTCTTCGGCTTGCGTACCCTTTGCCGGGGTATAGGTAATGGAATATACCGGCTGATTATCGACAATGACGTTATAATTGCGGTCATAAATTAATCCGCGGGGGACGGGAATTTTCGTCGTATCTTCAATCGTCCTCTCTATTTCCTTTTGAAAATCTTCCCCATTTAATATTTGGACGATGCCTAATTGCAAAATTAATACTGAAAATAATAAAAAGATGATAAAAAACAATATATTTACGCGAAAGGGAAGTTGTTCTCTTTTTTTTCTCTTCCTTCTTTCCATTTCGTACTCCCCCTTATGTCCACATTCATCCATTTATTTTACCATAACTATCTGTTTTTTTCGTCGGTAATTTGTTCCTTAACTAAAACCTCCCCTTTGCTGCTGCTCTTAATAAAAATATTTTTGACAAATATATAGATTATCACATGACCTAAACCGAACGTAACTAGTATGACAGGAATAATCATTTCTGGATCAAAAAAGGAAATGGACAGAAGAAAAACAATGATGGATAACATTCTTCCACTGTTTAAAAACAGTTCACGGACAACGATATATTCTACTCTCAATTCCCCTGCTTTCCATCCTTTTCCGATGACATCATATGTCAGGGAAACATACGGAACATAGATGATTGGATAGGCAATGCCGATAATCGTGGCATAGATAATCAGCAACGTATAATTAATTTCAAACAAAATAAGAAAGATGGCACCGTATAGAAGCAGCGCTCCAAGCAAAATTGCTTTTTTTCTCATCGCTGGTTTTACCGTTTTTGTCACGGCAAGATAAAATACAGCAGAAAGTCCGGATAATACGAGGTTAAAGGTACCCAAGGCGAACTCACTTTTCGTAACGATAAACACCCAAATGGATATTATAAACGCGAAAACGCCTTCTCTCAACCCTTGAAAAAAATGGGCATTTAAAATTCTTCGCCAATTGTTATTTCTCTTTCTTTCCTGCATAATCCTCCGGAGATAAAAGTTGCCGACAGAGGGCCGGCGCTGAATAAAAAAGCTCGTAATGACGGCACAGGCAAACAGAACAAAAGAAATGGAAAATATTGTAGTATATCCAATATTTGCATCCATCTTAGTGATAATGTAGCCTGCAAGAATTGGTCCAATCATTCCGCCTAACGACTGCAAAACACCTAATACACCGTTAAAAAAATCCCGTGTGTCCGGCTCGGTGATTTCAAATGTAAGGATATTAAAAGCGAGCCAATAAAAGCCGTAGCCAATTCCGAGCAAGCTTCCTAATAAAAAATTATACTTTGAAGCATTTTCCCCGATAAGCAATACACATAAAAAAAAGATGGACAGGAAAAAAACACCTAAGCGGATAACGATCGTCCGATCTACTTTTTTGGCCATTCTTGCAGCGAGGATAAAGGCAATCCCCTGAAACAAATTAATTGCAAAATTATATACTCCAATCGTTGCATAATCTCCTGACTGCCGCCATAAATAGATATTTACAAACGTATTGGAAAGGAAAATACCGAGAGAATACAATCCGCCTATCAATAATAATAAGATAAGATCACGGCTTATATCGATTTTTCCGAGAGAAAATTGCATATCTAAAAACCCCTTTATTCCTTTGTTAGTGTGAACGAATGTCTATTAGATATGCAAACAAACAAAATTTCTCAGAACCCGATATAATTCAGCATAAAAAAACCGAGGGGCCTCTATTCCTATAGGTCCCTCGGTACCGTTTAATTTATTTTGCTGCTTCGTAATTTTTGGCTACTTGATCCCAATTTACCACATTCCAGAATGCAGATACATAATCAGGACGTTTGTTTTGATATTTGAGGTAATAGGCATGCTCCCAAACATCTAAACCTAAAATAGGTGTTTTCCCTTCCATTAATGGAGAATCCTGGTTCGGTGTGCTAGTTACTTCCAGCTTGCCGTTATTTACTACAAGCCAAGCCCATCCGGAACCAAAGCGAGTTTTTGCCGCTTCTTCAAATTTCGCTTTAAACGCTTCAAAGCTGCCAAAAGTTTCATTAATTTTATCTGCCAATTCTCCAGTAGGCTCCCCGCCGCCGTTAGGAGACATTACTTTCCAGAAAAGACTGTGGTTGGCATGTCCGCCCCCGTTGTTTCGAACAGCTGTCCGCTTTTCTTCCGGCACTTGATCTAAATTGCTAATAAGTTCCTCTACCGATTTATTTGCTAAATCATCCAATCCTTCTAAAGCAGCATTTAAATTTGTAACGTAAGTATTATGATGCTTCGTATGATGGATATTCATTGTTTCCTTATCAATTGTTGGTTCTAATGCGTCATACGCATAAGGCAATTGTGGCAATTCAAATTTGGCCATTTCCGATTTTCCTCCTTTTAATATACATTTTAAGGAAATATATTCCTTACCTAGAAGATTAGCATTCCTTCCATTTTCATGCAAATTATTTGCATTATTACTACTATATAAACAGTGTAAACCAATAATTTCATTTTTAAAAACAATAAAAAAACAAGCATCACGCTTGTTAAATGGTGGCTCGGGACGGAATCGAACCGCCGACACACGGATTTTCAGTCCGTTGCTCTACCGACTGAGCTACCGAGCCTTCTACTATTTTAATTTCCCTTTTCACTGCTATGAAGATATAGAGACCAACCTATTTAGGCAAAAAAATAAAATATGTATGGAGGAGGTAGAGGGATTCGAACCCCCGCGCGGTTTGACCCGCCTGTCGGTTTTCAAGACCGATCCCTTCAGCCAGACTTGGGTATACCTCCTTAATATGGTGGACCCTGCAGGACTCGAACCTGCGACCGATCGGTTATGAGCCGATAGCTCTAACCAACTGAGCTAAGGGTCCAAATTCAAATATTAAATGGGGCGATCGGTGGGAATCGAACCCACGAATGCCGGAGCCACAATCCGGTGCGTTAACCACTTCGCCACGACCGCCATATTTGGTAGCGGCGGAGGGAATCGAACCCCCGACCTCACGGGTATGAACCGTACGCTCTCGCCAGCTGAGCTACGCCGCCATTTGGCTCCACAGGTAGGATTCGAACCTACGACCGGTCGGTTAACAGCCGATTGCTCTACCACTGAGCTACTGTGGAATATTAAAATAAAGTTTCCTGATTATTAAATTAGTTTTATCCCACGTGATTGATTGTTCGTCGTGTTGCAAGGAATTCGATGATGCCGCACTCCTCACAACTCGAAGCCCATTCGGCAGATGTTTTGCTCGTTGCTCTACCACTGAGCTACTGTGGAATATTAAAAATAAAGTTTCCTAATTTTTAAATTAGTTTTATCCCACGTGATTGTTCGTCGTGTTGCAAGGAAATTCGATGATGCTGCACTCCTCACAACTCGAAGCCCATTCGACAGATGTTTTGCTCGTTGTTCTACCACTGAGCTACTGTGGAATATTAAAATAAAGTTTCCTGATTATTAAATTAGTTTTATCCCACGTGATTGATTGTTCGTCGTGTTGCAAGGAAATTCGATGATGCCGCACTCCTCACAACTCGAAGTCCATTCGGCAGATGTCTTGCTCGTTGCTCTACCACTGAGCTACTGTGGAATAAACTAGTATAATATGAAGTGGCAACGATTAATAATTTATCATGGTTATGAAAAGTTGTCAATTGTTTTTATACATCGTTTTATAAGCTAATCTCTTAAGCGACAATTTATATCATAGCATCTCCTGTCCATTTAATCAACCGAAATATCCTTTAAGTTTACCGATTTTCTTTGTTATACCTTCAATCCATTCGTATTTTTTAATCGAAGAAACTTGAATTTATATTTCTGTGTGGAAAAAGTTTATTTTTACCAACACAAATA
>NZ_BMEV01000101.1 GCF_014637175.1 Compostibacillus humi | reverse complement strand
GCGTTTTTTTTGGTTCTTGGTTTGTAGAACCGAACAAAAAACGCCAGGCACCAAGCGATGGTAATCGCGCGGTAGCCTAAGTAAGCGTACAAAAATAGAGTGCCGGAAATACTAGTGTGAGAAGGTTACCGAGAAAAGCTTGACACAAACCTGTATCTTTCTTGGTTTTATTTAATTTTATTTTTTTGATATTGTTGAAGCCCTAAATTTTATTTTGTTTATACTTACCTCAAAACCCACGATATATACGGTTCTTTTGCCAGTTGTAAAGATGACAGCGTAGAGGTCACCGGTTCGAGCCCGGTATGCTCCATTTCAAATTGTAAAACAGCACGTTTCCTGCATAGGGAACGTGCTGTTTTATATTGTTTAAAATAGAAAAACGACCCTTTCCTTATTTCACACTGGATAATAACTCTTCCAATAAGGAAACAACCTCCTTCGATCTTTCCTGTAATCCCTCGAAGGCTAGCAGCGCATCTTGTTCCTCCCCGCGCTGGTAATAATCTACCGCTTGTTTTGCCAATTCATGCACTTCGATGTGCGGATCTTCTAATTGGGCGTAAGCTGGATGATTTTTTATAAAATCCGGCAATGAGCCGTAATACCATTTTCCGAATCGGCAATTTTTGTAGGAGGGGATTTCGTCTACATCCATCTTGCTAATGCCTAGTATGACATTATAAATCTTCCATTTCCAAAGAAGGTGATCCGTTATGGATAGCCTTAAAACATCTTTTGCGTTTAAGTGAATATTCATCGAAAACAAGTTGCTGTAGAAGCTTTCCAATAAATTACTTAGCTCAAATATAATTTTTGCCGTTCGTTTGGAAAGATGTTCTGATTCCGTACTTAATTCGAAAATCACATTATTTCTGTCTGATATTTCCGTAATCGAAGATGTCTGTTCTTCACTCATTGCGGCAATTTCTGAGATTTCCCCATTTATTTCCTGAATCGTGCTCACAATTTTGGTTAATTCGTCTCCCGCAATATTGGCGGCACTAACGCTTTTCTCAACGAGGGAGCCTGTTTGTTCAATTTTAGTCGTCACTTCACCGGAAACTTGGAGAAGGGTCTCCATATTTTTCGTAATTTGTGTAATCTGCTCTTGAGTATGTTCAGACAGTTTTCGTACTTCACTGGCTACTACTGCAAAACCCTTTCCGTGCTCTCCTGCCCGCGCCGCTTCAATACTCGCATTTAATGCCAATAAATTCGTCTGATCCGATATTTCTTTTACAATATTGACGACACTTTGAGTATGTTCTATTTCTTCATTAAGCTGCTGTACCTTTCCTTCGACTTCCTCATACACCTTGCCGACTTTTTTAATATCAACGAGGGCTGTATCAATCACTTCTTTGCTGCGTTCCGCCGCCTGAACCGCATCATCCGTCCCTTCAGACACTGTCACCGCATGGTTTGCCACTTCCGCAATGGATGCGCTCATTTCTTCCGTTGCAGCCGTAACACTATGGGTTTCCTCTTTTTGGTGATCTACCGCCTGCAGCAGTTTACGGGACATATCGAGCTGTGTCACCTGATTAAGCATATCGGAAATACCGTAAACCGATACTTTAAACGTGTTTTCGTTATATATTTGGATGACTAATTGCTGATCATACGCTGCGAGTTTTTGTACGGCAGTGACACACTTCATCATCTCATCTGGCTTTTTATGCAATTTTTCCATTAACATGGAGGTGATCATTTGCATAAGCAACTGATGCACCGATATAAAATGGTCGGCATTTAAATGTACACGGCTTGCCACATTGCCGATGGCCATCCTCGCTGAAATATATTGATCATCAAACTCACCGCGAAAAAACTCTACTAAATACCGATGTAATTCCTGCTTTAATTTTTCTAATGTCGTATATTTATTTATAATGTGCTGAAAACGGTCTACTTTCGTAATACACGCAAAGAAGAAATCTATCATTTCTTCGAAGTGTGGTCCGATGATTTCTCCAGCCTGCTTTATATGGAGCAGTGTTTCTTGACGGATGCCAAAAAAAGTCAGCCGCTCTTGTGCTTGTTTTTTCACGTTTTCAATATCTGTAGGGTGGAAAAAATGCAAATAATTATCCCATCGTTTCGTCTTTGCAAAAAACATAGGGTTACCTCCAATTATTTTTTCTTACAAACTTTCTTGCCTGATATATTGCTTAGGAACGGTGACTTTAATCGTAGTCCCCTCATTTTTTTCGGAAAAAACATGGAATGTTCCGCCTGCTCCTTGGGCCCGTTCCTTCATGCTGTACAATCCTAATCCCGGAGAATATTCTTCCTGGTGATTGAACCCATTCCCATCGTCTTTTATCGTAAGGGACAGATGCTGCTTTTCATTATGAAGAGCAACTTGAATTTTTGTTGCCTCTGCATGTTTCGCGATATTCGTAAACGCCTCCTGACAAATTCGATATAGTGCAGTTTCGATATTCGGATGCAGCCGTCCCTCTATTCCTTCGTAAACGAATGTTACCTTTGTTTCATACATGTTTTCATAATCTTCAATGAAACTTCTTAAAGCAGGGATAAATCCTAAATCATCCAATGCTGACGGGCGTAACGAACGGGAGATTTGCTTTACTTCCTTCATCGCGTCCGATGTAATATCTTTCGTCTGCTGAACATATTGCCTTCGTTTTTCTTCATTTGTTTCCCTTTCAATAACCCTTAATAGCGTAAGAATGCTGTATAATGCTTGTCCTATCCCATCATGCAATTCTCCCGATACCCGCTTTCGTTCCTCTTCATGGGCTTCAAGTATCGCCTGGGAAAACTTCCTTTCTATTTCCTGAAGACGATGCTCTGTTTCTTTAAACTTTTCTTCTACTCTCCTTTTGCCTGCAGCAATGCGGTTCATTTTTACCTTTACTTCATCTACCGTCCTTTTCATGGACCGATAGAGATGATATAAGGAATATATCAGAAAGATTACGCTTATGATTGACACGAGCGAAAATAGCAATCTTTCCCATCTTAATTTGCCGAGTTCATTACTTAAATACTGCTCCAGTTCATTTGTTTCTGCTTCATATAAGAGAAAAACATGATCGATGGTATCCGTCGCAATGGCAAAAAATTGCTCCGGACTTTTTGAAAAAATACCGCTAAATATTTCATCTTCGATTACTTTAAGAAAATCCTCTGATTTCTGTAAAAATTTTATGCTAATTGGTTCGATTTCCTTTTTCACCGATGGACTTTCGGAAAATAAAAGGTCACTGCCATGTTCTACCTCTTTCAAGGAATGTTTTACATGACTGAACGAATAGGACAGCTGTTTAATTTGTTCTTCCGTAATCCTTTTATTTTCCAGTACTTTTCTTCCTTCTAATCGCATGATAGCGAAATTTTCAGACATATCAGGCAAAACATCCACAACATCATGGACTAAGTAATGGACAGATAAATCATTGGAAATCATCAAATTTGTCTGATCGGAAATTTCAACAATAAAATTCAAAATCTTTCCGACGAAGATTGTTATTTGCTTTTCCATTGCCTCAGGTGCAATATTTTCCATGTTCTCCTTGATGCTTTCCCATTCCGCCCGAAGTTCATAAAGGGTTGTCGTTTCCAAAATGTTTTTTACCTTGGCATCATATTCTTGTAAATGTTGAAATCGTTCATCGACAGTTTTTATCTGATCGGCAATATCAAACTTTTCTCCATCGTTTCCCGAAAAATTCTTGCCTGCAATACCACGGCAAATTTGTACTTCCCGCAATAAGTCTTTTAATAAAAGATTATATGTCGCACCCTTTAGCTGCCGGCTAACGACTTCTGACTCTTGATTATTCTGTATAACAGACGAAATACTCAATATTAAAATAAAAATTCCGATACCCATTCCCCAAATGATAAGCTTCTGTGACTTTTTTGCTTGGTCTTTTTTATGCGACGGTTTTTTCAATGAATGTTCCCTCCAGGCGTTCACTTACAAATTATCTAACAAGCCATACTCCAAGGCGAATTTCACCATTTCCTGGCGGGTACGAAGGTTTAACTTTTCCATAATTCTCGCTCGATGGGATTCAATCGTTTTTACCGAAAGAAATAATTCTTCGGCAATTTCCCGATTCGTGTAGCCTTTGGCAATGTAGGAAAGTACTTCCTGTTCCCTTGCGGTGAGCCTGGACATTTTTTCAGTCTTCGTATTTAGCTTATCCTTATAATCTTCCAGTAATAGTTTCGTAACCTTCGGATACAAGTATGCCCCGCCTTGATAAACGGTCCGAATAGCCTCTATTAAATCATCTTCTTGATGGCTTTTTAGCAAATAACTGGAAGCTCCCGCCTGGAGAACACGAAAAATATATTCCTTTTCCTCGTGCATCGTTAACACGATAATTTTAATATCCCGATTTGCATCATGGATTTTCCTTAGAGCAACCAGTCCATTCATTTTCGGCATGCTTAAATCCAAGATGACGATATCCGGCTGTTTTTCCAGCGCCAATCGGACTGCTTCTTCTCCGTTATCCGCTTCCCAGCATACTTTCATATCCTTCTGATTATTAATTAACAGTTTTAACCCTGTTCTTACTATGGCATGATCATCCGCAAGCAAAATCGAAATCATATGCGTCCTCCTTATAATTCCTATTATAA
This sequence comes from Compostibacillus humi, assembly GCF_014637175.1. Taxonomy (GTDB): domain Bacteria; phylum Bacillota; class Bacilli; order Bacillales; family Amphibacillaceae; genus Oceanobacillus; species Oceanobacillus humi. The sequence continues at coordinate 1,988 of NZ_BMEV01000101.1, read as the reverse complement.
AGCTAAATCCACTGTTTAACGGTGATTCAGGAAAAGTGTCGAATATTAGTTGGATTTTTATGTCGTAAATAAAGAGGACATGATTTACAGAAGATGGAGTCGTTTCACAATAAAAAGTAATACTTATTTCCTATTATTATTGCAAATTTTGAACGAAAGCACTATTAGGGAAAAACCCTAAAAAACCATATAGAAAATGGTCGAATGCCTATTCTTCACAAATCTGTACCCGTTGTAGACCAATATCCCATATATTACATTAGGCCTCAACTTTAATTGAGGCAAAGAAAGAACGAGGAGGAACTTTCATGCATTACAATCCTTATTTCTACCCGTCTTCGGAACATGAGGAGGAAAGACAATTCCCTTTCCCGTGGTCATTATTAACCCCAATCTTTGGTCCAAGTACTCCCCCTCCAGGTGGAGGAGGTTTTCCGGGCGGAGGCTTTCCCGGCGGAGGGTTCCCTGGCGGCGGACAGCAAGGACCAGGCTCTGGAGGACAGTTCGGCGCACCATCTACACCACCGCCAAGCTTTACGCCGCAACAGCCCCAATTTCAAACGTTTGCCGTTGACCCAGGGGCAATCCGCAACTGTCTGTTCCGCTTTACCTATGTCTGGTTAAGGCGGGATGCTTTCTGGTTCTATCCTACCTTTGTCGGAAGAACGTCGATTGCCGGCTTCCGCTGGAATGGATTTAGATGGGTATACTTCGGCATTGACTTGAATCAAATCCAATCTTTCCAATGCTTTTAAATGTTAAATGCCTATCCGCATAAAATGCGAATAGGCATTTTTCTAATTTATAACCTCCTTAAAACAAGGTGACCGCTCCATAATCGACTGAAAACACTTCTTCCTGAGTTATCATTGATTATCACCCTTAATTATAAAAACACACGATTAGATTTTTTCTAATCGTGACAGTGACAAAGTTTAATTATTTATAATCCGGTCAACAGCTGAAACTACTTCATCCCGGGTCATTTTCTCTTTCCCGCTCTCCAAAGCTTGCAACGTTCTTTTCGCGAGTTCTAACGGAATTTTGCAAAACAGTAAGATGTTTTTCGTTTGAATATCTTTGATATATTCATCGGCCATTTGTAAATTTTCTTTGGCGTAGGCAAACAGTTCCTTTCTGCCCCAGCCTTCCGGTAGGAAGCTGACTCCCCTTTCCGCATCTTCTTTTTGGTTACGCAGCATATTCACTGCCTGCAATCCCCGGCCATAGCCAATCGCTAACGTCCGGTCGGTTTTGGTGCCATCATACCATTCCCAAATATCCGAAAGCATTACCCCGACAAGGCCGGCAACATAATAGGTATACTCATCCAGATCCTCTTTTGTATGTACTTTCCAGTTTTTATACGCCCATTTTGCCATACCATCTGCCATAATGCTTGTCGATTCTTTTACTTTTCCGCCAATTCCCCCGGGACAGACAGCAATCCATTCTCCGAGCCGCTTTGTTACTTCCGGCAGTAAATTTTCGTAGGGTTGGATTAATTGTTGGTAAGCTTTTTCATTAAAGGAGTCTTCGTTCAAAAGTTGGCTAGTTGTTTGCAGCAGTTGTTTTTTAACTTCCGGCTCTATTGACGGATGATCCTCGATTTCATCTATTGCCCGCATACATAAATAAGCAGAACCGACGGTCATCCGCAAAGTCGGGTTTAACAATTTAATCGGAATGTAAAAAGTTCTGCTCGTTTCCTTCAGTACACGCATCGCATCTTTTTTCAGCTTTGCATCGTTCTTCATTCATAAATTCTCCTTTTTTCTTCCTTTCGGTAAATATAAGTATATCAGACATTGAAATTAATTTCTTTGTTTATTCGTTTTAAGCAATTGGTAATGCTGCTATGTTATATATACGATTCCACTAGCATTGCATAAATTAAATCTAAAAACAAAAAATACTAAGAATGTTCAATTATTTAGTGGTTTGTCCATAAAAAAATCCTTTATACTGAATAGGACGGGTGGCTTCCT
>NZ_BMEV01000100.1 GCF_014637175.1 Compostibacillus humi | reverse complement strand
TAGCCTTCTGAAATTAAGTGTTCCAATAGCCTTCTTCCAGAAGCGCCGAACACATCTGAAATGACTGTTGCCAGTTTAATGTTTGATGCTTCTAAGACTTTCTGAATTCGATTCTTTTCTGCAGTAATATTATTAATCAATTTCTTTCGATAGCGGGTTAAGTCACGAAGTTGACGTATATCCTCTGGCGGAACGAAACTTTTCTCAATAAGTCCATGTCTTAATAATTTCGCAATCCATTCTGCATCTGAAACATCAGTCTTCCTACCAGGAACATTCTTAATCCGTTGGGCATTCGCCAAAGTAATATCAAAAAAATCTTCTAGGATATTAAATACAGGTTTCCAATAAATTCCTGTACTCTCCATGGCTATATGTGTTACACCGTGGCTTTCAAGCCACTTTAACAAATGAAATAAATCTTTTGTTAACGTCCCAAAGGTTTCAATTTCTTTAGTAAGATCATTGTTGTCATTCTCAATAAGAACACAAGCGACAATTGATTCCGAATGTACATCTAAACCTGCACATCGTTTAAATAATACATCCATATCTCTCAACCTTTCTTTTAGATTCCACAACAGTGGAGTGAATTTGTAAGTTTATCATTTTTCTGTACGTAGTTATCCTTCAAGTCGAGGGAGCTAACAATGGGTTGTGCAACAAATTCACTCCAACAGTTTTTATTACAGGGTTAAAACCACCATTAAAGCCCGCGTCATATACTCACTGTTATGGTATCTACATTATAGACGAAAATTAATTATTTTCATTCAGGGTTGAGAGCGAAAGATCATGTTTGTTTTTATAGAACGATGAATAAAATGAAGCAAACTTATTTTTTATATAATTAATGACCTATATGAAACTTTCCTATAAAACGAGTGGGAGAATTATTAGGGATCCAGACAGGTATTATAACAGCTATTTTAGACAGAATTATTCATAGGGCTGAGAAAGTAATATATTTTAATAACGATAAAAACTATCGAACGAAACATCGTACTTCTATTTTTGATGACAAAAGTGTTCATTTTATCTTGATGGTTACAACGTTCTAGTTTTTCCATCTTTCATCACACTTTAAGTATTAGGTAAATATGTCTATAATTAAATTAAAGTGTCTAATTATAGGAAGTGAGTTTATGAAAAAGGAAAAATCTTTGATATTGGGATACACCCTTGCTTTTTTCTTAGGGGGAATTGGGGCTCATCTATTCTACTATAAAAAATATGTTAGAGGTGTATTGTATCTTCTTTTTAGTTGGACATATATACCGATATTTTTAGGTTGGATTGATATGCTTTTTGTAAAAAAATGGGCAAATCAAATAAATGAGGAAATTAAACGTAAACAAGAGAATGAATCTAAAAATATGAATGGATTTCTACCTGTTGAAAATACGTCAAAAGTAATAGAAACTAAAATGTCTATAGATAACAAATTGAATTCGGTATCAAATAGTTCCAACCTAAAAAAAGTGACAAATTTTTTAAGGGATTCTTTTACTTTTTATGAGGAAAGTGAAATTATACTTCCTAAATACAGCCATCTAAAGGCAGATAAAAGCATCTTAGAACACCTAGAAAATGCGGATGATACTATTTATGAGGAAAACGGTGTAAGGTTAACAGTTTCAATGTCTACTAATTTTTCTGATTTTACAAGGGACTCATTAAAATATGCCCAACAAAGAGGGTTCGAAACGAAAGAGATTCCTTTTCAATCATATTGGCCTACTTTTCAGGATTTAGATAAAAGACAATTAAAATGGTATTTCTATTGGAGAGAACAAGCACTTAAAGGAAATTACTTAGAAGTTGATTTAAGTTACATTTTTATTTTTGTGTATGAACTTTTGAATTATTCATTTAATCGAAATGCAGCGTTTAATGTTAGTATGTTAATTCGATTACTGGATAACTATAAAGATATTTATCCAGAATTGGAAAGTTATTTAAGACCTTGGATTGCAGATATGTTGTATGAATTAGGAGAGGTTGATTTAGCAGAAGAATGGGATGATTTTAAGCAAAATAATGTACCGAAATTATATCAAATTCTGCAGAAAGAAACGAATAATCTAGAAAAGATATCGATGAGTGTTTGGAAACCGTATATACGTAATTATAGAGAAACCGTTTTTTTTCAAAAACATAAAAATAAAATATATAACAAATTTAAACAAAGTATTCCGCTCATACAAGAAGTGTATCAAGAAATGGGAACTGACTTATTAAATAAATGGTTCGAGGTTCGTAATTCAAGAGCGATTAGAAACTTGTTCAGCAGTGCGGTGGTTGATAGGGTTGATAGGCAAATTCATATAAGGGTTAAAGAATGTCATCCAACTGAAGAATTGTATAATGTGTTGTCTAACCTTTTCCGTTTAGCAGAAAATGTTGTCAGGATTGAAATTGGTGAAAAAAGACAAATAAAAGTGGATGAAGAGGTGCTCCCACCTGGGATGAAAGAAAAAATGCTAGAAGCAAACAAACGATTTAAAACGGTACAATCTAAAGAGAAAGGAATAAAAGGAAGTTCAATCCCGGCTCCGTCAAAAGAAATTGAAAAAGATGAGAAAGAAATGCGAACAAGCGAAGATCAGCCGTTAAACGAGTTTGAGTTTGATTGGGATGAAATTAATAAGAAAGAAGAAGAATTACGTCGTCTACAAAGTAAAATAGATACAATCGATTCTGATGAAGTGGAATCTGAACATATGAAAGTTACTGCAACGAAAGAGCCAGAAAATGTACAAACTGGCAATACTGAAAAAACTTTTACTAAAATAATTGATAATGATTTAAATAAAGAAAATTCATTGGTTTCAATGTTTGTTGATGAAGATGGAAATTCTGATGAATTTATAGAAGATTTGACCGACATTGAAAAACAATTTCTCCTGTTGTTTGAAAATAATATGTTGTCTATCGAGAAAGCAAAAGAGTTCGCAAAGAAGCACGGTAGAATGCTTGGGGCTTTTATAACAGAGATTAATGAAAAGGCGAATGAATACTTAGATGATATTTTGTTAGAAGAGACTGAAGAAATGATTGAAATTCTTAATGATTATGAAGGAATCAGAGCGATTATAAGAGGTGAGAAAGTTGAAAATTAAAAAAAGAGATTCTACTGCTATTCTTAACTCTCTTGCAGGTGGTGTTGTCCCGAACCGAGGGCTTCATTATATTATGGTTGGAAGAACAGAGGAAGCCGAACAAATATTGAAGGATTTAAACAATGTAAAGAACGGTACATCTAGTATTAAGTTTTTTATTGGTCCTTTTGGAAGCGGTAAAAGTTTTATTCAGGCTTTAACTCAACAAATTGCTTTTAAGCAAAAGTTTGTCGTAGCAAAGGCAGACTTCACACCTCAGCGAAGATTATATGGAAGTGAAGGAAAAGCGGTCGCTATTTATACCGAACTAATGAAAAATTTATCTACTTCTACTAAGCCGGATGGGGATGCATTAGGTAATATTTTAGAAAAGTGGATTAGTGAAATACAGGCCCAAGTATTACAAGAGAAAGGTTATGGATCAATTGAATTTGATAATCCTGATTTTGTAAAAGATATAGAATCAAAGGTTTTTTCAATTGTATCCAAAATGGACGAGCTGACAGGTGGATACGACTTTGCGCGGATTATTACCCTATATTTTAAAGGGTTTATAGAAGATAATCCTGAATTGCAACGTAGTTCTTTGCGATGGTTAAGGGGAGAATATCGTACAAAAACTGAAGCTCAAAAGGATTTAGGAGTTCGCACAATAATTGACGATACGAATTATTATGAATTTCTGAAAGTCATAGCAAAGTTTGTGAGACAGATAGGGTACTCAGGTTTAGTTATTAACTTAGATGAAGCGATTAACTTATACAAAATTACCCATCCGCAGTCAAGGGAAAAAAATTATGAATCGATCTTAAAAATATATAATGATACATTGCAAGGGAATGTAGAAGGTCTATATATTACCATTGGTGGAACGCCTGAGTTTTTGGAAGACGAGCGGAGGGGTATGTTTAGTTACGGAGCTTTAAAAAGACGATTAGAAAGTAATAAATTTGAAACAAAGGAACATCGAGATTTATCCCAGCCGGTTATTAAATTAACTCCATTAAATCAGAATGATACGTTTGTATTGTTAACAAAACTGAGGGATATTCATGCTGCGCACTACGGTTATGAAACAAATATTAGCAAAGAAAATATTGCCTCCTTTTTAAAGAAAGAATATGCACGTCCGGGTGCTAATGAAAATCTTACCGTAGGAGATATTATTCGAAACTTCTTAGGAGCACTTAATATTTTGCATCAAAATCCTGATTATGATTATAGTAAAATCTTTTCGAAGGAAGAGGGAAAGGCAGAACAAGCTTCTCCAATGACCTCTCGATTTGCAAAATTGGAGGGATAATGGTGAGTACTTTTGATTTATTATCTAAAAAGATTCAGAAAAAAATTTGGGATATGCGTTGGAACGAATTTACGCCGATTCAAGATATGGCTATACCTGCCATTATGAAAACTGATTTTGATATTATTCTTTCATCAGGAACAGCTTCTGGTAAAACGGAAGCTGCTTTTTTACCTATATTATCAATGATTGAAGAAGAAGCGGAAAATTATTTAAAAGTAATATATATTTCCCCGTTAAAGGCTCTGATTAATAATCAATTTGAACGTATAATTTCTTTATGTGAATATACAAATATCCCAATCCATCGTTGGCATGGCGATGTATCTCAATCACGAAAAAAGAAGTTCATACAAAACCCAGCTGGAATATTGCAGATTACACCAGAATCGATAGAGAGTCTATTTATCAATCGAACAGAACACCTTGTATCAATTTTTCAATATGTAGACTTCATTGTTATTGATGAAATACATTCATTTTTAGATACAGAAAGAGGAGTCCATTTACGATCTTTGCTATCAAGAATGGAACTGTATACGGAAAAATGTCCTCGAATTATTGGTCTTTCAGCAACAATTGATAATTTTTCATTTGTTAAGAAATGGGTAAATCACTCGAATTCAGAAAGTGTACAAATTATTGAATCTCCTGGTAACGACAAAGATTTGTTCTATAGTTTGATGCCTTTCCCCGCAGATAAGAATTATAAAAAACCACTCGAATTATTTGAAGATATACGGTTTTTAACAAGAGAGCAAAAAGCACTTATTTTTTGTAACAGCCGGGGAGAGGTTGAGGAAACAACCGTAATGTTAAATCGACTTGCCAAAAAAGAGGGTATAGAAGAAACCTATTATGCCCACCATTCATCGATTAATAAAAAAGAACGTGAATATGTTGAAAAAAAGATGGCTGAATCGACTGTTCCAAAAAGTGTTGTAGCAACAAGCTCGTTAGAATTAGGTATTGATGTTGGAAGTATTGATTTAGTTATTCAGCTGGATAGCACTTTTACTGTGTCTGCATTGAAACAACGTTTAGGAAGATCGGGAAGAAAAAGAGATGCCAACCAGATGTTACAGTTGTATTCAACAACAAAAGACAGCTTCTTACAATCGTTAGCTGTTATGGAACTGGTAAGAGAAAAATGGGTGGAACCTGCAAAGGGATACGCAAAGCCTTATGATATATTGTTTCATCAAATTATCTCGATTTGTAAAGAAACAAATGGGGTTAGATTAGAAGATTTATTATTGAAGATAGAGCAAATTGGTATTTTTTCTGAACTTGAAAAGGACAAGATACTCTCTTTAATAGAACATATGTTAGATAAGGAAATACTTGAAAAAATCCAGGGCACTAATGAATTGATTGTGGGGTTAGAAGGGGAAAGGCTAATGCGTAGTAAAGACTTTTATTCCGTATTTATGACCCCTGAAATGTATGAAGTTGTTGCTGGAATGAAAACCATTGGTACTTTGGATAAGGTTATGTTTTTAAATGTAGGAGATAATATCATCCTAGCGGGACGTCTATGGAAGATTAAAGATATTGATATGAACCGAAATAAAATATATGTTCAGAAGGCAGTAGATGGGGACCCTCCTAAATATACGGGTGGAAATATTAAATTACATAAACGTATACCAGAAAAAATAATGGAGATTCTGTGCTCCAATCAATCATTTATATATTTAAATGAAGAGGCAACAGATTTGCTAAAAGATCTACGTAGGCCTTACCTATATAATCAAATCCAATCAACGGAACGAATTACTTGGAGAGACAAGGAAGAAATGATATTTGAAACCTTTACCGGGACAACTATAGTGAAAACACTTGTCTGGATGTTAAGAGCCAGGGGGATAGATATTGGAGCACCAGATGGTTTAGGCAGAATCAAACTGCCTTCAACGGTAGACATTATCGATGAATTAACACAAATTAAAAATAAAAGTTGGGAGATAGAAGAGTTAATTTCGGTAACTAAGGAAAATGAATTGTTTGTTTCTAAATATAGTGAATATCTTCCTCAGGAAATTCAATTAGAAATGTATGCAAGTCATGAAATAGATATAGATGGAGTAATGGAATTTTTGAATAGCTATACTTTTCGGGTTGTTGGAAATGAGTAAATAAACGGTCTATTAACAGTAATTAATATTAATTAAGAATGGATGTATTTTTATTATCAAACTAAAACTTCTTAGTAATTTCGATTTGTTTTTTGAAAATGGCTGTAGCAAAAGCTGAAATAATTTGCAAAGCTATAAATTTTTGGAGATGTATTTTGAGAGTGTAAAATATTTTGTGTAAATAGAAATGCACTAAATAATGTTCATAGAAAAAGGAAGACCCTTTCTGTAGAATAAAGTTAGCCTACTAAATCCACAGAAAAGAGGTCTTCCCTATG
>NZ_BMEV01000099.1 GCF_014637175.1 Compostibacillus humi | reverse complement strand
GACAAAAACGTCGAGGCCAGCAAGCGACAGCGCGGTAGCCGAAAAAAGTGTACAAAAATAGAGTGCTGGAAATAGCATGATAAAAACAACATCGAGAAAAACTTGACACATACGAAGGAGCTGTTTTTATTGCGCGTTTAAATTTTGCACCTGATACAAATCGTAATAGCTTCCTTTTTTCTCCATTAATTCTTCATGGGTACCCATTTCGGTAATTTCCCCGTTTTCAATGACGACTATCCGGTCGGCATGGGTGATCGTTGCCAAACGATGGGCGACAATAAATGTCGTCCGGTCCGATGCCAGCTTTTCCATCGTTTCCTGAATTAAATGTTCGCTTTCCAGATCAAGGGCAGATGTCGCCTCATCAAATATTAAGATTGGCGGATTTTTTAGGAACACACGAGCAATTGCAATCCGCTGCTTCTGTCCGCCGGATAATTTGACTCCCCTTTCTCCAACCAATGTATCATATCCTTGTGGAAGCTTTTCAATAAATTCATGGGCGTTGGCGGCCTTGGCGGCGGCAATTACTTCCTCGTCGGTTGCATCCGGCTTTCCCATCCGAATATTTACGGCGATGGATTCACTGAAAAGAATATTGTCCTGCAGCACCATGCCGATATTGTCCCTGAGGGAGCGGGCTTTTACATCACGAATGTCGATGCCGTCTACCTTAATGGAACCTTCGCGGACGTCATAAAAGCGGGGAATTAAATTCACGATTGTAGATTTTCCGCCGCCGCTCATTCCGACAAAAGCAATCGTTTCTCCCTTTTCCACATGGAGGGTAATATTTTTTAATACATCCCTCTCATTTTCTTCATAGCGAAGGGAAACATTTTCGATATCCACTCTACCGTCCACTTTTCCTAATTCAATGGCATCCTCTTTGTCTTTTACGTCATATTTCTCATTCATAAATTCCATGACCCGGTCAATGGAGGCAATGGCTTGAACTAATGTCGTCGAGGAGTTAATTAATCTGCGCAGCGGATTGTATACCCTTTCCATGTACCCGACAAAGGCAGCTAATCCTCCGACAGTCAAATCTCCTGTAACTACCTGGTACCCCCCAAAGCCGATGACGAGCAATGGAGCTAAATCGGTGATTGTATTAGTAGCGGCAAAGGTGCGGGCGTTCCAATCGACATGTTTCATCGCCCTTTGCAAAAAATGCTTGTTTCTTTTCGCAAATTGCTCCTGCTCATAATCTTCGATAGCGAAACTCCTCGTCACCGGAATTCCCTGGACCCGTTCGTGGAGATGCCCTTGCACTTTAGCAAGGGCTTGGGAACGTTCCCGTGTCAGCCGGCGCAGTCGCCCGTAAAAATATTTGACGGTAAAGCCAAATAACGGGAACAAAATAATGGCAACAATCGTCATCTCCACATCCATCGTAAGCATAATGGAGATGGCGATGAGAATCGTAATCATGTCGAGCCAGACGTTCATTAATCCGGTCACGACAAAGTTCTTCGTCTGCTCCACGTCATTAATGACACGGGAAATAATTTCTCCCGTTTTTGTCGAAGCGTAATATTTCAGGCTTAATTTTTGAATATGATCAAAAAGCCGGTCACGAATATCATATAAAATTTTGTTTCCTACCCATTGGGCAAGATATTGGCGAATATATTCAATCGGCGGCCTGAGAATTAGGAAAACAACGAATGCCAGTCCCATAATCCAAAATAATTGAGTCAGCTTTTCTCCGTTCGTCAGGCCTTGGGCTCCGATAATATCGTCAATGACATATTTTAAAATTAGCGGCATTAATAAGGGAATGGCAAATTTGAGAATGCCTACAATAATTGTCCAAAAAATCTTCCATTTATACGGTTTCACAAAGGCCATGTACTGTTTCACGCTGCTCATCTGCTCTTCCTCTTTCTTCCATATTGAAAATAAAAACAGAAAAGCCTTGTTACTCTCTGTAACAAGACACGTCCATCGTTTATCGGTATGTTAAATACCGTTCATACCAATTATCGACGAAATCAGGAGAAAAGGGGCCCTTTCCTTGGCGAATCCATTTTATTAAATAATCAATATGGTTATGTAAAATTTTATCCAATACATCTGGATAATTCATCACTTTCTTATGTTCATTGTATTCATCGATATCCAAAATTTCATAGGTCATGTCCGGATATACCTTTACATCCAAATCATAGTCAATATATTTTAACGCCTCCGAATCGTACACAAAAGGCGAACTGATATTGCAGTAATAGTAGATTCCGTCGTTTCTTAACATGCCAATAATATTAAACCAATATTTTGAGTGAAAATAACAAATAGCCGGTTCCCTCGTAATCCAAGTTCTGCCATCGCTTTCCGTCACTTGGGTTTTATCATTGGCTCCGATGACAACAGTATCTGTCCCCTTTAGAACAAGACTCTGTTCCCAGACCCTGTGGAGCTGTCCATTATGTTTGTAGCTTTGTATCTCTATCGTTGAACCTGCTCTCGGAGCAACCATATTACCTTTCCTCTCCTTAACCCAATGTCCACTATGAACTCATTATATAGATAATAGAAAGAAACATAAAGTAAAATAGACCTCCGGAAGCCTATGCCCGCTTTTCCAATAAAGAAGGTGTCAGAAAAATAACGGTTTTTCTGACACCTTCTTATTTAACAGTCCTTAATTATCTGCTACTTTTTGTTCGCCTGAGACTGCTGATTTTGTTTTCTAACTTCCTGGGCATTGGTTTCGGATGCAAATTCAGTTCCGTATTGTCCTTGCGCAGCTTGCTGGTTTTGCTGTTTTACATGCTGAACATTAGTACCAGCTTTCGTCTTTTTGTTAGCCATTTGTTTCACCTCCGCAGTAGATAATGTGTCCATTCCTTTGCATGTTATCCAAAAATATTAAAAACAAATTTCTAACAGCAATGGGAAAAACTCCCGGGTAATAAAGCCGGAAATACACACAAATTACAAATAAGCTTTACTCTTTTGGAGGCCGATATGAAAAGAGATTTCACCGAATTATCGATGATGAGCAAAGAAAAGTGGAGTAATGAGGAATTGCAATATTATCAGCATGCTTTGTCCCAAATATTGCCCTATATAAACTCAGAAGGATTGACGATTTTACACGAAATTAATAAAGAATTGCACTCAAGAAATATTTAGAAAAAACTTCCTGAAGTTGATTGCCTCAGGAAGTTTTTATATCCATGCTTTCATTTTCTGATGAGATACCGGAAAAGGAAAATCATCGATGGAATCCGTTTTTACCATCCGGATTCTCGTATCATTATTTTCATTCTGGATGATTTTCGCTTCGTATACGTCAATATCCCAAATTAAATGGGAAAATACATGGCGGATATTCCCCAATTTTTCTTGTAAATGAATTTCCACACCGTATTCTCCATAAAACCAATGTTCGATATGATTCATTCCGACTTCTTCGATGGGAACCATCGGAAATTGCCACAAATCTGCCAACAGCCCTTCCGACGGTCTTTTTTCAATGATAACCCGATCTTTTTCCTTCATAATCAATGCCACGTAAGAAACCGTCTTCTGCTTTTTCGCCTTTTTCTTTACCGGCAGCTGTTCCTGAACCCCTTCCTCGAAGCCTAAACAATGTTTATTTACGGGACAAAGAAGACATTGTGGAGATTTCGGCGTGCATATGGTAGCTCCTAAATCCATAATCGCCTGGTTAAAAGAAGAAGGATCCTCTTCGGAAATTAGTTCTTTTACGTAGGATTCGATTCGTTTTTTTACCGGGCCTTTCGAAATATCGTCTTCCACTTTGAACAGCCGGGAAAATACCCGCAATACGTTTCCATCTATCGCTGGTTCCGGTTTGTTAAAAGCGATAGATAAAATTGCTCCTTTCGTATAAGGGCCCACTCCCTTTAGAGTACCTAATTTCTCCGCATCATCCGGCACGTTTCCGTCATATTTCTCAACTACTTCCTTCACCGCTTCATGCAGATTTTTTGCCCGGGAATAGTAGCCTAAACCTTCCCACATTTTCAGCACTTCTTCTTGGGAAGCGGCAGCAAGTTCATAAGGACTGGGAAATTTACGAATAAATCGCTCGAAATAAGGGATTACCGTATCAACCTTTGTTTGCTGCAGCATAATTTCGGAGACCCAAACTTTATACGGGTCGGAATCCTCCCGCCACGGAAGTTCCCGCTTATTTTTGTCATACCAAGTTAATAAATCTTCTTGAAATTGCCATATATTTATATGTTTTATAAATTCATCCATCATAAAACCACTTCCTTTATGGTACAATAAAGAAAAACTTAATGAAACATCAATACTCATTGTTGCAAATATTTGTAAGCCCGTAACTGATCTGTCCGGCGGGATTACTTGCATTCAATTTTCCAGCTGCTTTAAATTCTGGAGGGAGCTTGCAATGGATACAGGAACGCATATTGTTATGGGAATTGCCCTTGGAGGTCTGGCAACAATCGACCCCGCTGTACAGAACGATCCAACGCTATTTACTGCGGTGCTGGCCGGGACGGTGATCGGTTCCCACGCACCGGATTTTGATACAATTTTCAAGTTAAGAAACAATGCAACGTACATTCGTCATCATCGCGGCGCATCCCATTCTCTGCCAGCGATTATTTTATGGGGATTTATTGTATCCGGGATCATTTTTCTTTTCGTTCCAGAGGTAAACTTTTTCCATCTATGGCTTTGGACCTTTATCGCCGTCTGTTTACACGTATTTGTCGATTTATTTAATGCGTACGGCACCCAAGCGTTCCGTCCGTTTACGTCCAAATGGATTGCCCTCGGCTTTATAAATACGTTTGATCCGTATATCTTCGGCTTAAATGTTGTGTTCATCATTGCATGGATACTGGGGGCAAACCCCGGCATCACCTGGGCCATTATTTATGCAGTCATTGTTCTATATTATATCAAACGGTATTTGGACAAAAGGGAAATCCGAGAAAAAATCAAAGAATTCTACCCGAATGCGATTCAAATTGTCACTTCGCCTACGATGAAACAAAATTATTGGCGGGTCGCCATTTCGACCAACAACCGGTTCTATGTCGGCACGGTGGAAAACGGCCATATTGAAATCATCGATGAATTTGAAAAAGTGCCTTTGCCTGATACACCGGTAATGGAGGCAGCGAAAAAGGATAAAAATATCGCTTCTTTTTTAAACTTTTCTCCCGTCTACCGCTGGGAAATTACCGAATTTGAGACGTTTACCGAAGTGCGCTTTATCGACTTGCGCTACCGGTCAAAGGACTATTATCCTTTCGTTGCGGTCGTCCAGCTGGACCGCCGCTTGGATATCATCAGTTCCTATGCCGGCTGGATTTTTTCTGAACATAAACTGAAAAGAAAACTGCTTACGGAAGACGCATAAAAAAGCTGACATTTCACAATGTCAGCTTTTTTGAATTCTAGTCTTCCTCTTTAACTTTCTTTCCTAAAAGGGAAATCGGCAGTGCTTCTTTCGTTTCATAAACTTCATTCAATAAGTTAATCCTCCGTCCCCAGGCAAACACTCCATTAATGTACTCAATTTTAAAACGGAATCCTGGTTCCATCTTTAATTCATATATTTCACCGGGGGAAAAATCTTCCGGATTCATCGTATAAGCTATGGCTACTTGCATTTTTCGTTCGTAAATTGCCACCTCGGAAATATTCCCCATTTGTTCCGCCTTTTGTGCCTTCTCTTTCAAGCTGCGAATTTCTTTATATAAATCTTGGACAGATAAATCACTATATAAGTAATTCACATTTTTCCCCTCCCAACATTATTGTACCTTTACATAGACGATTAAGCCAATAGTATTAGGGGTAATTTTCTTTCTTTTAGTATTCGTCGTCCATCTTATCGGTAAATTGCTGTATCATGTCCATTGGAAATCCTTTTCGGTACAAGCCTTCTTTTACTTTATTCCTTAACGCATAGCCGGATAATTTCCCTTCATGTTTTCGCTTTAATTTTTCTCCCTGATACACTAACGCTTCCCATTCCTTTTCTTCATCCATATTTTCATCCAAATCTGCAGCGGCTTGCTGTATCATGTCCATCGGAAATCCTTTTTGCAGCAAATTCGTTTTCCATTGATCCAGCTGTTTTCGGTAAGAAACTTTTTTCCGGCTCTTCTTCTTTTTTTCAAAAAAAGCGGTTATCTTTTTATACTGTAACTCTTCGGTATATTGGTCCAAGGCCCGCTCTGCAATTGCCGAAGAAATGCCCTTTTCCAGCAGTTCCTTCTTTATGAGCATCGGTCCTTTCGACGTCGTATTGATGCGGCTTTGGACAAACATGCGGGCAAACTGTTCATCATCGATAAGCTTTTCTTTTTCCAGCCGTTCCAGCACTTGCTCAATTTGCTCAAATGCAGCTTCTTTTTTCTTTAAATACGTGAATACTTCTTTTCGCGAACGCATCCGGTAGCTTAAAAAATTAATTGCCTGTATATAAAACTTATACGTCTCATCCTTTTTCTGGATGGCCTCAATGACAGAATCACTAATCTCCAATCCTTTACGGAGACGGAATTCAACGAGGATGCTTTCGTCAACACTGAAGGCGAAGCGTTCATTCTTTCCTTCCTGCAGAAAAATATTGTATCGCTGATTATTTTTCTTTTGCGTTGTAATCCGGCTGATGACAGGCAATGGGAGAGCCTCCTTTCCCTCTATTACAATTTTATTTTACAGCATTTACCGTAAAACCTTTGTTCATAAATGCTTTTAAAAGCTGTACATAATCCATATTTTAAAAGCTCGAAATTTAGCAAATTTTGCCGAATACTTTAATTAAATTTTAACAAAGTATGTGTAAAATAGTTCTCGGTGATATTTCTACAAAATCCTAGCCAAAAAGGAAGAGGCACTCTATCATAAATGTATGCGTACCAGGCAAATACACTTAGAAAGAGGCCTCT
>NZ_BMEV01000098.1 GCF_014637175.1 Compostibacillus humi | reverse complement strand
AGAGGCCTCTTTCTAAGTGTATTTGCCTGGTACGCATACATTTATGATAGAGTGCCTCTTCCTTTTTGGCTAGGATTTTGTAGAAATATCACCGAGAACTATTTTACACATACAGGAGTAATGGAAATTGGCAATATTTTTTCCGCGATACTGGCCATCGTCGGCGAACTGTACGGCAAAACAATCAATATTGCGGCACATGCTGCGGCAATGATTCCATAAGGTTTAACATTTTTCTTGTTCATATAAGCCTTTTGTACAATCTTTGTTCGAAGCTGTTCTTTCGCACGATTTGACATCCTTAATCCTTTTTCCAACTCCCTAAATTGGTCATCAGAATATCTCATTAGCAAGCCCCTCCCTTATCAAATCATTTTCCAGTTTATCTAACGCCCTTTTTAACGTCATTTTCACTTTGCTTTCCGACCAATTTAATATTTGAGCAGTTTCTTTTGTCGAAAATTCTTTTAGCTTCCGTAAAATAATGACATTCCTGTACGACGGCTTTAATTGCTAAATAGCCCGATACAACTGCTCATTCTGAAAGTTCATTAATATCATTTGTTCAGGGATAGGCTTCGAGTCTATTTCTTGCATCGTAAAACCTAAACAATGCTGTAATGGATGCTTTTTGCGCATATGGTCTCTCGTTACATTATGTGCAATGGTGAACAGCCAAGTCTTTACGGAGGACTTTTGCTTAAATTGGTGCTGATGCCTGTGTGCTTTTAAGAAAGTTTCTTGTGTTAAATCCTCTGCCTGATGATAATCCCGTACCATTAATAAAATATAGGTAAAAACCGATTCACCATATTTATCGAACCATTCGGCCAACCTTTCCTGATCCAAACTTATCCCTCCTTTTTCTATACACTTAGACGAAAATTGAAATTTACCCGTCACAGTTTTCATAATGAAATTAAAAAAAGGCATTAATCCTTTATGGAATTAATGCCTTTCATCCGATAGCTTCCGAACTGTTCCATTGAAAAAGAATTTTGCCCCTGACATTTAGGGATAAAATCGGCTTTTTAGTCCGGAGGCAAATGGATTATTTAATTAAGTGCCTCACATATCCTTCTTAAGCCTTCTTCTAGAATGGAGCGAGGACAGGCCAAGTTCAGCCGAATATATCCATCTGAATTTTGTACAAACATATCCCCGCCCTCTAACAAGACCCCTGCATGATTGGCAAAATATAAAGGCAGATTCTCTTCGTCAGGCAAATATTCACCAATATTGACCCAAGCCAAATAAGTAGCTTCGGAGACTCGGTATTTTGCTTTTGGCAAATGTTTGGCTAAATATTCTCCCGTAAATTGAAAGTTGTTATCCAGATAGACTCGTAATTCCTCAAGCCACTCTTCACCATACAGGTAAGCTGCCTTTGCCCCGGCAATGCTTAATGGGTTTTGAAAGTCATAATGCTTTTGTTTCCATATTTCTCTTAATCCGGAGTTTGGAATAATAACATTTGAAAACATTAAACCCGCCAAATTAAACGTTTTGCTTGGAGCCATGCAAGTAATGATTTTGTCGTAATCCGGAAATAACTTTGCCAGCGGAGTATGGCTTTTGCCTATTCTTAATAAATCACAATGAATTTCATCGGAAATGATCCACATATTATTGCGGATTGATATTTCTCCAACTCTCTTTAGTTCTTCTTCAGACCACACTCTTCCGCTCGGATTATGGGGATTGCAAAAAATACATAAAGTAGTCTTTTCATCTTTAGCCTTTTCTTCCAAATCGTCAAAATCAATAGTATAGTAGCCGTCATTGTTGATTAAGTCGGAACATACATACTCAATTTGATGATGATCGGCCGCATATTTGAAATAGGCATAGGATGGGGTCACAAATAGGACTTTCTCATCCTTCTTACAAATGTACTCGACTAATTCATATAGTGCTGGAATAATTCCATTGGATGTTACAAGATGTTCTTTCTCAAAACGCCATCCATAACGTTTTTCCGTCCAGCTTACAAAAGCTTCATAGTATTCCGGTTCAAATACTTTTGTATAGCCTAGAATTCTTCGGTCGAGCCGTTCCTTGATGGCATCAATAATAAAGGGAGGAGTTGCAAATTCCATATCAGCAACCCACATTCTCACAAATTCATCATCTTCATACGGAAATTTCATTGATTCATCGGTATTAAATATATATTCCCGAAACCCATCCACACTTAAAGCATTCGTATTTTTTCTGTCTATGATTTCATCAAAATTATATTTCATCATACTACTTGTCAATCTTCTCCCCCCAAAAATCATTTTCTGCTTAACGATATTATTCATCTTCCTTCACAAAGCCTAGTTCGTTGCCGTCTAAATCTTTTATGGTGAACTTTCTTGTTCCGTAAGCAGTTGTAAATAATTCTTCAACTACTTCCGTCTTGTCTTTTAAAGCAAGCCAAAGTGTCTCTACATCTTTAACATAGAAATTAAAACGGCCGTGAGAAGGATAGTTTTCATCTTCCATGACGGCAAATATCGCCCCATCCTCGCTTTCAAAATGAGCGTAATTAGGTTTTTCTGGAGGCCATGTAGCAGCAATTTTAAACCCCAGCACATTGGTGTACCATTCTACTGCCCTTTCTAAGTTTTTCACATTTGCTCGGACATGCATCAATTTTGTTTTCATAAATTCTCCTCCTTTTACGATTCATACTAGGCCTTTTTGGGCCTTGAATCCGGGTATCCGTACTGCTTGCGATATTCCTTTCTTTCTTCCGTAAAGTCAAACCAGCTTTTACTGCTATTCGGATGATTGGAAAAATGAATAATGCAACGAAGCTGATCTTCCACGCATGGATCCGTCCAGGCCCCCATCCTCTTTTCCAATTCATCCAGCAATTCCGCGCCGTTTCTGTCTTTTATCTCTTCCAAAGAATAGATGTGAAGGATATTTACCAATTTTTCTGCCAATTTATAACCAATCGATGGCACTTGCTGAAAAACAGCCAAAGCCTTTATCTCTTTTGCTCGGTCCCGAGATACACCTAAAACCTCCGCTAAATTATGTACTTCCATCTGGTGAATTTCTCTTAATTTCACTTTTGCCTTTCTGAGGCTAACCCGCTCCTGTTCTGTTAAAGATAATTTAGGATTCTTCATTGTACTCAAACTATTATCACCCGCCTATTGTTATATCCTCTATCATCGTTGTCCATTCATAGCCGTCAAGATTTCTAATCAGCATAAGTTAATTATATTCTGACAGAAAGCCCCATTCAATATTTTCTGATTTTTTATTAGCCGTTTTTATCCCGCACAAAACAGCCAATAATCATTCTATCGTCCAAAGATATAGGTTTTTTCACCATTCTGTTTTTATTGAATACGATGTATCAAATTTAACAATTTTGGGGGAAAGAAAATTGAGTTATTTCCAATACCGCCATAACCATTACCGAAACATTGTTCCGCCATGCCATACTTATTACTGGCCAATGTGGCAATCGGTACCGCCGGTAAATCCTATGCCGCAAATGCCGAACCGATGTATCACGCAGGCTGAAGTAGATTATCGAAATGACATGAGAAGTCTTTGGGAAGAACATGTTGCATAGACGAGGATGGCAATCATCAGCTTAGTCTTTAATCTTCCGGATATTAATGAAGTTTTGACCCGGCTCCTAAAAAATGCCGAAGATATGGGAAATATGATACGCAGGTTATATGGGGATATGGTTGCATCCACCTACAGCCAATTAATCCAGGAACATTTATTAGTTGCTGCTGACCTTGTAAAAGCTGCTATTGCTGGAGATGCGGAAGCAGCAAAGGCGGCAGAAGAAAAATGGTATCAAAATGCGGATGAAATAGCTGCATTTTTAAACAGTGTCAATCCATTTCTACCTGAAGCTGCCGTCCGGGATATGTTTTATAAGCATCTTGAGTTAACCAAACAAGAAGCAGTTTTTATGATAAACAAAGAATTTGAAAAAGACATTGCGGTTTATGATGCGATTGAGAAGCAAGCACGGGAGATGGCAGACGCAATTTCCGATGCAATGGTGCAACATTATCCACACGTATTTTAAAAACTCTCATTATCATAAAATGCCGATATCCAAAGGAAGATATCGGCTCTTTTAAATTTTGCAGTATATCCAGATACAGCTTATGTCCTTAGATAGTTGCCTGCAGCTGTTTCATAGTGTCTTAAAACTTTTGGGGAATAAATTGTATTTATCTGCCGTATGACTCCATTGTCAAAATTAGGATTACCATCGGATATTATCGCTTTTTCACCATTGAACGCAGCAGAATGATTACGGCTGCCAGTATCCAAATGATTAATATTATCCCAATCATGATTAATGTTAAAAACGGACCGGGTCCTCCAAAAGTGTTCATATACAGAAACAGCCCGATAACTCCGACAGATGCCGCCATGCACATCCCGGCTAAAATTTCTAACCCTCTAACAAATCCTGAACTTAATAGCAAATTACGGTCGAACTGGATCAGGAAATACATAATGATTCCAATTCCAACTAGCAATAAAACTAACAATAATTCACAAATTAAAAGAATCGGCAGTTTGGCATAAGCAATCTCAGGATACATTTCCCCCATTTCCTCTGCGATAATTGGAAGGACAAACGCCCCAAAACATATTACCCCTATGGAAAACAGGATTAACAATACTTTTAAAACGTTTGATACCACGCTCACTTTCAACGCCTTCACCTCCAGCATATTTATCTGAATACATCATAAATCCTAATATTCTGTATGTCAATATAAATTTATCGAAATACAATAAATTTATATTGATTAAAATAAAAAATCGGGTTCCTGACTGAGGAAACCCGAGAATTCGCTTTTGTTTTTGAATACTTTTGCAAACCCGATTTTCAGACTGATAAAATTCCGAATCAATCCGTCTGTCCGAGGTTAATAGCCGCAGAAAGCATCTTTTATTATTTATTGTTTTTTAATATTTTTGTTTTTGAGTTTATCTGCTAAAGAATCCACCATTGATTTTGACCGTAAATAAAGGAATTTCCGTTATCTATATGCTTAGCAGCGAACTTCTCTATCTCTGAATGCAGCTCTTTCCTTGAATCAAGATAAGTAATTTAAACAGAAGTACGGTAAGCAATGCCGTCAAGCTCATCTTTGATTAGGTATAACTTCTCACTGTTTATATAGAGCAAATGTATTTGTTTTTCATTTTAATTATCTTCTGCTTCGATTTGCTTTAACATGGAACGATATGGCGTAATACCGATTCCGCCTGCGATGAAAAGGGCAGAATTGTTATCCTTTAGAGAAAAGTTTCCAACTGGCCCAGCTATTATTATTTTCATCCCCTGTTTTAATTCCACCAATACTTTTTTAAACTCACTCGGGCTTTCAGTAATCCGGGTTGTCAGTCTGACAACATATATTCCTTTAGAATAGCTTCCATATCTATTATCTTTCGGACATTCGTGAAACGAATTTGCCGAGCCTCCTGGGTATTCTCCTGTTGCTGGACTAATATGTGCTGCGTGTTCTTTAGCAAAACACCTTTATGAAACAAAAGAACACAATAGTCTTAAAAGCCATGAATGAGCACAATGTTTTTTTCGTTTAACGTATAACATAGATGCATCCACTTATAATCTTCGGTTAATCCATTTATTTCCCAATACTATTGTATACAGCTAATGCATCAGTAATATTATACTGTTCAGAATGGATATCTCCTTTTGCACCAGCTGTAATCAATATATATTCTTGGTTACCCACTTTTGCAAGACTCGCAAGACACAGACCAGCTTCATCGGTATATCCAGTTTTCCCTCCTAAAATTTCTCCTCCAATAATGTTTTGATTGTTGAGTTTTTCAAACATGGTACTATAAAATGTTATCCCTTCAGGGTGCTTATTCGTGGGTTGTGTGGAATGACGAGACGCAGTAAAAATCTCCCTGAAAGTTTCATTTTGCAAAGCATAGTTTAAAAGAATGGCCAAATCTTTGACTGTTGTGTAATGGTTTTCATTGTGAAGTCCTGTGGTATTTTCAAAATGGGTGTTGTACATCCCTAGATCTGCCGCCTTTTGATTCATCATCGTTACAAAGTCTTGCTCCGAACCAGCAATATGATCCGCAAGACCAATACAAGCTTCTGCACCACTTCGAAGCATCACCCCGTATAAAAGATCAATAGCCCTTACCTTCTCACCTGGCTGGAAACCAGCCATAGAAGCATTGGCACTATAAAGACCATTAAAGGTATAATGGGTTAGTTGTATTTCTTTCTGCAAATTTGTCAAATTTTCTATTGCAACAATAGCTGTCATCATTTTAGTTAACGAAGCAGGATAGATCTTTTCTTCGCTACTTTTTTGCATCAGAATAGTTTGATCTTCTAAACGGATTAGGATCGCATTAGTACTGTTTAGTTTATCGAGAGATATAGAAACAGAGGAATCGGGTTCTATCTCTGCAGAGGGAACAAGCGTTGTATTATCGTCATATTCTGTTTCAAACCTATGTTGGTTTCCTGGAGTAATGATGAATTTGAAAACAAAAACAACAACTATCAATGAAAATATAACAAATACGCGTATTCCAGACTTTTTCTTTTTCACTTTTCGTACCATAATAAATCAACTCCTTATTCTGCGATGATATTATTATTTAACCACAGAACAAGAAGCTATGTTGGAATTCAATCTTATGAACTTCTTAAGATTTTCTTAAGACGGAAGCTTTACTGTAAATGT
This sequence comes from Compostibacillus humi, assembly GCF_014637175.1. GTDB lineage: Bacteria > Bacillota > Bacilli > Bacillales > Amphibacillaceae > Oceanobacillus > Oceanobacillus humi. The sequence continues at coordinate 544 of NZ_BMEV01000098.1, read as the reverse complement.
AGTATTTTCCGGGTTGCTTTCTACAGAAATCGTTCCATCGTGAGCTGTGACAATTTCTTTTGCGATTGCCAAACCTAGGCCTGCTCCACCGGTGTTTGTGGAACGTGCAGAATCTAATCGGTAAAATTTTTCAAAAATAGTATCAATCTTTGTCTGTGGAATTGGATTTCCCTGATTCATAAAAGTTATAACAATATTTTCGTCCTGCTGCCATGCAGAAATATCAATGACACTATTTTCATCGCTATAGGCTATGGCATTTTTCAGAATATTATTGAATACACGGGCTAGTTTGTCTGCATCTCCCCACAGAGTGAGTCCTTCAGGCACATTGACAGATATCTGCTTTCCCTGTGGAGTCAGCATTGGATAGAATTCATCTGCCATCTGCTGGAGCATGAACAGTAAATTGATTTTTTCTTTATTCAAAACCACTAGCATTGCATAAATTAAATCTAAAAACAAAAAATACTAAGAATGTTCAATTATTTAGTGGTTTGTCCATAAAAAAATCCTTTATACTGAATAGGACGGGTGGCTTCCT
>NZ_BMEV01000097.1 GCF_014637175.1 Compostibacillus humi | reverse complement strand
CCCTCTCAGGTCGGCTACGCATCGTCGCCTTGGTAGGCCGTTACCCCACCAACTAGCTAATGCGCCGCGGGCCCATCTGTAAGTGACAGCTTGCGCCGTCTTTCAGATTCCTGCCATGCGGCTGGAATCATTATCCGGTATTAGCTCACGTTTCCGCAAGTTATCCCGGTCTTACAGGCAGGTTGCCCACGTGTTACTCACCCGTCCGCCGCTAACAGAAGTCGGATGCCGGAAGCCGGAAGTAAGATGAAAGTCATCTTCATAGATGAACAATCAAACTTCCTCGAGAAGTCCAAGCTTCTGACCTCTGGCATCCAACTTCTGTCCGCTCGACTTGCATGTATTAGGCACGCCGCCAGCGTTCGTCCTGAGCCAAGATCAAACTCTCCAAAAAAGTTTGTTTAAATGAACAACGTTCATTTATCTTAGCGTTTCATTCCAGGGGATTGAAGCGTTGCTTCTTCCCTCTGCACAGGTTGTTTTGTTCAGTTTTCAAAGAGCAAATCATTTCGCCGCTTCGTAACAGCGACTTTATTAATATAACATGAGATGGAATCTTCCGTCAACAACTTTTTTGAAAAACTTTATTAAAAGCAAAAGCATTTTTTGTAACGCGATGATTAATTTATCATCTTTCAGATAAAAAGTCAACACCTATCCGGAATCTCCAAAAACATCTTATGCACTATATTTTAAGATGGTGAATCATTCCTTGCCTTATATGTTAATTCAAACAGATTATCACCATTCGATACCTTTCTTATAACATCCAGATAATTGTTCTCTGCTAAATAAGAAAGGATAACCGATAAATCAAGTGCATATGCCTTCGTGTCAGGATGTTTCTTTAATTCGGCATATGACCATTCATCCTTTGTCTCCATAATTTCTAACAAATGGAGCGCTCCTGATATTGCTCGGTTATTTATCATAAAATCTACGGCGAGCAGCATAAGTTCAATTTTTTTGTCCAATTCTTCGTCGCTCAACATAAACTCTTCAAATAATTTATATACTTCAATGTCAATATTTTTCACCTGATTCCAAACCATCACTTCCGGATAATACCCTTTTTCCAATACGGTGAGCCTAGCCAAGTATTGTAAAGCATTCATAATTTTACTGTATGCATCTTTATGTTCCCCTAATTTATACAGCTGTTTCGCTTCATAGAAACTTTTAAGCAGTTTGCCAAAATCAATCGTTTTTCGCAAATTCCTTTTTTTCCTCGGGAAATTTTGCAGCTGGGCCTTCAATTGTTTAACATATCCATTCCGTTCAAAAATTATGTTTCCATTTATAATCCATTCGACTGCACGCCGGTATCCGCTCGTATCAATCCAGGAAGTCAGCTGGGTTTTCGTAACGATGTTCACCTCAATCGTTTCTCCTGCTTTTTCATAATGGGCAGCGCACCACGGATTATCCGCTTCTTCTATTATAATGAGCAGGATCAAATCGAAATTTTCTGTGAGGGGGCTATGCGGTCGGACAGATTCGACATAAAGTATGCCAAGCGTATTTACATCCTTTGTATATCGTTCATATACCGGTCTTAGGAATTTTTCCATATAAAACCCTCCAAATTTTTTATATATCATAATCGTGGTGCAAAAATGTACGGCATAAATTTGCAAGATATTATAAGCAAGCTATATTCGGCCAAAATTCGACAAATTTCTTAACTCCTATTAATACTTTCGTGATTCTACATATAAATTCCTCTTTCAAAAACAAAAAATAATCAATATATGCTATACTACAATTTGAAAGATAGGAGGATTCTTATGGCTGAAAAAGGGTTAGTATACTCTAGCAAAATAAATAAAATTCGTTCATTTGCTTTGATTTTAATATTTGCCGGCATTCTCTTTATGTACGGTGGAATTTTAACGAGGAATACACAGTGGCTGATGCTGCTATTCTTTATTCTTGGGGTATTGTTAGTTGTATTAAGCTGTGTTGTCTATTTATGGATTGGCACGCTGTCTTTACGGGCGGTCCCGGTCATTTGTCCAAGCTGTGAAAAGCCAACGAAGATGCTTGGCAGAGTAGATGCTTGCATGCACTGCAAACAGCCGCTTACACTGGATAAGGAATTAGAGGGGTTAGAGTTTGACGAGAAATATAATTCTCGCCGTTATAAGAAGAAAAAGCAATAATACAAAAAATCCAAATGAAAATTCATTTGGATTTTTTTCTCTTAATGTTGTTCAGTTTGCTGACATTCTTCACACGTTCCATATACTTCCAAACGGTGATGACTAACGTCAAATCCTGTCACTTGTTCGGCCAAGGATTCCACTTCGTCTAATTTCGGATAATGGAAATCAACAATCTTTCCGCATTCATTGCAAATGATATGATAATGATCCGTAGTATTGCAGTCAAATCTGCTGGAAGCGTCTCCATAGGTAAGCTCACGAACAAGGCCAGCTTCACGTAGTACACGCAAATTATTATAAACAGTCGCTACGCTCATATTTGGAAACTTGCCTTCCAAAGCTTTATATATTTCATCAGCCGTCGGATGTGTCATCGATTTCATTAAATATTCGAGTACCGCATGACGCTGAGGAGTGATACGGACGCCTGACTGTTTCAATGTGTCAATCGCTTGGCGTAATCGTTGCTCAGGCAAAGCCATCCACCTCACTTTCGATAATATATACCATAAAAACAACATTATTAATTTATAATCTTTATAATTAGTGTACTCTTTTTTTGCGTATTCTGTCAATATAAGTATATTGATGCCACGGGGTTTTAACCGTTTTTTGTTTTCCCAATATTGTATGTCTTCGAAAAATGAATTATGTAATACTTGTTCCAATTAAATATATATACAAAATGAGAGAATGGTCAAGAGTGGAGATAACAGAATATTTTCTCCTGGAAAAAACCTGAGTCTTTCATTAGACCCAGGTTTTTCTATATGGTTAATATTCCATGGTTAAGTCCACGAGATTAACCCAATCGTTTTCTCCTTTTAAATAAACATCTAAATTTTTCTCGAAAATATCTAAAGCCCGCATCATGTATTCCGGTGAAAGTCCAGCAACATGAGGGGTAACGGTAATATGCTCTTCATCCCAGAATGGATGGTCTTCCGGCAATGGTTCGTGCTGAAAAACGTCCAAGATGGCATGATCAATTTCCCTTTCTCTTATTGCCTTTAACAGATCCTCTTCATTCACCGCATCACCGCGTCCCATATTTAAAAAGACAGCATGCTCTGGCATTGCCTGAAATTCTTCGTAGGTGAATATTTCCTTCGTTTCTTTTGTGCTTGGGATAACAGAAATTACGAAGTCCGCTTCTTGCAATTTATCTTTTAAACTTTGAATCGTATAAACTTCATCAAAATGCTCTTTCTCTTTTCCGCTCCGGGAAATCCCAATCGTTTTCATCTGAAATGCTTTAGCGATCCGGGCTACCCCTTGTCCGATTGCACCTGTTCCGACAATTACCATCGTCTTCCCAGTTATTTCCCTGATTCGTATAGTCTTGTCCCAAACGTGGTTTCTCTCGTTTTCAATAAATTTCTTTTCCGCGCGATATACTTGAAGCAGCATGGAAATAGCGTATTCAGACATTTGTATCGCATGAATTCCTCTCGCATTCGTTACAATAATCTCCCTTTGCTGCAGTAAAGAAAAAGGAAATCCGTCAACTCCGGCAGAAAGAACGGCAATCCATTTTAATTTAGGAGCCTGTTGAATCAATGTTTCATTCACATCACCGCCGTAAGTCACATATATTTCTGCATCACTTGCATATTGTTTTGCCTCTTCTGGTGACTGACAAAATACGAATTGCTCATCCGGGAATTTATGAGTTAGCCGCTGCTGATGTTTTGCTGAAAGCTTTGCCGAAAATACGATCATTCCAACCTTCCTCTCCATATCTTTACTTCCATTTTACATAAATATAAGAAGATTAGCATTTATTCTATCCTTTTCCAATGACGTAAAGATTGGAGCAAAATTTTCAGATCCAGTTTATAAGAACGGTTTTCTACATAATAAAGATCATAGAAGACTTTTTTGTTATAATTCGATTCCTTGCCGAAGTAAAGCTGAGTATATCCAGTAATCCCCGGCTTGACGAGCAGTCTTTTTCTTTGATGCTGGTTGTAGCAGGCGGCAATTTCAGCAATTTCCGGCCGCGGACCAACAAGACTCATCTCTCCTTTCAGCACATTCCAGAGTTGCGGGAGCAGATGAAGGTTGTATTTGCGCAGCCAAAGTCCGGTTGCCGTCATCGTCTGTTTTTTATCCCGCTGAAAGGTAAACTGGTCCGGCACCCCCTTTTCCCAAGATGCAGGGAAAGGATGGGGAGGAAATGCACGAATGACTCGTGACGGGTTCGTCATCGTTCGAAAACTTAGCTTAATAAACGGTTTTTCTCCCTTACCCGCCGCCAGCTCCCGGTAAAAAAGCGGCTTGCCTTCTTTCTTATAAAGGTGCCAGCAGATAAACAGAAGCAATGGGGATAAAAGCAAAAGCAATAGCAAGCTGACACATATATCTGTCCATCTTTTGAAAAAAAGATATGTTCTCGGATTTTTCCTTTTTCTTGAATAGGATGCAGCTGGAGTAGTGTATTCCATTTCTTGACACACTCCTTTCCTGTTAAAACATTTTTACTACATCCTATTTTTAACGGACATTCATCTATACCAATTCTTATATTTTGTTATGAAAATGTAATATCAAAAAAAGAGAGCACCGATTCGGTACTCTCGTCATTATTGCAGGTTATCACGAACATACGCCAACGCTTCTTCTACGTGGCCTTTGACTCTCACTTTGCGGAATTCCTTCTGTAAAACACCATCTTTATCAATAATAAAAGTAGACCGCTCAATGCCGTAATATTCCTTGCCAAAGTTTTTCTTTAGCTTCCATACGCCAAATTTCTCCGCTACTTCATGGTCTTCATCGGCAAGAAGCAAAAATGGCAGTCCGTATTTATCGATAAATTTTTGGTGTCTTTCTGCCGGATCGGGACTGACACCGATAATGACCGTATTTAATTCGGCAAAACTTTCATGGCGGTCCCGAAAATCACAAGCCTCCGTCGTGCATCCAGGTGTCATGTCTTTCGGATAGAAATATAGGACAACATGTTTACCCCGAAAATCAGAAAGACTAACCTTTTCCCCAGTTTGATCCGGCAGCGTAAAGTCTTCCACTATTTTTCCAACTTCTACGGCCAATTAAAATCCCTCCGTTCCTTTCTATATGAAAACTATATCAAATTTGCAATAAAGAATCATTTATTACGGTATCTTTCCCTCGTTTGAAAGAGCTTCATAATAAAAGCGGCAGGCAAAACATAGCCGATTAATGCCTCGACAACCGCAAATATCCTGCCAATGCCAATAGGAACAATATCTCCGTAGCCAATCGTAAGCATCGTGACCCCGCTGAAGTAAATGGAATGAATGAGCGAACCTAACATGCTTACTTCCCTTATTTCTCCTCCTTCTATTAAAACAATCCCCTGAAAGGACAGGATGAAATAAATTAAGCCAAAACCTAAAATTACAATGATGTAAACGATGACTAACGTAACAAACAGTTCCCAGGAAAAACGGGCATCCCGCATTTCAAAAGGAAACTTTTCCCGAATGAAGGAAATGATGCTCGTAAAAATGATATAAAAAATAATAATTAGCAGAGTCCAAGGAATTAGCAGAAACATGGACAGGCTCCTTTTTGTTATACTATTTCAGTATATGCAGGGAAAATAAAAGCTTGTACAAAAGAAAGAGTTTCCTTTTTCTGCTATAGTAATGTATGGACATATACTTAGGAAGGATGATTAGATGAATTTCTCAACTTCAGAACAATTACATAAAGAAGCATTGGAATTAATCGTCGGTGGTGTAAATTCGCCATCCCGTGCCTATAAAGCAGTTGGCGGCGGCGCCCCAGTATATATGGAGCGGGGGAAAGGCGCTTATTTTTGGGATGTGGACGGCAATAAATATATTGACTATTTAGCTGCTTACGGACCGATTATTACGGGACATGCCCATCCCCATATCGCTAAAGCAATTACCGATGCAGCAAATAATGGAGTATTATTCGGCACTCCCCATAAATTGGAGAATAAATTTGCGAAAATGTTGAAGGAAGCGATACCTTCATTAGAAAGGGTCCGTTTTAACAACTCGGGTACAGAAGCAGTGATGACGACAATCCGGGTGGCGAGAGCTTATACCGGCCGGACGAAGATCATTAAATTTGCCGGCTGTTACCACGGGCATTTCGATGCGGTATTAGTTCAAGCCGGTTCCGGCCCGTCTACCCTGGGAACCCCTGATTCAGCCGGAGTGCCTGTTTCGACAGCACAAGATGTCATTACCGTACCATTTAATGACTTGGATGCGCTGAAAGAGGCGTTAGATAAATGGGGCAAAGATGTAGCTGCCGTGCTTGTCGAACCGGTAGTCGGCAACTTCGGAATTGTTGAACCGCATGATGGTTTCTTGCAAGGGGTTAACGATTTAGTTCATGAAGCCGGCGCCCTCGTCATTTACGATGAAGTCATTACCGCATTCCGGTTCACTTACGGAAGCGCACAGCAATTATATAATATTGAACCGGATATGACGGCGATGGGCAAAATTATCGGCGGCGGACTGCCAATCGGCGCATATGGCGGCAAAAAGGAAATTATGGAGCAAGTGGCTCCGCTAGGTCCTGCTTATCAGGCCGGAACGATGGCAGGAAATCCGGCGTCGATGGCTGCAGGAATTGCCTGCTTGGAAGTTTTAGCAAAAGACGGTGTGTATGAAAAATTGGATTCCCTTGGAGCGCAACTGGAAAAAGGCATTTTAGAAATGGCAGATCAATACGGCATCCGGCTTACGGTAAATAGGCTAAAAGGAGCCCTCGCAGTTTACTTCGGCGTGGATCAGGTGACGAATTACGAGGAAGCGGAAGCAAGTGACGGCGAAGCCTTTGCGAAATTTTTCCGCCTGATGCTGGAACAAGGAATAAACTTGGCCCCGTCCAAATACGAGGCATGGTTTTTAACGACGGAACATACGGAAGAAGATGTCGACAGGACGATTGAAGCAGTCGGCAATGCTTTTAAGCAAATGGCTTAGGAGAAAGTGAAAAATCTAGCGGAGAAGATAGTTCTCCGCTAGATTTTTGTACTCTGGAATAAAGCGAAACATGAAAAATAAAAACAGCTCCCCCGCTTTTAGCCGAAGGAGCTCTATGTGTAAAATATTTCTCGAGGGGTATTTAAGCTAAATTCTGGTAAAAAAAGAGAAAGCACTCTATCATAAATGTATGCTTTGACGGGCAAATACATTTAGAAAGAGGCCTTCTCATGAAAAAAATTATATCAAAAATATATGAAATAATAAAGCGAACCGATAACTTAATTGAACTAGAAGAAAGTGTTAGAACGTATATGTATGAAGTGTTTGCGTCGTTGTTGGGGGAT
>NZ_BMEV01000096.1 GCF_014637175.1 Compostibacillus humi | reverse complement strand
TAGGCTCATCAAATTGGGCTTTAGCTACTGATTTGCCAAGTATAATCCCTAGAAGACCAAAAATTATTTTCTCTTGGAACTTGATATATTCAAATAAATAAGTTATAAATTGAGGGAACAACTTGTCACATCCTTTTTTAGGTATTTGTGTAGTGTGGTTACTTCATAAATAACCTAAATTTAAGGGGGTGGCAAGTTTTTTTGTATAAAAACGCATTATATAGGCAATAATAATAGGTTTTACTTAAAAACTTTTGACAATACGTATAATGGGCTAGAGGTGAGAATATGAAACAAACGGTATTAGTAGTAGAAGATGATCATATGATCCGAAAACTAATCAATATATATTTAACAAAAGCAGGTTATGACGTGGTCGAAGCTGCGGATGGAGAAGAAGCTAAAGAACTCTTTTTAGCGAAACATCCTTGCCTAGTTATTCTAGACTTAATGCTTCCGAAACTTAGTGGAGAAGAATTTTGTACATGGGTTCGAGAACAAGAAAGAAATGAAGTATCGATTATTATGTTGTCCGCTAAATCACGTACGGAAGATAAAATAAATGGCTTAAAAATCGGTGCCGATGATTATCTCGTTAAGCCATTTGAACCAGAGGAACTTCTAGCTCATATTGAGGCCGTGCTACGTAGAACGGGGCAATTTTGTCAAAAAATCACTTACAACGGGCTTTGTATTAAACCTCGAAAAGGTGAAGTTTTACTTTATGATCAAGAAATAAAACTGACAAAACATGAATTCAATCTTCTTTATTATTTTATGGAAAATCCTAATATGGTTATTACAAGAGAGAGTCTCATGAATCAGTTGTATCCTTATGCTGATAAATTAGTGCTAGACCGGACAATTGATGCACATATTAAGAAACTAAGAAAAAAAATCGAAGAAAATCCAGCATCACCGAAACGGATTGTAACGGTCCGAGGAATGGGGTATAAATTTGTTGCGGAATAAAATGAAAAATATAATGTTACCGAAACAATTTCTTTTCAGATTAACGTTTATTAATATATTGGTCGTTACTGCTTTCGTGGGTCTAAGTAGCTGGGCTATTTATAATACTGCATGTGTGCTTGCAGAAGGTTTAGTAACTATGAGTTATCAAAAACAAGTACAATTTGAAGCGACATTGTTTCAATATTTGTTGATCTTCAGCATCTCTACGATTGTAATCGGAAGCCTCACTCATTTTTATCTAACAAAAAAACTTGTAAACCCATTGAGAGAACTCATATCCTCGACTAAAAAAATGAAACAAGGTGAATACCCGAACCCAATTCAAGTGAAATCTGATGGGGAAATTAGTGAGTTAATTAATCATTTTAATGAGTTGGTTACACAGTTAAAGGACAATGAACAGTACCGACAAAAATTAGTTTCCGATTTGTCACATGAATTTCGGACACCTTTATCTAATTTGAATGGCTACCTTCGTGCATTACAAAATGGGGTCATAGAAGGTGATCAAAAGCTGTATCAATCTCTATATGAAGAAACGAAACGACTTATTGACTTAGTCGAGCAGATGGAACAGTTAAAAGAATGGGACTATGTATCAACTCAGAATTTCACCGAAAAATCACCAGTTCATATAGAAAAAATTGTAAAACAATGTATCGATATGTTTCGCTGGGCAATACAACAGGCAAATATTAACTTACATGTAGACGTTACTCCAAGTATTGTTACGCTTAATAGGAGTGCCATTACACAAGTCATTAGTAACCTTTTAGACAACGCTATTCGCTATTATGAAGGTACTGAATCAATAACTATTAGAGGAATAGATTTTGCTTCCCAATATAAACTTTGTATCACTGGTCCTGGGAAACCTATTCCAGTAGAAGAGAGAGAACGAATATTTGAACGGTTTTACCGTGTTGACCAGTCGAGATCACGAGAGTTTGGTGGTTCTGGATTAGGGCTTGCCATTTCAAAAGAGATTATCGAACAACATCGAGGAAAGATTGGGATTATTTCAGAAGATAATAGGCATACGTTTTGGTTTACTCTGCCTAAGTCATAACTATGGTCTATATGCGTTCGATTTATCATTAACAAGAATTAAAAAGGGGCGAATATGATGAAATTCAAATTAAGTCAAACTGGGGCGTTTGAAGCAGAATTTGAATATGGAAAAATTGAGATTTCGAGCAATACAGAACTTGGCTTTCGTCCACTACAACTACTCGTTTCATCACTTGCAGGATGTAGTGGAGGACTGTTGAAAAAGGTGTTGGAAAAGAAACGAATTACTTTTGATTCAATAGAAATAGAAACAGATATCGAACGTAATGAAAAAGAAGCGAATAAAGTGACTAAAATTGCATTACATTTCATTGTTTATGGTATCAATTTAAATCTAACCCAAGTTCAAAAATCACTCGACCTTGCAGTGAAAAACTGCGCCATGATTCATTCTGTAAATAGTGCTATTGAAGTTGTTGAGACAATAGAAGTTAGAGAACAGTAAAGCACCTAGGGGTTATTTGTACACATAATATGAAATGTATTAATAATTCATATTTATGTATGTTTACCTTTTTATTTTTTCTAATTTAGTTCCAATATCTTACGGGTACCTTTTAATTTTGGAACGTGGCTAAACAAACTACTTTACAATATACCTATAAGGTTAAGTTGCGATGATGTTATTTTTAAGGAGGTAAATTTGAATGTCAAAAGAACATTGGGATAAAAGCTTTTCAGATAAAGATTTTGTCTATGGTGAGAAAGAAAATCAGTTTATACACGACATGAGTGAGATTATTCCAGCTCATTCAAAAGTTGGTTGTTTTGCAGAAGGGGGAAGGTAGAAATGCAGTTTATTTAGCCAAACTGGGTCATGACGTGATAGCATATGACCAATCGCTTATTGGCCTTGAGAAAACGAAAACACTAGCTACCAAAAATAAAGTTGTCGTCGAAACTGTTGCGATGGATTTGACGAAAGAAAAAGTGCAAGACAATCAATTTGATACCTCTATTATGGTATTTGGTCATGTCCCGAAAAAAGATCAGAAGTTCTTAATAAAAAACTTGGTGGATTCGGTGAAACCCGGGGGGTATGTCATCTTTGAAGTTTACTCAGAGGATCAAATTAAATATCAAACAGGTGGCCCACAATCTCTTGACATGTTATATAATCCTATAGAAGTTTTAGAGTGGATTAAAAATTACCATTGTATTCATTTTTATTATGGTGAAGTGACATGAAACGAAGGAAAAAGACATGTAGGACTAGGTCATGTCATCCAAGTCGTTATAAAGAAATAATTAATGGACGTTGATAAAGGTGTCTCGGATACGTCTATTAGAAAATAATCGAAATCACATCAGCGCATTTTAGATACTTAAAAGGAAAATATAAAAAAATAAGAATAAGAGGGTTGATATTTTACCCTTGGGGGTATATTATAGTTCATGTGGTTAGTTTCCACGTGCGAAACTAGTGTATCCCATTAAAGTCGTAATAAAGTACGACTTTTTAATTACAAAATATTGATACCTATACAGGTATTAGTATTTATAAACATGAGGAGGTAACTGAATGATTCAAGTAAATATGCAGTTGGATGCCAAAGGCTTAGCATGTCCGATGCCTGTTGTAAGAACTAAAAAAGCAATTGCTGATTTGCGAGAAGGTCAAGTGTTGGAAGTTCAAGCAACCGACAAAGGATCAAAAGCAGATTTGGCTGCTTGGGCAAATTCTGTTGGACATCAATATTTAGGAACAGTTGAAGAAGGTGATGTACTTTATCACTATATTCGCAAAGGGTCTAATGAGCCAGAGGTTGAAAAAAACTTCAAACACACGGTTTCACTTAATGAAATCGAATCACGAAATGGTCTAATCTTAGATGTTCGTGAATCGGCAGAATATGCATTTGGCCATATTGAAGGTGCAAAATCTATTCCAATAGGAGAACTAGAATCTCGCCTTGAAGAATTGGATAGAGAACAGGAAATTTATGTGATTTGCCGCACAGGCAACCGCTCTGATTTAGCTGCACAACTATTAGCTAAAAATGGTTTTACAAAAGTATATAACGTTCTACCAGGAATGGATGAGTGGAACGGTAAAATAAAAAAGGAAATATAGGAGGAATATTATTATGTCAAAAAAAGTAGCTATTATTGCTGCAAACGGAGGATTATTTGATGCATACAAAGTATTTAATATCGCAACTGCAGCGGCAGCATCAGAAAAAGAAGTGCAAATCTTTTTCACGTTTGAAGGTCTTAACTTGATTCACAAACAAGGAATGAACCATTTAGAAATGCCAGAAGGAAAAGAGCACTTTTCGGAAGGCTTTAAAAAAGCAAATGTACCTTCTATTCCAGAATTAGTAGAGATGGCTCAAGAACTTGGTGTTAAATTTATTGCATGTCAAATGACGATGGATGTTATGGGACTTTCGAAAGAAGATTTTATTGATGGAATTGAAGTTGGTGGGGCAGTAACATTTTTAGAGTATGCTAAAGAGGCATCACCAACATTAACATTTTAAGATTGTTAAGTGAGAATATGAATGCAGTGGGGATCATCTCCACTGTAAAAAAATAAATTAATAAATACCTAAGGGGGTACTAGAAATGACAATCAGCAAATGGACAGCAGCACAAGTTGCTCGGAAAGTTATTGACAACGAAGAATTGTTTATATTGGATGTCAGAAACAAAGATGCGTTCGAAGATTGGAAAATTGAAGGGCACAAGTTTGAATATTTAAATATACCATACTTTGAGTTATTAGATGGAGTAGAAAAAATATTACCGCAACTTCCTACTAATAAAGATGTAATAGTTGTTTGTGCAAAAGAAGGTTCTTCTGTAATGGTAGCAGAAATGCTGTCGGAAGCTGGACGTGAGGTAGCTTACCTTGAAGGTGGAATGAAGTCATGGAGCAGTTACTTAGAACCAATCAAAGTTGCCGATTTAGAAAATGGTGGCGAATTATATCAATTCGTTCGCCTTGGTAAAGGTTGTCTATCTTATATGGTAACTTCAGGTGGGGAAGCCGCAATTATTGATGCGGTACGTTTCTCTGATGTATTCACTAATTTCGCAAAAGAAAAAGGTGTGCAAATCAAACATGTATTTGATACACATCTACATGCTGATCATATTTCGGGTGGACGTGACATAGCAGCTGAAACCGGTGCAACATACTACTTACCACCAAAAGATGCAACAGAAGTAGTATTTGATTACACACCATTAACTGATGGATTAAATGTAAAAATCGGAGCTACACAAATGGACGTAAATGCTCTATATTCACCAGGTCATACAATTGGCTCTACGTCATTTGTGATTGACAATCAGTATCTTTTAACAGGTGATATTTTATTTGTTGATTCAATTGGCCGTCCGGATTTAGCAGGTCTTGCGGAAGATTGGGTAGGAGATTTACGTGAAACATTATATACACGCTATCGTGAGTTAGCTGAAGACTTAATTGTTCTACCTGCTCATTTCATGACTATCGATGAATTAAATGAAGATGGTACTGTTGCTAGAAGATTAGGTGATCTCTTTAAAGAAAACCATGGGCTAAATATTGAAGACGAAGATGAATTCCGTCGTACAGTTACAGAAAACCTACCACCACAACCAAATGCGTATGAACAAATTCGTCAGGTGAACATGGGTAAAATAGCACCTAGCCATGACGAGCAAACAGAAATGGAGATTGGACCAAACCGGTGTGCAGTTCGATAAAAATAGATGATTGTATTGAAGTTCTATAAATTTGTTTTTTTAAAATATAAAGTCGTTCTATAAATCATATTAAGCACTGAATATCAGTTGTAGTTAAAAATTCAATGATTACTACTAAGAAAACTATAAGGGGGAGGTTAATATGAACATTACCAAAACAATAGATGCAACAGGGCTGTCATGTCCAATGCCTATCGTAAAAACTAAAAAAGCAATGGACACGATTAACTCTGGTGAAATACTCGAAGTGCTGGCAACTGACCAAGGCACACTAAGCGATATACCAGCTTGGGCTAAATCAGGTGGTCACACTATTTTAGAACAAAAAACTGAAAAAGATGTTTTATACTTTTATATTCAAAAAGCATAACAAAAACCTAATAGCGAGTAGTAATTACTACTCGCTCTTCTAAATTAGAAAGAAGGTTTACTAATGGATTTAACTTTTATCATCGTGGTATTTGCTATTGGGTTTATTGGTTCATTTTTATCTGGAATGCTTGGTGTTGGTGGTTCAATTATTAAATATCCAATGCTTTTATATATTCCACCATTGTTTGGTCTAGTTGCATTTACAGCACATGAGGTTTCTGGAATTAGTGCAGTACAAGTTCTATTTGCTTCTATTGCTGGAGTATGGGCATACCGTAAAGGAGGATATTTAAATAAACAGCTAATCCTCTATATGGGAGGAGCTATACTTATTGGTAGTTTAGTTGGTAGTTATGGATCAAGCTTTTTATCTGAACAAACAGTAAATATCGTTTACGGTATTCTGGCAGCCATTGCAGCCTTAATGATGTTTGTACCGAAAAAGAGAATAGATGATAAGCCATTAAGTGAAGTGACCTTTAATAAGCTACTTGCGGTAATTTTAGCCTTAATTGTTGGAATAGCATCAGGAATTGTAGGTGCGGCAGGCGGTTTTTTATTAGTGCCAATTATGCTAACTGTATTACACATCCCAACACGAATGACAATTGCAACTAGTCTTGCTGTTACTTTTATCTCTTCAATCGGTGGAAGTATTGGAAAGCTTGTAACAGGTCAAGTAGATTATTGGCCCGCACTTATTATGATTGTCGCTAGTCTCTTAGCCGCACCACTCGGAGCCAAAACAGGTAAAAAGATGAATACACGTATCTTACAAGTCATTTTGGCATTAATGATAGCTGGCACAGCAGTAAAGATTTGGTTAGATATTTTAATTTAGCCATTGAATAAACCTTCAATATTATTTACATTTCTTAAGCCATTGGTCAAAAAGAAAAAAGTTTATTTTTATATTAAGTTGATGTTATTTTTCCAGCCATAAAAAGGAGTGAATAATCGTGGAGTATAATAAAGCGGTGGTGAATCGACTCAAACGAATAGAAGGTCAGATTAAAGGAGTATTAAGCATGATTGAAAATAAACAAGACTGTAAAGATGTTATTACTCAATTATCTGCATCTCGTAGTGCGATTGACCGTACTATTGGTTTAATTGTGAGTATGAACTTGGAACAATGTGTTCGAGAAAATATTGCAAAGGGCGAAAGTACAAAACATTTAGTACATGAAGCAGTTGATTTACTAGTTAAAAGTAGATGAATTCAATCATACGTAAATTGTAAATGAGTTGATGAGCTTTTCTTTTTAAGAAAACTATACCTATATGAGTACCTATAAGAAAAAATTAGGAGCATTCCTGTAATGAAGAAATTTGAAGGTTGAACAAAAAAGAGTCCTCTTGGTATAGTACAGGGTGTCATGATCATGACCCCGAATTTAATAAATACCAAGGAGAG
>NZ_BMEV01000095.1 GCF_014637175.1 Compostibacillus humi | reverse complement strand
TTATATGAGGTTCGTGTTCCTCGGGGCGGAAGTTTGCCGCCGACTTCCTTCAGACATGACGGTCACCCCCCATGCCCTTGTCTTAAGCTACAGCTACTACTGCCTTCACTGTTTGGGACTTTCACCCTATAGCCTGCACCCATGCCGGGCACACCAAAAAAGCGAGGATCGGAAACATATTCCAATCCTCGCCTTTTATACTTCATCCACCTCTATATATTCATCGTCGTCTTCTTCGATATAAGGCATTCCTGTCCTTAATAATCCTTTCGTCTCGATTCCTCCCATTCCCTTTTCCCCGCTTAACGTATTCCGTAATGCATCCCAGACACTTACCCTTTCTAAAAAGGGGGTGTATGCAATTTTTGCGGCAATATAGACAGGATCCAGCGCATGAATATTAATCCGCATCGGCGAACTGGCAAAATTTGCTCCAGCACGGATTAACGATTCAAAATGGGATTGGCAAGCTCCCGCAAAAATAACCAATTGGTCTAAATCAGGAATTAATCTCCTCGCCTCACGGACCGCTTCCACAAAATATTTTGAATGCCGGTATGCCCTTAAATCGCTTTTCGTTCCTTTATGCTTGGAAAAAGAATCGTGTCCGGTAATAACGATGATATTTGGCTGAACCTTTTTAATTAAAGGAACAATCTCATTCGGCATTTCCTTTTCATGCAAATGAACCCCGTGAACGTGCAATCCGAGACGCTGATATAAACCGATACATTTCCTTAAATACATGGAATCCCCATCTAAATGGAGAACTTTTGCCGGGATTTGAAAATATTTCGCATCGTGCTGATACCCATCTGTGGCAGCATATTCCCGTTTTTCCTTCATCAGCTGGTAATCTTGATAAAACAAACGGTAGGAAAATTCCTCCTTTTCCTTCTCCTTCTTCCGCCGTTTCTCCAAATCCCTTTTCTCGATTTTAGTTATATCATCAATTGGGGCATCTGCCTCCAAACGATATTCTTCTCCATACAGCCGAACCATTGCTTTATCAATGGACGCGATACGAAATAATACATCGTGATTATAAGATTTTCTCGTCACTAATTCTCCAATTTGGTAATCCATTCACTCATTCACCCCATCGCCTTACAGGCATTCCTCCTATAGATTATGGGAAACACCTAATCTCTGTGATAAAACTTTACGGGGTGAAAAACGGCAGTTACTTGGTCATTTCATACAACACGTTGGCAAGAGAAGCAAATTCTTCGAGATTTAATGTTTCACCGCGGCGGGTTCCGTCAATTTCGGCCCGCTTTAGGATATCCTCCAGCAATTGTTTATCATAGACATCTTTAAAGTAGCTTTTTAGGTTATTCATCAATGTTTTCCTCCGCTGCATAAAACTTGCCCTGACCAGCTGGAAAAAAAGCTTTTCATCTTTTACATGAACTGGAGGGGACGGGCGCATTTGCAAGTGCAATATAGCCGAATCCACATTAGGCGGAGGCATAAAAACGGTCCTTGGCACAGTCATTGCTACTTCACTTTCCGTATAGTACTGCACCGCTACACTTAGCGAGCCATAATCTTTCGTCTCTGGCTTGGCAGCCATTCTTGCGGCTACTTCTTTCTGAATCATGACGGTAATGCTTTTCACCGGCAGCTTCTCTTCCAGCAGTTTCATTAATATCGGCGTCGTAATATAATATGGCAAATTAGCGACTACACGAATTTCCTGTCCTGGATGAAAATGTTTTTCGATTGCCGATTTCACATCTGCTTTTAATATGTCCTCATGAATAATTTCCACATTTTTGTACGGGTGCAGCGTATCTTGCAGCACCGGAAGCAGCCGCTGATCGATTTCAAAGGCGACCACTTTTTCCGCATGAATCGCCAATTGTTCCGTTAGCGCACCAATACCGGGGCCGATTTCGATAACCCCGGAAGAAGAGCTCACTCCTGCATGGTGCACAATATTTTGTAAAATATTTACATCCACTAAAAAATTTTGGCCTAAGCTTTTTTTGAACGTAAACTTATATTTATTTAAAATTGCCTTCGTCCGCGTCGGCGTCGCGATATAATGTTTCATTCTCTTCCTCCTGTTTAATCTGCTTCATCGCTTCCTGCAGCTCTTTTTTTGTAATTTGGAACAGATTTAAACGTTTTAATAATTGTTTACCATTCGTATGGCCAATTTGCAAAATTTCCCCCAGCCTTTTCCTGCGAAAACTGGCTTGTTCACCGCCAATTAATCCGAATGCAAGCAGATCTTCGCGATTGAACTCACTCATCGTCTCTTTATCCATCACTTCGTACACATCCTGCAGTGCGTTTCGGATTGCCTCCACTGATGCATGTTCAATCCCTAAACTTTTGCCCTCCGGGTGCTTTGCCCGGGCCTCCGCTTGGGTTAAAAAAGCATGCTTGCACCCCGGCACTCTTTCATCGATAATTCGTCGGATCCGCTCCCCGGGATAATCTGGATCGGTGAAAATAATTACTCCCCGCTTTTCCTTCGCATGTTTTATTTGCTGCAATATCGCATCATCAATCGCCGAACCGTTCGTTTCAATGGTGTCCCCGTCGACTGCCTGTTTCACTTTTGCCGTATCGTCTCTGCCTTCAACGACAATGACTTCTTTTATTTTCACCATTTCTCCTCCAAACATAAAAATATGCTCTACCATTAACATGGTTAGAGCATAAGCTTACATACGTCATTAATCAAGAATTTTAACTTTAACTTTTCGTACTCCCCATTGATATGCGGCTGATTTGGACGGAACGTGTACATCAATACGATTTCCTTTAATATGGCCGCCTGTATCTCCCGCAATGGCTTCCCCGTATCCTTCAACCCATACTCTCGAACCGAGGGGAATGACGCGCGGGTCAACTGCGATGACCTTTGCATTCGGATTTGATTTTAAGTTCATCCCTGTAGCTGTATACCCGGAACAGCCGCTGCAGCTGGAAGTAAATGCACTGGCTGTCACGGTGAAAGTTTTCCCGTTGGCTGGAGAAGAACTTTTGTTAGAGCTTCCAGAGGCACTTAAGGTTTGCAAGTTTTGTTTAAATTCCTTCGTTCCGATTGCCACTACTTTATCTACTTTATCTTCTTTTTCTTCCGAGACAAGTTTCCGGTCTACTTCTTCCCCGTTTTCATAAGTAACCTCAAAGGTTTTCGTAATTTTTCCTTCCTTGCCTTCGGTAATTACTTTTTCTTTCCCTTTTTCTAAATTCGGGTCTTTTTTTGTTATCGCCTGAAATGGAATATTTTCCTCGACAACTTCCTCTTTGACGACAACACGTATAATTTCGATAGCTGTTCCCTTTTCAACTTCTTCATTTAAATCCGGGGTAATTTTATCTTTCTCTCCCAGTTCAATGTCAATTTCCTCCAGCAGGCTCTTCACCGTCCCGCCGGTAGTTTTCACCTTATGTTCGTCATTTCCGTCGCGGATAACAACCTCAAATTGGCGATGTATTTGAATGGATAGCCCTTCTTTGATTTGATCCTTTAATGAGTGGGAAATATCATCCCCGTCAGAAAAGGCGATATCATTTTCGGCAAAGAATTGTTCAATTGTATCTGCCGTTGTGTAATATGTTTCTTCTTTGCCGTCTACTGCAACAGTTACCTTTTTTGCGGTTTCATAGGTAATCGTCATTCCGGCGGTTAATTCTTCTTGTAATGAGTGGGATAAATAATCGTGCTCTTTTACTTCAATCCCTAACTCTTTCAGTAATTCTTCGACTGTATTTACATGGGTTTGAACTGTTTCTTCGTTCCCGTTATCTATTATAGTTACTTCTGTTTTTGAAATTTCGTAAAAAACAGCAATGGAGAATATTAGTAATGCTAATACTCCAATAACAGATACTGCCAGCTTTCCCTTTGATGCTGGAAGTAGCTTTGAAAGAAAATGCATTCTTTTTTCCTCCTTCATCATAAGCCGATTATAGTTTTACGTATATGCAAAGTCAAAGCTATTCCGTTTACGTTTCTTTTACAATTGCATTACAAATAGATAGAAAATTTTGTCAGAACTCCTGCATGAATTGATAGAAGTAGGATTTATAGGGGTGGAAAAAATAAAAAACCATTCAGTTTTTCTGAATGGTTTTTTTATGAATTGCTGAGGCGAAAAACGCGAAAGGCATTTTCCTTCGTAATCTGACATAATTCCTCATAGGAAATTTCCCTTAGCGCAGCAATTTGTTCGGCTACTAAAGTGACGTAAGCCGGCTCATTTCGTTTGCCGCGGTTCGGATGCGGGGCAAGATACGGAGCATCTGTTTCGATCAGCAGTCGGTCTTTCGGAACAATTTTCGCAACTTCCTTTGGCAGCGGAGCATTTTTAAACGTAACCGGACCGCCTAATGAAATGTAAAAATTCATATCCAGACAAGCCTGCACATAATCGGCCGAATCATTATAGCAATGCATGATGCCGCCAACGGTTTTTGCATCTTCTTCCTGTAATATTTGAACTATATCCTCCGTTGCTTCCCGATTATGAATAATGATCGGCATGTCCACTTCCTTTGCTAAGCGGATCTGCTTGCGGAATACTTCCTTCTGCACGTCAGCCGGGGACTTGTCCCAATGATAATCAAGCCCCATTTCGCCTAAGGCAACTACTTTCGGATGGTTAGAAAGCTCTTTCAGCCAATTTAAGTCCTGGTCTGTCATATCAATGGCATCGACCGGGTGCCATCCGACAGCAGCATATATCGTTTCATATTGTTCGGCAATTTTAAGTGCTAAGGGAATCGTTTCGCGGTCAAAGCCGACTACCGTCATATATTTTACTCCTTTGCGAAAAGCACGCTGAATGACTTCATCCCGGTCTTCTTGAAACTGTCTTGCATTTAAATGAACATGAGTATCGAATATCATACAATCATCCTTTTCCTTATAAAAATAGCATTACCCTGCATGATGCAGGGTAATCCATCGTTTACGATATAGTCGTACCGTTTTCTGCCTCGGCAGGTGCTTCCACAATTTGCAGCTTTCCGTCTTTCTCTGCGGAAAGAATCATTCCTTGACTGATTTCCCCCCGCAATTTCCGCGGTTTTAAGTTGGCGACGATTACAACCTTTTTCCCGATAAGTTTTTCCGGATTCGGATAAAACTCGGCAATTCCGGAAAGTATTTGCCGATGCCCTTTGTCTCCGGCATCAAGACGGAATTTCAGCAGTTTATCTGCTCCTTCCACCTTTTTGCAGTCGATTACTTCTGCCACCTTTAATTCCACTTGATCAAATACGTCATATTTAATTTGTTTTTCCTTTACTGAAACAAGCTCCGTTTCCAACGGATTCCAGTCTTCCTTACCATCCATCGGTGCTGATATTCCCGCCCGCATTTGTTCCTGAATATATTGCACTTCTTTTTCCATATCAAGCCGCGGAAAAATCGGCACTCCTTTTTCGACTACCCGGATATTTTCCGGCAGGTTGCCAAAATGGACTTTGGACCAGTCCCCAGCATACTCTCCTTCAATCCCTAATTGACTGAAAATTTCCTTCGGGGACCTCGTTAAGAACGGCTGGAGCAAGGTGGCAGCAACACGTAAACTTTCCGCCAAGTGGTACATGACACTTTGCAGCTCTTTCTTTTTCTCTTCGTCTTTAGCAAGCACCCATGGCTCTGTTTCATCAATATATTTATTCGCTCTGGAAATCAGCCCCCATACAGCACTTAACGCGCTGCTGAATTGCATGTTTTCCATTTCCTTTTCATACCGTGCAATTGTGTCTTCTGCAGTCTTTTGCAGTTCTTCATCATACGCCGTAACATGTCCTTGATAGGCCGGTACGTTGCCATCAAAATATTTGTTTATCATCGCGATGGTGCGATTTAATAAGTTTCCTAAATCATTGGCTAAATCATAGTTCATACGGGAAACGAAATCTTCCGGGGTGAATATCCCGTCACTGCCGAAGGAAACTTCCCGCATTAAGTAATAGCGGAGAGCATCCAAGCCGTACCGTTCGACGAGCATTTCTGGATAAACGACATTTCCTTTCGATTTGGACATCTTCCCGTCTTTCATCAGCAGCCATCCGTGTCCGAAAACTTTTTTCGGCAGCGGAAGGTCGAGCGCCATTAACATAATCGGCCAATAAATCGTATGGAAGCGGACGATTTCTTTTCCGACCATATGCACGTCGGCCGGCCAATATTTGCGGAATAATGAATCATCTTCCGTTCCATAGCCGAGGGCAGTAATATAATTCGTTAAGGCATCAATCCACACGTAAACAACGTGTTTCGGATTGCTCGGAACTTTCACTCCCCAGGAGAATGTTGTCCGGGATACGGCCAAATCTTCCAAGCCCGGCTTAATAAAGTTATTGATCATTTCATTTTTTCGGGATTCCGGCTGAATAAACTCCGGATGTTCTTCATAAAATTTCAGCAGCCGGTCTGCATATTTGCTCATGCGGAAGAAATAGGATTCTTCCTTAATCAATTCCACCGGATGTCCGCTGTCTGGGGATTTTCCGCCAATGACATTTCCTTCTTCATCCCGCTCCACATCCACTAATTGGGATTCAGTATAGAAAGTTTCATCCGGAACCGAGTACCAGCCTTCATATTCCCCTAAATAAATGTCTCCTTGTTCGAGCAGCCGTTCAAATATATCTGCTACTACTTTTTTATGGGTTTCGTCCGTCGTCCGGATAAACTTGTCATTGCTAATATCGAGCATTTTCCATAGTTTTTGCATGTCTTCAGCCATGCCGTCTACGTATTCTTGCGGCGATATATTTAATTCCTTTGCTTTATTTTCAATCTTTTGACCGTGCTCGTCACTTCCGGTCAAATAAAACACATCATACCCAATCATTCGCTTATAACGGGCCAGAACGTCACAAGCGATGGTAGAATAGGCATTGCCAATATGTAATTTACCGCTCGGATAGTAGATTGGCGTCGTAATATAGAACGTTTTCTTCTTATTCGTCACTTCTAAATTCCCTCCTCACGAGATCGAGCTATTACTATTTTAGCGATTCTCCTTATTTAACACAAATCATGCCATCCTTTTCCTGACGATACGATAATCGATTTCCATGAAGAATTCTGTCATTGACACAAAGGGTAATCACTGATATTCTAAAAAACAAGAAAAATCAAAATATAGTATTTTTATCCTATTTGCGAGGTGACTGGCGAATGAAATCTACCGGAATCGTCCGGAAAGTGGATGATCTTGGCCGGATTGTTCTGCCGATGGAACTAAGGCGGGCCATGGATATCCATACAAAGGACGATATTGAAATATTCGTGGACGGAGACCGGATTATATTAAAAAAATACCAGCCGAAAAAGTCCTGCCAAGTAACAGGCGTCCTTTCCGATGACAACATGGAATTTGCCGGGGGGAAAATTGTCTTAAGCCCCGAAGGCGCAAAAATGTTAATGGAAGAGCTGGAATCTGAACTATCTGTAAAAAATAATTGATATTTTCTAATTGTCTTTAAGTTTACCCAAAAATAAAGCTTGACTTTGAAACAAAAACAGGCATCCGAAAATTTGGTGCAAAAGAGCACTTTTGATGCCTGTTTTTCTCTCTATGGATCC
>NZ_BMEV01000094.1 GCF_014637175.1 Compostibacillus humi | reverse complement strand
ACTATATTTTACCAAAAAGGGATGTTTTTTTGTTCATTTTTAGATATAATGTTGTGAATTCTTTCAGTCATATCAAGTGTTTACTAGTGTTTTTCGACTGCGAAAGTTGAGTTAGCAGATATTTGAACGCATAAAGCTGCTGCAATTAGGACAATAAGCAAATCCAAGCGGACTTCCCCATGCAAGGAAGCTAAACCGGTGCCGGCCAATATCGGGCTAATCGTGCCGCTAAATGTCAATGGCCGGACAATTTGCAGCCAGGACAGTTTACTGACAAACGTTTTATTCGGCAAGACGAGGGAAGATGCATCTTCTGTTTGTTTCGTTCCCATAACGATCCCTCCTATTTTTTTACAATACTTAAAGAAGAACCATAATAACGACGAGCGCGATAAAGCCGATTACCTCCATAGATTCCATAACCGTTAAACGGAATAGCCCCCGCATCAATGGTTCTTTATTGCCATTAACTGCTTCTATCCAGACAAAATCGTCGAGAAATAACCGCATCATACCGCGGTAGCCGACAAAGATGCCCCACAATAAGGCAAAGATGCCAAGGAAAAAGGCGGTCAGCCAAAGATGGCCATAGGTTGAATAAAAAAGGGCTTCCCATGATTTTATCGGACCAAAAACGGTGCCCAGCAGAAAACCTGTGAATATGACAAGGGAACCGATTAGCGTAAATAAATGGTGGGTCCACTTCATCAGTTGAATGAGGAATTTTCTCTGGTTCTCCAGAGGCATTTTTAATGTAACCGGATAAACTCCCCAGCCGACAAACATAATTCCGCCGGCCCACATGATGCCGAGGAGAATATGGATAACGAGAAGCACTTCTCTCATCATTTGCTTCCCCCTTTCTAACGTCCTTACTTCAAGTTTAAACGGATAAAAAAACACGACTGTGACGTGAATCACATTGCTGAAGAAGTTTTTGGAGAGAATTTGAACAATAACCGGCCTGAGGGAATGAATTAGGACTAGCTATTTAGGCTGTCATAGTTGGTAATGATCTTGTATTTGCCTGTTCCAGAACATAAAACAGAGGAAAAAAACTAAAAAAATCTATTGAAATATAACGGGAAATTATGATAATATATAAAAGTCATAAGGATGACGGGACATTAGCTCAGTTGGCAGAGCAGCTGACTCTTAATCAGCGGGTCGTAGGTTCGAGCCCTACATGTCCCATCCATGCGAAAGAGGATTTGCAGATTGCAAATCCTCTTTTTTTTTTTTGAAGCACTTTCCCGCCACGATTCTATTAATTCTCTTATCCTGTTATTTAGCATTGCATTAGATATTTCTTCCTATTTCCCGCTTAACTTTTTGTTGATTTTATCTTTTTAATATTTTATAATCATAGTAATCATTCAGAAGTATCAGAAAAATTAATATTTAAAATAGGGGGAAATTCGATGAACAAAAAATGGAAAGCATTGATTGCAGCAATGTTCCTGTTTGCTTTAACCGTACTTGCGGCTTGCGGCTCCTCTGGCGATGAGTCTAGTACAGAAGACAGCGACAGCGATAGCGGAGACAAGTCAAAGCTTATAGTCGGTACAGATGCTACATATGCGCCAATGGAGTACATGGATGACAATGGCAATATTGTAGGAATAGACATCGATATTGTGGAAGCGGTTGCAAAAGAAATTGGCGTTGAAGTGGAGTTTCAAAATGTCGGCTGGGAACCGTTATTCCCTGCAGTAGAAAATGGGGAAGTGGATTTTGCAGTTTCCTCCATCACAATTACAGAGGAAAGAAAGGAAAATTTTGATTTCACCGATCCGTATTTTGTAGCCAATCAAGTAATCCTTGTTCCGGAAGGGTCAGATATTAAAAGTGCTCAAGATTTAGAAGACAAAAAGGTAGCGGTTCAAATTAATACAACAGGACATATCGTTGTCCAAGACCTTTTAGGAAATACAAATCCAAATATTGTGGCGACGGAAACGATGCCTCTTGCCATTAGTGAAATGCTCAACGGAAATGCGGATGCGGCTGTTGGTGACAATTCGGTTGTCATTGACTATGTTAAAAACAATCCGAATGTGGAATTAGAGATTATAGAAGATGATTATTTCGAAAAAGAATACTATGGATTAATGGTGAAAAAAGGCAATACAGAGCTTTTGGAGAAGCTGAACGAAGGCATTCAGAAGATAAAAGAAAACGGCAAGCTGAAAGAAATTACAGGATTTGATATGGAGTAAAGGAATTAATCTCTTCAACTAAACTCATGCTCTATATCTAATCCTGGAGGTGGTTTCCCATCGAATTACTAGATATTCGGCTGGACATGATCTGGAACTATAAAGAACTATTTATCCGTGGAATTTGGGTAACCCTTGCTTTGACCCTCGTTGGGTATATCGGCGGAATAATGCTCGGGTTGCTCATTGGATTAGGCAAGTTATCCAAAAAGAAATGGATTTATTATCCTAGCAAGTATTATGTTGACTTTTTTCGCGGGACACCTCTTCTCGTGCAAATATTGCTGATCCACTTGGCGGTAATACCTACCATTTTTGGTCAATCGTTAGGCTATTTCGTATCCGGTGCTACGGCTTTAATGCTGAATTGTGCAGCATATAATGCAGAAATCATCCGTGCTGGGATTCAATCCATTGACAAAGGGCAAATGGAAGCTGCCCGTTCCTTAGGAATGCCTCATAAATTAGCAATGCGGCATATCATTCTTCCTCAAGCATTAAGAAGAATGATTCCTCCCTTCGGCAATGAATTAATCGCTTTGCTGAAAGATTCGTCCCTTGTCACTGTTATTGCTGCCAACGATTTACTGTACGCCGGGAAAATTGTCGCTGGTGCTTATAACCGTTTCTGGGAACCTTATATTACAGTAGCTGTTTTATATTTATTTTTAACTTTCCTGTTTACGAGAGTAATTGCTTACACGGAGAAACGGTTTAGCAACAGCTATGTACCGCGGCAACGGAGGCGAATGTTTACCTTTGGCCGTCCAACTGGGGGGAGCAGCTGATGATAAAAATAGAAAATCTGTATAAGTCTTTTGGGGATTTAGAAGTATTAAAAGGGATTGATTATGAAGTTAAAGAAAAAGAAGTTATTTGCGTCATCGGCCCGAGCGGATCGGGGAAAAGCACCTTTTTGCGGTGCATCAATTTGCTGGAAGAAATAACGGCTGGCTCCGTCTATATTGACGGGGTAAAAGTGAATGACCCGAATACGGATATTAATGAAGTCCGCAAAGAAGTTGGGATGGTTTTTCAGCAATTTAACCTCTTTCCCCATATGAACGTTTTAGATAACATTACCATTTCCCCGCGAAAGGTGAAAGGAATGAATCCGACTGAGGCAGAAGAACTGGCTATCCAGCTTTTGGAGAAAGTAGGGCTGAAAGATAAAGCAAAGGCATATCCGGAACAGTTATCCGGCGGGCAAATGCAGCGGGTTGCCATTGCCAGGGCTTTGGCAATGCAGCCGAAAATTATGCTGTTCGATGAACCGACTTCGGCCTTAGATCCGGAAATGGTAAAAGAGGTTTTAGATGTAATGAAACAGCTTGCTTTTGAAGGAATGACGATGGTCGTCGTTACCCATGAAATGGGATTTGCCCGGGAAGTGGGCGACCGGATAATTTTTATGG
This sequence comes from Compostibacillus humi, assembly GCF_014637175.1. GTDB lineage: Bacteria > Bacillota > Bacilli > Bacillales > Amphibacillaceae > Oceanobacillus > Oceanobacillus humi. Next base: position 4,098 of record NZ_BMEV01000094.1, on the reverse strand, counting down.
ATCAAGGATATATTGTGGAAGAAGGAACACCAGAAGATATATTTGTCCATGCTAAAAATGAGCGAACAAAAGCATTTTTAAGCAAAGTGTTATAGTGGTGACCAGGAGCCGATGTACGCATCGGCTCTTGGTTATTAATATTCGCTTTCCTTCGCATCTTCTTTAACGGAAGCGGATGGTTGAATTTCCTGTTCATCCAGTTTTTTAAACCCTTTATCGAGTCTTCCCGCATTCTCGATATCACCAGAAGCGACATAGCCGCCGATTTTCATGTTTGACGTATTCCCGTAAAGGCCCATGCCGCCCAGCTGTACATTGATATTTTCCTGCTTTTTCTTTTTATTATTATCCATCAATTCACCTCCTAGGTGTAATATGACCGTAAAGCCCGTTTTCCACACGATGTTTCCCCAGTTAAATTTAGGAAAAAACTGGATAATGTCGAGAAAATAAAAACCTATTGACAATTCCACGGTTCCTATCCATAATATTATTAATCTAAAGTTATCATGAATACTTGAACGTTTACGAAGGACTAGTATGCGGGGGAGTTGTGCAAGAGAGCGGAATTTATAAGCTGGAAGATTCCGTCACGAACGAATCCGCAGAACCTGCCTTCCGAGTCCCATGCAAACATGGGCGCATCTTCGGCGTTAACGAAGCAAAGCGGGATGTATGATGCATCCAAAAAATGGTGGTACCGCGGAAGAGCAAGCTCTTTCGTCCTTTTGTAAAAGGGACGAATGGGCTTTTTTAATCCTTTCTTTAACTGACCAGGAACGAACATAAAGAAAGATAAGGAGAAGATGAATATGGCAAAGGAACGGATCGTTGTCAAAATTGGCAGCAGTTCATTGACGAATGAGAAGGGCGAACTTGATCTGGAAAAATTAAGGGACCATGTCCATGCCCTGGCGAAATTACGGCAGGAAAACCATGAAGTGATCCTCGTTTCTTCAGGGGCAGTAGCAGCAGGATTCCGCGGATTAGGCTATTCGTCCAGGCCGGTAACAGTAAAGGGAAAACAGGCGGCGGCTGCTGTTGGCCAAAGCATATTAATCCAAACGTACATGGAGGAATTTCGCCAATTCCAAGTGACGGCAGCACAAATTTTACTGACCCGTTCCGATTTTTCCAATCGTGTCCGTTATCAGAATGCCTTTGCAACGATAACCGAATTGCTGGATCGGGGCGTATTGCCGATCATTAACGAAAATGACACGGTGGCGGTGGACGAATTAACCTTCGGCGACAACGATATGCTTTCCGCTTTAGTTAGCGGCTTTGTCCATGCGGACCGCTTAATTATTTTAACTGATATTAACGGAATCTATACGGATAATCCAAAGACGAATCCTGAAGCAATGAAATACGACAAGTTGGATGAAATTACCAAAGAAATGATTAAACAAGCGGGAGCAGCCGGATCAAAAGTGGGGACCGGCGGAATGAAATCGAAACTGCTGGCAGCAAAAACGGCCCAATCGCTAGGCGTGTCCGTATTTATCGGTAATGGCAAAGGAAAGGATAAGTTACTAAATGTACTTGCGGGAAAAGGAAATGGAACTTATATAAACGAGCTTGATACAACCTTAAACACGAGGAAACAGTGGATTGCATTACATTCCGAATCTTTTGGCAGAATTTATGTCGATGAAGGTGCCCAGGATGCCATCCTGTATCATGGCAAGAGCTTATTGTCTGCTGGTGTTTTTAAAGTGAAAGGAACATTTGAAAAAGGGGATGTCGTCGAAGTCATCGGCACGGAAGGATTTCTTGGCAAAGGGGAAGTGAAATGTTCATCTGAAGAACTGAAAGGGTGGATGGATCAGCAAAAAGGCACACGTGCTATCGAAGTAATCCACCGGGATCAATGGGTAGAAATGAAATATGAGGAGGAGAGGATAGGATGAGTGAAGTACGGCAGAAAGGAAAACTGGCTAAAGCAGCAAGTTTCCAGTTAACGGGAATTTCTACAGAAGAAAAAAATGCTGCATTAGAGCGGATTGCGGAAGAATTGCTGAACAGCGCAAAGGAAATTTTGCAAGCAAACGAAAAGGATATGGAAGCGGGCAGGGAAAAGGGATTGTCCGAGGCAATTTTAGACCGGATTTTATTGACGGAGGAACGAATCCGCGGAATGGCAGAGGGAATTAGGCAAATCATTGCCCTGAATGACCCGGTAGGTGAGGTTTTAGAGACGATTGAAAAGGAAAACGGCCTCCTTATTGAAAGAATTCGGGTGCCAATCGGCGTGGTCGGCATGATTTATGAAGCTCGGCCAAACGTGACGATTGATGCAGCTTCCTTGGCATTAAAAACCGGAAATGCCATCATTTTGCGGGGGAGTTCATCAGCCAAATCTTCGAATCTGGCGTTAGTGAAGATGATCCATCGGGCATTGGAGAAAAGTGCAGTTCCAAAAGATGCGGTGCAGCTTATCGAAGATACGAGCAGAGAAACAGCAAGAGAGTTATTCCGTCTCAATGACTATTTGGATGTGCTCATTCCTCGGGGCGGAAAAAACTTAATTCAAACGGTTGTGCAGGAGTCTACCGTACCCGTCATTGAAACCGGTGCAGGAAATTGCCATATTTATATTGACGAATCTGCGGATTTTACGATGGCGAAAGAAATCGTACTAAATGCAAAATTACAGCGTCCTTCCGTCTGTAACGCTGCGGAATCGTTATTGATTCATCCAGCCTGGTTAGAAAGATACGGGAAAGACCTTTTAGTGAGCTTGCATAATCAGCACGTAGAAATTTATGGAGATGACTCAGTTCGTGGGATTTTCTCCCAGGCTAAACCGGCGACAGAAGAAGATTGGCATACAGAATATTTAGGTCTTGCAATTAGTGTAAAAGCAGCGGACGGGGTCGAGGAAGCAATTGACCATATTAATCAGTACGGAACGAGACATTCGGAAGCGATTGTGACGGAAGATGAAGAAAATGCTGCTTTGTTTTTGCAAAAAGTCGATGCCGCCAGTGTCTATCATAATGCATCGACCCGTTTTACTGACGGGTTTGAGTTCGGCTATGGCGCTGAAATCGGCATCAGCACCCAAAAATTGCACGCGAGAGGACCGATGGGGCTGCCGGCACTGACTTCTAGCAAATTTGTCATTAAAGGAAAAGGGCAAATTCGTCCATAAGACTGCCACATACGGGCAGTCTTTTTCTTTTGGCTATGTTAAAGTTTATTGTTGATATATAGGGTAAAAAATTAGAACTTCCGTTTTTTGGAAGTTCTATTAGTAATAACGTCTTCTTCAACTAACGCACCCGTTAACGAAAGAAAACAGCATAAATTATAAAACCTAATATAAATAAAAGTATGAGTATCCCTGTACCTTTCCAACCTAAACCATCTACTAAATCAGAAAGGTTGCTCCCATGAATACTACTAGAAGGATTTTTCAACTCTTCTTGTCTCATTTTTTCTCTCCTCATTTCAGGAGTTTCTTTATCTTTATCCATTTTAATTCCCCCTTAAATTTCAATAACCATATTCAACTCTTCTGCCCCGTTAGTTGAACAAGCATCAGTGTTTATACAGCAAATTTATTTAACCTAAGTGTATCATAGGTTTCTGAATTCTGTACTAAATTCCCTTTAATAATCAAGTCATTCATTGTTACTTCATTTCTTTGGTGATGGATACTTTCCAAGACCTGAAACCAAGTAAGGTAATTGTTTAAATACTTGGTCGCAACACCATTAAATCGTTGCATCCAACCTTTTAGTCTTCTATGATAATTATTCACGTTCTGGATGTGATAAAGCCCCTTAGTACGAATCTTACCATCGGACTTGAATTGGTAAATATCCATTCCTTTTTCAGCAGCATATGTTTTAAATGCACGCCAAGAATCCGTGCATAGTATATTTTCACTTGAAAGCCTATGCCCGATGGCTTTGTCTAATTGGTCTTTGGTTAACCTACCCATACCTAATATCTGCGAAAAGGTGGTTTTATCACAGTCTCTTGCAACCAACACGCAAACTTGTTCATTGCTTATACCACGTTTCTTCGCAGAACCACCACGCTTACGTGGTTTTCTACCTTTAATTTTTCTTTGTCCTTTTTCTGAGT
>NZ_BMEV01000093.1 GCF_014637175.1 Compostibacillus humi | reverse complement strand
AGTTTGTTTAAATGAACAACGTTCATTTATCTTAGCGTTTTATTTCAGGGGATTGAAGCGTTGCTTCTTCCCTCTGCACAGGTTGTTTTGTTCAGTTTTCAAAGAGCAAATCATTTCGCCGCTTCGTAATGGCGACTTTATTAATATAACATGATTTGTAATGTAGTGTCAACATCTTTTTTAATTAAATTTTTGGTTGCTCGCTCAGAACAACGATATTTAATTTATCACGTTTATTATTTTAAATCAAGCTTTTTCTATAAGAAAATTGTGGGTAAAAATATTTATCCTTTTACATATATATATAGCATTCCCTTCCTATTTGGGATTATTTGTCCAATTACATAGAAAAAACCTTTGCCATCCAGCCGGATAACAAAGGCTTCCTTTATTATTTGCTTCTCATTTGCGGGAACAAAAGGACATCTCTTATCGATGGAGAATTGGTTAAGAGCATGACTAGCCTGTCGATTCCAATTCCAAGCCCTCCAGTTGGCGGCATCCCGTATTCCAATGCTTCCAGGAAATCTTCATCCATCACATGGGCTTCATCATTGCCCTGTTCCCTTTCTTTCATTTGGGCTTCGAAACGCCGGCGCTGATCAATCGGATCATTTAATTCGCTAAAGGCATTTGCATGTTCTCTGCCTACAATAAATAGTTCAAAACGGTCTGTAAATCGTTCATCTTCTTTATTCTTTTTCGCCAGCGGAGAAATTTCCACCGGGTGGCCATAAATAAATGTTGGCTGAATTAGTGTTTCTTCCACCTTTTGCTCAAAGAACTCATTCACGATATGACCGTAAGTCATGTTCTCGTTAATTTCTACACCATGTTCTTTTGCTAATTGCCTTGCTTCTTCATCAGATATCGGTTTCCAAAAATCGACTCCGGTTTTTTCTTTAATAGCGTCTACCATATGGAGTCTTTTCCATTTTGGTTCAAGATTGACTTCGTAATCCCCATAGGTAACCGTTGTTGTGCCTAGAACCTCTTTGGCAATATGGGCAATCATATTTTCGGTCAATTCCATAATATCTTCATAGTCCGCATAGGCTTCATATAATTCAATCATCGTAAACTCTGGATTATGTCTCGTAGAAACTCCTTCATTTCGGAATACACGGCCGATTTCATATACTTTCTCCAAGCCGCCGACGATCAGCCGTTTCAAATGAAGTTCAATAGCAATTCGCATATATAAGTCAATGTCTAAAGCGTTATGATGGGTAATAAACGGTCTGGCGCTGGCACCGCCTGGAATATTATGCATCATTGGGGTTTCTACTTCTAAAAACCCTTCATTATTTAAGTAGTTTCGCATCGATTGAATAATTTTGCTGCGCAATACGAACGTATTTTTACTTTCCATATTTGTTATCAAGTCAAGGTAACGCTGGCGGTAACGCTGTTCAATATCTTTTAAGCCGTGATATTTCTCTGGCAACGGACGCAAAGATTTCGTCAGCAGGTAAAATTCATCTACTTTAATCGACAGCTCGCCCATATTCGTGCGGAAAATATCTCCGCGAACTCCGACGATATCCCCTAAATCAAGAGTCTTAAAAATTTCATATGCTTCATCTCCGACGGCATCTTTCCGGACGTAAATCTGTATCTGTCCTGATACATCCTGAATATGGGCAAACCCGGCTTTACCTTTCCCGCGTTTTGTCATAACTCGTCCCGCAACGACCGCCTGATCATTTTTTTCTTCCAGTTCTTCTTTCGATAAAGCATCATATTTGTCAAAAATATCTTTCGCCAAATGGGTACGTTCAAATTTGCCGCCAAAAGGGTCAATTCCTTTTTCTTGATATGCTTGTAGCTTTTCCCGCCGTACAATCATTTGTTCATTTAATTCTTCCGCCAAAGTGACACCCTCCAGTTCTGTAATTAAATAAAGATATTTTATATGTATCGCAACAATCCTGAGAACACTCTTTGTTTATTCTACATGTTCAACAGACGATACGGCAAGCAAATGGCAATATTAAAGGGGGTTTGCCATTTTTATTCTATCTATCTTCTATTTGCTGTTCATTATTGCCTGATTTTGAAAAACTCAACCCGTGAGGCAGAGTTTTTCCTCTGCTAGAATGCCCTGATAAGGCTTCAACCGGCCATTCCTCGTTGTCTCAGTTTGTTTTCCTCCAAACCCTTACCCCATTTATTTCCGATTGCGGCAACGAATCTTTTAATTCAGAAACGGTTTTATTCCATTTGTTTATATAGAAATGGGGGGAAATTTCCGCAAAAGGAATGAGTACAAAGGCGCGCTCATGCATACGTGGATGGGGAAGAGTCAATTTTGCTACGGTACTATTTTCTTGATTAAAAGTCAGTATGTCAAGGTCAATCGTTCTCGGTCCGAAGCGGATTTCCCTTTTCCGGCCTAACTCTGCTTCAATTTTTTGGCATACCGAAAGCAAATCCATCGATGCCAGGCTTGTTTCAGCTTGAATTACCATGTTTAAAAAATTCCCCTGGTCTAAATAGCCGACGGGTTTTGTTTCGTAAACAGACGACATTTTTACAATATCAATTTCTTCCTGTTGCTCCAGCAGCGCCAGCGCCTGCTGTAAATATTCCCATCTCGGTTCGATATTCGTTCCAAGGGAGATAAAAGCACTATTCATCTTCTTTCCTCCGGTGAATCTCCACCGCTACCGACTGATAATGTCCAGGGATGGGCGGGTTTGGTTTTTTCACCTTTACAGTGCATGCTTCCAACGGTACAAACTGCTGAAGCAACTCGGAAGCAATCGTTTCTGCTACCGCTTCGATTAAATGTTTCGCTTCCCCCTCTACGATACTTTTCACAATCTCGTATACGTGTCCGTAATCAATGGAATCTTCCATGCGATCGCTCTTTCCGGCCGGCTCTAAGTCTAAATACAGTTCCAAATCAACATAGAAACGTTGCCCTAACCGGTTTTCCTCCGGAAATAAACCGTGATATCCGTAAAATTCCATATCATGAATAATAATTTTATCCATTCGAATCCACCTTCTTTCCGAGCATGGCATCCATCATTTTTGCCAGCTGGGCGTTCAGTTTTACATCATGGACCCGTACGATATGTGCCCCCTTCATTATTCCTAAGCATGTCGTTGCCCCTGTGCCGACATCTCGGTCTTCCGGGTTGTCCAGTCCGAGCACTTTGCCGATAAACCGTTTCCGTGACGTTGCTAGTAGAAATGGATAACCCATATCTACAAATTGTTCCAGCTGATTCATGACAAGCAAATGCTGTTCATGATTTTTGGCGAAACCTAATCCTGGATCTAAAATAATATGCTCATCCGGAACTCCGGCATTTTTGGCAATGGCAATGCTTTCTTGCAGGTCCTTTTTCATATCTTCAATTAGAGATGTGTAAACTGCTTGTTCCCTATTATGCATCAATATAATCGGCACGTTATAGGCTGCTGCTACCTCAGCAATAGCCGGATCCCGCTTTGCACCCCATATATCATTGATGATATCTGCCCCTGCTTCAATAGCATGTTTTGCCGTTTCCGCCTTATATGTATCAATGGAGATCGGCACGGAGACTTTTGCTCTTACTGCTTCAATGACAGGAACGATTCGCTTTATTTCTTCCTCTGCCGGAACCGGAGCATGACCTGGTCTTGTAGACTCTCCGCCTATGTCAATAATGTCCGCCCCTTCCTCTTCCATTTTTTGGGCATGTTCCACTGCTTTTTCTAAGGAGTAGTATTTCCCGCCATCGGAAAAGGAATCCGGTGTAACATTTAATATTCCCATGATATGAGTTCTTTCAGATAAATGTAATGTTTTCGTTTTCGTTTTTAGCAGCATGATTCGACACCCGCCTCTTCGGTCTTAATCTATATTGTTGCCAACAATAAAAAATAGCATCACTCAGATGCTATTTTATCTTATTCTTCTTCAAATTGGAACAAAGCGGTAGATAAATATCTTTCCCCTGTGTCTGGCAAAATGGCGAGGACCTTTTTGCCTTTACCTAGCTGTTTTGCCACTTTTTTCGCTGCAGCCAATGCGGCTCCCGAAGAAATTCCTACTAAAATGCCGTTTGTTCTCGCTACTTCCCGGGATGCAGCAAAGGCTTCTTCATTCTCTATCGTAATAACTTCATCATAAAGTTCTGTATCCAATACTTTTGGAACGAAGCCTGCGCCAATTCCTTGAATTTTATGCGGACCTGGAGAACCGCCGGACAGTACTGGGGAATCAGTCGGTTCCACTGCATAAAGCTTAATTCCTTCAAAGTGTTCTTTTAGTACTCTGCCTGCTCCGGTAATCGTTCCTCCTGTTCCGATTCCGGAAACGAAAGCATCTAAACCATCGCCCATTTGTTTGATGATTTCCTGACCTGTTGTCCGGGCATGGACTTCCGGATTTGCTTCATTCATAAATTGCTGCGGCATGAAATAGCCGTGTTCCTTTTGCAATTCCTCTGCTTTGGCAATTGCGCCCTTCATTCCGTCGGCCCCAGGGGTTAATACAAGTTTCGCCCCATAGGCACGGAGTAAGTTTCGGCGTTCGATACTCATCGTATCCGGCATAACAATCACAACTTTATAACCTTTTGCCGCCGCAGTCATCGCCAAGCCGATTCCGGTGTTTCCGCTAGTCGGCTCGACGATTGTATCCCCTTCTTTTAGCAATCCTTCTTTTTCTGCCGCCTCAATCATGGAAAGAGCAATCCGGTCTTTTACAGAACTGGCCGGGTTAAATGATTCTAATTTTACGTAAATGTCCGCCATCTCTTCATCGGTGGTGCGCAGCTTTACAATGGGTGTTTCCCCGATTAAATCGGTAATGGAATCGACAACTTTCAAAAAAACGCCTCCCCTAAATCCAAGTATTCTTATAAGATTAATGTATGCCTTATTTCCCACTTTGTCAACTAATACTTTTTCCGATGGCTACTTTTCGTCGTCATATATCCAATCGATTTCCAGCTCATTCCATAACTTTTCGGCAGATGGGACGAGATTCTCTTTTTTTAATGCCAGCTCGCTGCGAATATACGGCTTTATTTCTTCGTAAGCAAATTGTACCGAATCCAGTTTGCGATGAAGAAAAATCAGCGCCATCCCTTCATCGGTCGCAAACGGCTCACTATATGTATTCTCTTCCATATTATTTGCTATTTCTTCATACTGATTTGGAAGAAACTGGCTTGTTGTCGGCAGGTAGCCAAGATAGCCTCCTGCCTCCTTCGTCGCTTCATCCAGTGAATATTCCTGTGCCAACAAAGAGAAGGACGCACCCTCATCGAGTTCCCTTTTCACCTTTTCTGCCGTTTCCGCATCAGGAACGACAATATGGGAAAGCTGCAAGGAGGAAATAAAATCGTACTCATTTTTATACTGTTCATAATGATGCGCTATTTCTTCTTCTGATATAGCTATGTCTAACGTCAATAATTGTTCCAATTGGTAACGGAAAATAATATCTTCCTGCCAGAAATCAACTACCTGTTCATACTTTTCTTCCGGAATAATTCCAGCCATTGTCGTCCTCCGGGCAATATCCCGCTGTACAATTTTCTCATCCACTTGAATATCATGTTCTGCTGCCAACTGGCGGACAACAGCACGATCGATCATTTGTTTCAGCTGCTGCTTCCCATATTTTCCCTTTAACTCATGAATCCAGTCGTCATAATCGATTCGTTCATCACCGACAATGGCAACGGTTCCCTTTCTATCTATCCCTTCCTTCGCACTATCCTTTGATTGCAAAAAAAGCAGGGTAGTCAAATTTGTAATTAGCAGCACGATAATAATACTAAACAGGAGCTTTTTGGACATGCGGAATTCTTCCTTCCCCTATCTTTTCAACTGTTCCAGCTCTTCTTCCGTAAAATAATATTTTTCATTACAAAAATGACAGCTCGCTTCTGCCCCGTGGTCTTCGTCAATCATCGCCTGAATCTCTTCATTACCTAGCGCAACGATGGCATTGGCTATCCTTTCCTTGGAGCATTTGCAGCGAAATTCAATCGGCAATGTTTCGAGAAAGTTTATTTTTTCTTCTCCAAATAGCCGTTCCAATATTTGCTCTGGAGTATAACCTTCCCGAATAAGGGAGGAGATAGCCGGGAACTCCTTAATTTGCCTTTCCAATTTATCAATCGTATCTTCTTGAGCCCCCGGCATTACTTGAACTAAAAATCCTCCAGCAGCAAGTATGGAATGATCGGGATTTACTAATACCCCAGCCCCGACGGACGAAGGAATCTGTTCCGAAGTGGCAAAATAATAGGTAAAATCTTCACTGATCTCACCGGATACGATTGGCGTTTCTCCGGTAAAATAGTCCCTTAAACCTAAATCTTTAATGACGCTAATCCTGCCTTCAGTGCCGACAGCTCTTGCTACATCCAATTTTCCCTTTTCATTTAAATCGAAATGAACATGGGGATGAAGCACATAGCCGCGAACATGACCTTTTGCATTTCCATCGGCGATAATAGCGCCAATCGGGCCATTTCCTTCCACTTTTACCATGATGGAATCATTTCCTTTTAACATGGCTCCCATCATAGCCGTAATCGTTAACGTTCTTCCTAACGCAGCCGATGCCGTCGCCCAAGTATCTTGACGTCTCCTTGCTTCTTCCACTAAATTCGTTGAGGTTGCGGCATAGGCGCGAACCTTTCCGTCATATGTTGTTGCCTTTACTAAATAATCAGTTTTCATAGGATCCTCCCTCATGTATTTTTCTTTTTCATCATGTCATATATCATGGCTAATCCTTTTAACGTTAAGTTTGGATCAACCCGGTCAATCATTTTCGAATCTTTGGCAATCAGCTGGGACAGTCCGCCGGTGGCAATGACTGTAGCATCTGTATTATATTGCTCTTTTATCCTTCGGACGAGTCCATCAATCATTTCAATCGTTCCGTAATAAATTCCCGATTGCATTGCTTCAACCGTTGACTTCCCGACGACATTTGTCGGTGCTTCAATTTCGATTTTAGGAAGCTTTGATGCATGGGAATACAGGGCTTCCATCGATATATTCATTCCAGGGGCAATAATCCCCCCATTATATTCCTTTTTATCATTTATATAACAATAGGTCGTTGCTGTTCCGAAATCAATGATAATTAAAGGCGCGCCATATTGGCTGATTCCGGCTACCGCATTGACGATTCGGTCCGCACCAATTTCTTGGGGTCTCGGATAATTCATTTTTAAATAGGACTGAAAATCGCCTTTATCCACGATATAAGGTTCCATGCGGAAATAATCCCGGCTCATTTTTTCCAAGGCAAACATAATTGGCGGCACGACAGAGGAGATAACGACATCAGTAATTTCCGACATCTCTATTCCACGATGTTTAAATAAAGAGGAAATAAGCACTCCAAACTCGTCTTCTGTTTTATGCCGATCCGTCTTAATCCGCCATTCATATTTTAGTTCCTTGCCTTCAAACACACCTAATACCGTATTCGTATTGCCCACGTCTAACACAAATAACATAAGCCAAACCTGCCTTTTTAAAGGTTACATATAGTTTTCCAATTATTTTTTAAATATACCATACTTCCATACAGTAATAAAAAGAAGGACACTTTTTAATCCAGGTTCTATGTCAAATGTTGGGGTTTAGGCTACCGCGCTTGCGCTTGGTGGCCTCTTCCTTTATTGGTGAAATAAATTTTACCAATAAAGGAAGAGGAGTAAAAAGAAACTGTCTTCCTAACCCACATGAACTCCAATTTCTTTATACTTGTGCGATAGTAATATTCGTGCACGGGAACGTCTAAAGTTTCTAAATCCAAACGCATTCCGTTTCATGACTTTCGTGTGATTATTAATCCCTTCTAGAAATCCATTTGAATATCCATATACAAAGCTGTTTAATATTTCTGTTTGCCAGTTCTTTAAGGTCTGAATATTTCTTTTAAATTCTGGGATTCCTGATTCTTCCACCAACTCATAAAAGCGATA
>NZ_BMEV01000092.1 GCF_014637175.1 Compostibacillus humi | reverse complement strand
ATTCGAGCTCATATCATCATTAATTGGCTGGCACTTTTGCTTGTCAGGTTGATTGAAAATGAAACCGGCTCGAGTTGGGATTCCGTGCGTCGTGAGGTCCAAAGGCTTCAAGTTGGTCATTTCACCACGAAGGATGGAGATCTATATCGTACGACGACACCAACCACCAAACAGAAAGAGATTTTCAATAAAGTAGGCGTGAATCTGCCTCCCGAAATTTTAGAAATCAAACCGAAAAGCTAGTAACACAATAATTATGCCCTTTTTGCCCCTCAAAACCTTGATACACAAAGCTTTGAGGGGCATTCGTTTACCTAGCAACTGTCGAACTTGGGTTGTATTTTGCAATAGAAAAGTGCAGAAAAATGCAATTAAAAATGCAGAGATTTGCCACCCGATTAGTTTCTTTTTGACAGTGCGTGGGACAGTCTATAACTCTCGCCATGAAATGAAATTATATGGGCGTGATGAATAAGTCTGTCCACTAATGCTGCTGTTAATCTAGAGTCTGTAAAGATTTTGTTCCATTGACTAAATTCCAGGTTAGAGGTAATAATCACACTTTTTTGTTCGTAAAACTCTGAAATGTGATTTGAAATAATAATTCTGCTCCTTCTTTACTAAATGGTAAGTAACCTATTTCATCTAAAATGACTAAATCTACTTTTTCCATGCGTTTCCTAAATGTTGATAAACGGTTATTATGCAAAGCTTGTTCTAATTCCTCAACCAAGTGTGCAATCCGATAGAAACGGACTTCATAACCTTGTTCACAAGCTTTTCTTCCTAAACCTGTAGCTAAATGAGTCTTACCTGTTCCTGGAGAGCCAACTAAAACTACATTTTGTCGGTTTTCAATAAATCTTAGACTACACAATTCCTCTTTAGTTAAATGGGGAGGGAACCGGATCTGTTCGGTCCACTCGTAAGTATGTAGGCTCTTGAGTATTGCGGACAGAATGAGCCAGCTCTGTGGAGTTTTGAGCCGCTAATTGCAGCCGATTGAGCCATCAATTGCGGAGTGGAAAGCCACTAGTAGAAACAGCCATTGAAAGTGGATTCCAATGGCTGTTTGTTTTTATTTAAAGCTTTTACCGTTTAATTTTTTATCGATTATTTCGAGCGCCCATCGTACTAGTTCATCATGATTGAGTTCCTCCTCTTCTGCCCAAATGCAAATAGGTAGGAGTTTTCCCTCAATTTCTCGCATGATTTCATCAGGTAAGTACATGAAATACTTTGCTGTGCGGATTTCTACTCTTTCAGGAATCATTTTAAACCCGCCAATCCATGACGTTCCCCCATGGAAACTTTTCCGTCAACGAGAATTTTGTAGGAATCGTGTACAATGCAATCAAGAATGGCATCGGCTAATTGTGGATTGCAAGTAACATTTTTATAGTATATACTATATATTGATACTAGAAAAATGAATAACACAAAATATAGTACTTAAGGTTATGGTGGTATTTTAATACCTTAATAGGGAATCCAGTGTGAATCTGGAGCTGCCCCCGCAACTGTAAGTGTGGACGAACTAGCAATCCACTGTATCGCTTGCTTGCTGAAAGGTGGCGATATGGGAAGGGCTGTAGTAGGGTGAAGCACAAGCCAGGAGACCTGCCATAACTTGAAGTTTCTATTCTTCGGGGTGTAGGAAGCAGAAACGATAGGAAAACTATATGTGTGCTGCTAAGAGTGACTTGGCTTTAATTTTTAAAATGACCATTTTTTTACATAGAAAGTCACGATTATACACTTTTTCTGTCGTTTTTTGCCGTCTATTCCCCAAGAATAGACGGTTTTTTGTTGATTATTAGAGGAGGAATGCAAATGCAAACAATTCATGATGTTAGCCAAGAGCAAATGATGACGTTTATCGATCGTATTTCTGTTGGTCTAAATCTCCAAATTGAAGATTATAAGCAAAAAATTATGAACGCTGGGGTTACAAATCACCTGGATGAAAAAAATGTAGAATTATTAATCAAGCACGCCCTTGAAAACATCGACGAGGCAAATACGAAGTGGACTTATCTAGCAGCAAGAATTTATTTACATAATCTCTATCGTAAAGCAGCAGAGAACAGAAGTTATGCATCTAGCAATGAATATGGCTCATTTTATGAGTTAATACAGCTACTAACAGAAAAAGGGATTTATACTGAAAATCTATTAAAAAAATATTCAAGTGAAGAAATAGAACACTTTGGTAAAGTAATTCAACCGAAACGAGATCAATTGTTTACTTATCCAGCAATTTTAACATTAGCTACACGTTATTTAGCTACGGATTATGATAAGAATATTTACGAGTTACCACAGGAACGTTGGATGATTATTGCGATGCACTTAATGCAGGATGAAAGTTTGGCAACAAGAACGACACATGTTGAAGAGGCTTACTGGGCATTAAGTAATCTGTATATGACGGTAGCAACACCGACACTGGCTAATGCCGGAAAAACCCACGGACAATTATCTAGTTGTTTTATTGACACAGTAAACGACAGTTTACAAGGTATATATGATAGTAATAGTGATATAGCTCAACTTTCCAAAAATGGTGGCGGCATCGGTGTTTATATGGGGAAAATTCGTGCAAGAGGTAGCTCGATAAGAGGTTATAAAGGCATGTCCAGCGGTGTTGTTCCGTGGATAAAGCAATTAAATAATACAGCTGTTAGTGTTGATCAGCTAGGAACAAGAAAAGGTGCCATCAGTGTTTATTTAGATGTATGGCATCGTGATATAGAAGATTTTCTTGATTTAAAATTAAATAATGGTGATGACCGGCTACGTGCACACGATATATATACCGGGGTTTGTATACCGGATTATTTTATGGAACAGGTAGAAAAGCGTGGAGATTGGTATTTATTTGACCCAAATGAAGTAAAAGAAGTGATGGGGTATTCTTTGGAAGACTTTTATGATGAAGAGAAGGGCGATGGCCAGTGGCGTAAAAAGTATAAGGAATGTATCAATGCCAATCTATCGTCTAAAAAGAAAGTCCCTGCAATCGAGATTATGAAGCGGATTATGCGCTCCCAGTTAGAAACGGGTTCTCCGTTTATGTTTTACCGTGATGAAGTGAATAGGCAAAATGCAAACGCACATCAAGGGATTATTTATTGTACGAATTTATGTACGGAAATTACGCAAAATCAATCGCCAACAGAATTTATAGAGGAATATATAGAAAATGAAAATATAATCGTCAAAAAATATAAAACTGGTGATTTTGTTGTATGTAATTTAAGTTCAATAAATCTAGGACGGGCCGTACCAGATGGTGTATTAGAACGATTAATAAAAATTCAGGTCCGCATGCTTGATAATGTAATCGATATTAATACACTTCCGATCAAACAAGCGGAAATAACGAATAAAAAATATCGTGCAATCGGACTAGGTACATTTGGTTGGCATCATTTATTAGCTTTAAAAAATATTGAATGGGAATCAGAGGCAGCTGTTCAATATGCTGATGAACTTTATGAAAAAATAGCGTTTTACACAATTAAAAGTAGTATGGAACTAAGTAAGGAGAAGGGGAGCTATCCATTATTTGAAGGAAGTAAATGGAGTACAGGGGCCTATTTTAGCAATAAAGGTTACTCAGATAAAAATTGGATGAAGCTCCAAAAGGATGTTCAAAAATACGGTATTCGTAATGGCTACCTTATGGCAATCGCACCGAATGCAACAACTTCAATTATTGCAGGGTCTACGGCAAGTATTGATCCGATTTTTAAACCTTTCTATATTGAAGAGAAAAAAGATTATCGTATTCCGACAACAGCACCGGACTTAAACCATCGAACTTACAATATTTATCGTCGCTCTGCCTATATAGTGGACCAAAGATGGTCGGTTAGACAAAATGCTGCCCGACAAAAACATATTGATCAAAGCATTTCTTTCAATTTTTACGTACCAAATACAATTCGGGCTTCTGTATTACTTGACCTTCATCTTCAAGCCTGGAGGGAAGGGTTAAAAACAACCTATTACGTTCGTTCGACTTCTAGTGATATCGAAGAATGTGAGTGGTGTCAAAGTTGAATGCTGTAATTGCATATTTGTCATACAGTGGAAACACAAAGGAAGTTGCCGAGATTATTGAAAGGGAATTACGAGAAGAAAATTTTGAAGTTGACATGCATCGTATTGGCGTCGATCTTCCGATTGACCCCAAAAACTATGATGTCATTTTTATCGGGACATTTACATGGGCAAAGGGAGCTACCCCTGAAGAAGTAAAGGATTTTGTTTGGGAAATAGGGTATAAACCTGATAATGTTGCGGTGTTTGGGACGGGTGAAACCCAATTTGGCGGAGATGAATTGTTTTGTTTGGCAGCTGTGAAATTGGCAAAGTTTTATAACAGTCGTTGGGAGCCACTAAAAATTGAACAATCTCCAAGAGGAAGTCAGGAGAAATTAGTAAAAAAATGGATTAAAGGAGTTGTAAAAGATGTCACAGTACTTACTTGAAAAAGTGAAAACATTAGATCCAATCAATCCAAACCGAGCAACTGCGCTTTTTGGTGGAAAATCCAGTGGGATTTTGAATTGGAATGATATTGCGTATCCGCACTGGTATAAAACTTATAAAAGGCTATTGGCAAATTTTTGGCAGTCGGATGAAGTAAATATGTCGAGTGATGTGAAGCAATTTCCGATGCTTTCGGATAAGGAACAAGAAACATATTTAAAAGTAATTAGTTTGTTGGCTACTTTGGATTCTTCACAGACAAGGACAATTTTACTGACTTCATTATATGCAACGGACCCTTCTGTACAATCGATTTTGGCTGTTATTGCACAACAAGAAGCGGTACACAACGAGAGCTATTCTTATATATTATCATCTGTCGTACCATTAGATAAACAGAATGAAGCCTTTGAGATTGGCAGAAAAGATCCGGTTTTACTGAAACGTAATCAGGAGATTATGAATCAATATAACCAATTTGTCGAAGAACCAACTATTGAAAATATAATAAAAATATTAGTATATTCGACACTTTTAGAAGGGTTATTCTTCTATTCCGGTTTTGCTTTCTTTTACAATTTGGCAAGGCAAAATAAAATGGTTGGAACTTCTACAATGATTAGTTACATCAATCGGGATGAATTGGAACACGGGCGTTATATTTCAGAATTAATTCGGTCAACTTTGGCTGAAAATCCCGAGTACAATACAAAATCCTTCACGGATTGGGTATATGAACATTTTCAGAAGTCAGTAGATTTGGAAATTGAATGGTCCCACTATGTATTAAATGGTGTAGAAGGTATAGATTTAGAGGAAATGGAAGGCTTTATTAAATACAGGGCGAATAAAATGTTACGAATGATTGGCTTGAGTGAAATTTACCCTGAACATGTAAATAATCCAATGAAATGGATTCGGGCTTATGTAGATAACTTTGATGGAACGAAAACTGATTTCTTTGAACAAAGAACTCGTCAATATACAAAAGTAACTGATTTGAATGGGTTTGATGATTTATAATTTATTGTTTTTAAACAAGAGAAACATAGCATTTGCAAGCGATGTGTATAAAGTGTCTTGAGAAAAAGCTAGGGAGCTACTGAAGTTTAGTAGTAGGCTCCCTAGCTTATTTTTTCATTTAGTCTGAGATGTATAAAATGTTGAAAACTTCCTGCTAATTTTTTCTAGATATATTGACCGTCTTTCCATAGAATTGTTATCCCTTCTTTTATACTTCTTTGTACATCAATAATTCGCTGATTGGACGACCTCTAAACATGATTTGTAAATCCTTTTTGGGTTGCAAGGAGCATATTTTTAACAAGCATCCGTCCTTCCTTTGAAGTATCTAATCCATAATTAATACTTATAAAAGGAACTTGGCCGCCACCACGACTGTGCATCGAATTACTATTATGAATAAAAGCTTCACAAGCCTGATAAACTTCCCGTTCTGTTAACTCCCATGCTTTTTCTTCAATGTTACAACGAGCTTGAACATTTTTTAATAACTGCACATTTTTTAAATATGACTTATAGACATAAGGAGCGAGATCAAAGTCAAAGTTACTCATTGCTTGACCGCCGTGTTGTTGATTTTGATTTGATTGAAAAATAATAGAAACTAATGCCATAGCAGACGTGATACTTTTTGGTTCACGCATATGTCCATGTCCCGTATCAAATCCATCTTTTAACAACTTCCCTAGTGGAATTTGGACACATGTTGTTGTGCCTGTAGTGTAAAAATCTAAGTCGTGGATATGTATGTGCCCATCAAAGTAAGCTTGTTTTGCTTTCTAAGATAATAGTTTTTTTCAATGGCAAAATATTTTGAGCTTGTTGAGGCGAAAAGTCCTATTCCCATGGGACTTTTGCCATCAACATTCGCATTCTCTTGTACTAAATCTTGATTTATATTTCCTACTATTTCATTAAATTCCTCAAATAGTTTAATAGAAATGTTATTTTCCTTCATCATTATTGCACTCTTCTTTCTTAGTTTGTGTTGAACTTGTTTTAATAAACAACCTTTTGTTTAATTAATTACTTTCTGTTGTAAAATTACGAATTTTCAATCTCCTTTTTTTCCTTTCTTGAGCACTTTCATATAGACTTTTTTCCTCCTCAGTTTCTGGAATTATTCCACAAACCGGAATTGGTCGCCCTTCCTCATTAACAGCGACCATCGTAAGGATAGCGGTGGTAGTTGTCGTTCTTTCACCGGTTTCTAAATGTTGACATTCTACTTTTACATAGACTTCCATCGATGTTGTCCCCGTTGAAATTACGACTCCTTCTAAAATTAAAATATCTCCTACTCTAGCAGATGATAAGAAATTCACGGTGTCTATTGAAGCTGTAACAACTGCAGTTCCACTGTGTCTCATTGCTGTAATGGCCGCTATTTCATCGATATAAGCTAAGACAGTTCCACCAAAAATTGTACCCAAATGATTGGTATCGGGTGGTAAGACAAGCTTTGTTTGAATTGTTTTTGAAAAACTTGTAGGTAATAATTTCGTCATAAAAATATCCCCTTTTCAAAAAGTAAATGTAAACAACGCTTCGGGAATATAAAAATATAGACACCAAAAAACCCATCAAGGTAGATGGGTTAAATAACGTGAGAACTATTAAAATAACAGTATTAGCCTTACTGTAAATAATTAGAATCCCCTCGTTATATCTTCCCAACTCCCGAAGAAGATAATACGTATAATAATGGCAGGTCTCCTGACTTATGCTTCATCCTACTCTAATCCCTTCCCATCCGAAGACAGTGGATAAAATTATTTCGTCGGCATTTACAGTTGCGGGTACAGCTCTGGATTTTCACCAGATTCCCTATTAAGTCTATTCAGACACCATTATTATTGGTGATTATCTATATGTAGTGTTCTTTTTTAAATGAAACACAAGTTGTTGTACATTAAATATATTATAGAATCCTAACTTTAGCAACCTATTTAAGCCGGGGCAGGCATATGAAATATTACTAAAAGTTTTATCACAGGAAAAACCAGATTGAAGAATACAAAGGTCAAGGAGATGTTAAAAGGAAATAACTTTACAGCCCAAATATACGGATAAAGAAAAATTAGCGGGAACCATTGACGGGAGCTTCTCTTGAAAACGTATTAAATGGATAGCTTTAAGGATAGGCTAAATTTTAAAAGACTGATGTATTATTATTTTGATTTTTTGCAAAAATATGTAATAATAAAAGTTGTCGTTCTCATTTTTTTACAAGCTATCCTAATAAATGTATAATACTAAGAGTTTCTACATATATAATTATCCTCCAGGGATATCATCAAGAAACCTAAATGATTAGGTTTCTTTGTTTCTATTGTAGTAAAATGCAAAATGCGTAAGTCTTTGTGTATGAATATCCCGCATATTTACTATTAATAACTCAACTTTCGCACCGAGAAAAATATAATTCGCTTGGCTCTATCAAGCGCTCGTAGTTGCTGTAATATGTGCCTTGACAAGATAGTCTTGACAAGATAGTTCAATAAGAAAAACACCTCAACCTTTGGTATAGTAGATTTGACTATAATCACTACCGAAAAGAAGAGGTGTCTCCTACTATGATAGCGAATAATAACCAAAATAAGCAACTACCAAACGAAATAAAGTCGACATTTAAGGAACTAAACATCCTAAAATACTTACGCGATGCTGGTATCACAAAGTCTTTTGGCTTTTCCTGTGCTAACATTTTTCAGTTAATCTTTTGTTTGATCTTCGA
>NZ_BMEV01000091.1 GCF_014637175.1 Compostibacillus humi | reverse complement strand
AAGAAGGCTTTTCGTAGTAACGATGAAATAAAGGCAAATGCGGCATGATCAACTTAGTCTGCATTCAAATATATCAAGGGTTTAGAGCAATTTTAAGCGTGCGAAAGTTGAGTAGATAATAATAAAGAAGCCGCCACCCTTTGATCTGCTAAATCAAAATAAGGGTGACGGTTCGCTATGCAAAGTAAATACATTTTTGTTTATCCAGAAATAATTCATTCAGAACAACATTATCATGCTAACTAAAAATGCCAGCAGCATTCTCGGTATTTTTAAGATGTTTGATTTCTAGGATTAAAATTTGCCCCATTTGTTAAATTAGGAATGAAAATAAAGCGTTGAATGTACCATTCTCAAACATGATATAAATCCCTAGCCCTATAAATACAATAGGGACAATCCAACGTTCATATTTCTCAATTTTTTCTGATACAAAATCCAAAGAAGCTAAGCGATAGCTGACATAACATAGAACCCCAACCATAATGAAGAAGACAATACTAGCAATAAGTATTTCAACCGTGTTTAATACCGTGAAATAAGGTATATAAATAGAAAAGTCATCTGCACTGGAAGACAGCACAATAAATATGACTGTTATATACAATTTATTAAACCGATTTGAGGAAAATAAAGATAATATATTGCTTTCATCTTCATCCTCCTCACCCTTAATCCAAATCTTAATCCCCAGATAAAGCGGTATAAGCCCAAGAAGACCTAAAACCCATTGCTGAGGGATTAACCATGTAATACCTAGAGCTACTAAAAGACTGGCAGCTATAATAATTGCCGTACCTATGTATTGTCCAATCCATATATGTTTCGCTTGTCCTTTTTTTATTTGTGAAAACAAAAGGATTAAAATAATAAGATAATCAATTCCTGTTGCTACATAAACTGCAGCCGCAGTAAGTGCCGTTGTAATCATTTTTTTCATCTCCAATATTTCAGGATTGGGCTTTTCAATAAGAAGAAAAGCCCTGAGATTGCAAATTTAGTTAATATTTATCTTCTCCCACTCGCATTAGTCTTAAACCATTCAATGCTACTAAAAGAGTTGCTCCCATATCTGAAAGGATGGCAATCCAAAGTGTTAGCCAACCGGGGATAACCAATAATAAGGCAATGAATTTAATTGCTAATGCGAAGGTGATGTTTTGCTTAATTATAGTAAGTGCTTTTCGGCTTAGTTTCACAGAAAATGGAAGTTTTCTTAAATCGTCTCCCATTAAAGCAACGTCTGCCGTTTCTAGTGCTGTGTCTGTACCAGCCCCACCCATCGCAATTCCAACGGTAGAAGCAGCTAATGCAGGAGCATCATTGACACCATCTCCAACCATTGCTACGTTTCCGTATTTAGATCTCAATTTTTTGATAAATTCTAATTTGTCTTGTGGCAATAGTTCTGCCTGAATATCCGTTACCCCAACATGACCTCCAATAGCATCTGCCGTTCCTTTGTTGTCTCCTGTAAGCATAATGGTTTTTTTAATTCCAAGTTGATGTAACTTTTGAATAACTTCTTTACTTGATTCACGTACTTCATCAGCTACTGCAATGACAGCAAGAATTTCTTTTTCAGTTCCAACCACCATTGCAGTTTTACCTTGATTTTGTAGGTTCTTAACAATTTGCTCTTGTTTATTATTAAAGTCAACTGACAGATTCTCAAATAATTTCGGATTTCCAATGTAGTAAGTCGTACCGTTGATAGTCCCCTTGATTCCTTTTCCTGTGATAGAAGAGAAATCATCCACGATTACATGAGTGTAGGAAATGTTCTCCTCATCTGCTTTTTTCATAATAGCTGAAGCTAGAGGATGCCCGGAACGATATTCTAATGCAGTAATGATAGACAACATATCTTCTGCATTTACCTGATTGTTCAACATTTTAAAATCTGTTACAACTGGAACTCCTTTTGTAAGTGTACCCGTTTTATCAAAAGCTATTGCTTTTAAAGCACCCATTTCTTCTAGATAAATTCCGCCTTTGATAAGCACACCTTTTTTGGCTGCATTTCCAATTGCTGAAACAATAGAAATAGGAGTTGAAATAACTAATGCACAGGGACAACCAACGACCAATACTGCTAGCCCTTGATAAACCCAAGTTCCCCAGCTGCCACCAAATAATAATGGTGGTACTACAGCTACCAGCCCTGCGATAATCATAATAATAGGCGTATAATATTTTGCAAATTTATCTACAAACGCTTGAGAAGGCGCGCGTTCCCCTTGAGCTTCTTCAACAAGGTGAATGATTTTGGAAATTGTTGTATCTTCAACAAGCTTTGTTACTTTAACTTCAAGTATTCCCTCTTCGTTTAATGTACCTGCAAAAACTTCATCATCCACTGTTTTCTCAACTGGGACTGACTCGCCTGTAATAGTTGCTTGATTAACAGCCGAGTAACCATGTACTACTACACCATCCATAGCAAGCTTTTGACCGGGTTTCACAATCATAATATCGCCAACAGCAATATCATCAACATGAATCATCATTTCTTGCCCATTTCTTCTAACAAGCGCCTCTTTCGGAGCAATATCCATTAAAGATCGAATTGATTGTCTTGCTCGGTCCATAGAGAAACGTTCTAAAGCTTCACTAATTGCAAAGAGAATAACAACAATTGCACCTTCTGCCCATTCTCCAATAATAGCTGCTCCAATAATAGCCACTGTCATAAGAGTTTTCATGTCAAATTCAAAATGTAGCAGGTTTTGAAACCCGACTTTAAAGAGTGAGTATCCACCAATCACTATCGCTGCTGCAAACAAAAGGGAAGTAATAATATTATCTTCTCCATTAACAAAATGAGAAATATAACCAAAAACAATTAATAAAGAAGCATATAGTAACGTACTGTGTTTTTTATAAAATGGCTCTTTTTCTTCTTTAACCTCTTTTTTCTCTTCCCTTAATGGTTTATCTGGAGTCACTTTAAGATTTTCAAAAGCGCCAGCCCTTTCTAATTCTTCAACCGTTGCATCACCATACACGGTTATTTTAGATGCGCCGAAATTTACTTTTGCGTCTTGAACATTGGGTAGTTTCTTAACATTTCTTTCAAATTTCTCTGCACAATTAGCACATGAAAAGCCTTGTACTCGGTAGGAAGTCATGTCAACTTCAGACCGTTCAGCTTGTTCAGACATTTACCTCCACCTCTTTCTTATGTGTTAATGCAATCATCATAATTTGTTTGATATGTTCGTCGTTTAATGAGTAAAAGGAAAGCTTTCCTTCTTTTCTATAGTTGACAATCCTTTGCTTATAAAGTGTTCGTAAATGATGAGAAGCATTAGCAACTGTAACGCCTAAGATATTAGCTATATCACAAACACATAGTTCATCTTCCTGACACAAAGCATAGGTGATTTTTGCTCTATTTTCGTCGGCAATTGCTTTTAACATTTGAGAAACACCTGAAATATCTACTGTTTGTAGATCACCCTGTATTCGATTAACCTTTTCCTCGTCATAACAAAAAATTTCACAAGTATCTTTCTTATTCAAATCATCACCTCATTCAAGTATTTGCTTGATTATATAGTAACTTTTTTCAGTAAAACATTCAAGCATATACTTGAATGAAATAAAAAAGAAATGGGTTTTTTCCAAATCTAAAAAGTACTTCTTCAATTTCCCATTTAAGTCAAACAATCACATAAGGTCCCATTTCTCTTATCTAGTATTTCATTGTAATATCAGTATGAAGGAGGATTAGATATGGATATATCAAGAGTTGCAATTTATGCTCGTGTAAGCACAGAGGAACAGGTAAAAGAAGGTTTTAGTATAGCCGCGCAACTTCAAACACTTCGGCAATATGCTCAAATTTATAACTGGGAAGTGATTGATGAATATGTCGATGAAGGAATTAGTGGTAAATCCGTAAAAGGACGGCCTGAAATGAAAAGACTAATTAAAGATGTAGAGAATGAGAGATTTGATGCTGTAATAGTTTGGAAAATTTCCCGACTTTCAAGAAATATGCTAGAAACACTCATGATTCTAGATAAGTTTGAAAAATACAACGTGAAATTTATATCCTACTCAGAAAACTTTGATACCAGTAGTCCTATAGGTCGTTTAGTACTTCAAATTATGGCCTCAATCGCTGAAATGGAGCGAAATACATTAGCGGAAAACGTTAAGCTTGGGATGAAACAGAGAGCTTTGGAAGGGAGATGGAACGGCGGGGTTGTATTTGGATATGACACTGTTAAGAAGGAGCTAGTTATCAATGAAAAGGAAGCTGAAGTAATACAGTTAATCTATCATATGTATGCAAATGGCAAAGGGCTTAGAGCGATTTCTAACCACTTAAATAAAGCTGGGTATAAAACCAAGCGTAATCGTTATTTCTCCATCAATGGAGTAGCACAAATCCTAGACAATGTAATATATAACGGTAAAATCAGTTGGCTAAAATTTGAAAATTGGGATTCCAAAAGAAGAAAAGGGAAAAATCCAAATCCTATTCTTGTAGAAGGAAAACATGAACCTATTATTTCGGACGAACTATGGAGCGTTGTACGAGCAAGGAGAAAAAGTAAATCATTTAAGCAGCGTCAATCAAACGAACCATTTTTACTTAGTGGCCTTTTACGCTGTCCTGATTGTGGTCAAGGAATGGTTCCGTCAATTACAACATATACACGTAAAGATGGGACGAAACGAAAACATCGTTATTACGTCTGTAGCGATTTTCATAATAAAGGATCTGCTGCTTGTAAAGCTAATTCTATTAAGGCATATGAAGCAGAAGATACGGTTATCAAGAAAATTGAACAACTTAGTTCTAATAAGAAGAGATTATATAAGACGATCACTGACATAAGTTCAAGTTCTGCTCATTCGATAAGTAAGCTTAACAAAGAATTAGAAAAGATTGAAATACGATTAAAAGAGATTGAACAATTACAGGCAAAGTATATGGATGCCTTTGAGAAAAACACTCTCCCTGTTGATATTCTACAAGAACGGTTACAAAAGGTCTCGAATGATAAAAGGGGGTTAGAACAAAAGAAAAATGAGATTATAATACAATTAGGATCTATCGATTCAAAAGTAATCCAACCAGATTTGATTGAAAAATTACTGAAGAAATTCCTATCTGTTTACAAGAAGACAACTAAGGAAAATCAAAAGCAATTGCTACTGTTGTTAATTGATAATATTACTATCAAACAAGATGACAAATCAAGAAGCATTAAAAATATAGAACTTGAATTTGATTTTACTGAAATGAACATTTCGAAAACCTTTACTCTAATCCACTTGTTATATCGAGAAACGGATAATGAACATACATTTTCAATACCCGCTTCCGATAAAGAATTACCACCTTATCTACAACAGTTTTTGCCTCTATTTGTGGTACGGTTCCCCCCGGTTAATTTTAAATGCCCGATAAACCTGCTCTAATAAAATAAGCCGCATCAGCTGATGGGGGAAAGTCATTTTGGAAAAGGAAAGGGCCATGTTGCTCCGCTTCTGTACAGCTTCGCTTAAGCCGAGGGACCCGCCGATAACAAAAGCTATTTTGCTTTTTCCATAGGTGGCCAGCTCATCGATTGTTGCAGCCAATTTTTCCGAGCTCAGCATTTTACCATTAATTTCAAGTGTAATGACGTAGGTGTCCTGGGGGAGATGGTGAAGAATCCGCTCTCCTTCCTTTCTCTTTACCTCGGCCATTTCCGCTTCGCTTAAATGTTCCGGCGCATGTTCATCGGCGACTTCCGTCAAATCTACTTTCGCATACCCTTTCAGCCGCTTCATATATTCTTCTATGCCTTGCTTCAAATATTTTTCCTTCAGTTTCCCAACGGCAATAATTTTTATGTGCATGTCATTTCCTTCCTTCGTTGCCGCTTTGCCCGCACGGTACAAAACGTTATTTCTCGTAAAGCTCAATATCAGTTTACCAAAAAACCGAAATAAAAAATCCCTACTTTCTTACTGCAGGGATTGTATGTAAAAAAAGTCTATTTAATAATTTGCACTTTGGAAATGGAGCGTCCGTCTACTTCCAGCACTTTAAACGTTAAATCACTCATTTCCAGCACTTCCCCTTCTTCGGGAAAATGGTTAAATTCCTTTAATAAATACCCCGCCAACACATCTTCATCCTCGGGAATTTCCGTGCGAAAAATCGTATTTAAGTGGTGCAGTGTAATTTTCCCGTCGCAAATTATTTCCGTATCTGTCATCTTTTCCACGAGCATGTCATTGTCGACATCCATTTCGTCTTCAATTTCTAAGCCGATCATCGACTCAATAATATCTTCGTGGGTGAGAATCCCTTCGGTTCCCCCGTATTCATCTAAAACGATCGCCATATGCTTCTTCAATTTCGTCATCTGTCGGAAAACGTGTTCAATGGAGTGGAATTCATACACGATTAGCGGATCTGTATCACTGTAGTCTCTCAGCGTTTTCCCAGGTTCCACCGACCACTGAATTAAATATTTCGAGTGAAACACCCCGATAATATTGTCAATATCCTCTTCGTACACCGGATAACGTGTAAACGGGTTTTGCATGACCACTTCTCTTACTTCTTCAAAGGTTGCCGTATTTGGAAGCGCTTCAATTTCGACCCGCGGCGTTTTTAGCACATCCTTCACATTCAGGTTTTGGAAATCCAAAACTCCTTTTATTCGAAAGGACTCATCTTTCTGAAAAGTTCCTTCAGAATCTGCGATATCGACCATAGCGCGGAATTCTTCCTTGGAAATGGAAACAGGCTGTGCCTGCCCTTTCGAAAGGGTCTTCGTAATAGAACCGGTTAGCCAGTTCAGTATAAAGGTAATCGGTTTAAATAAAAAAATAAAAAATCTTATAATCGGATAAACAAGGAAAGAAATCCGATTAGGAAAAGCAGCAGCTATTGATTTTGGCAGTACCTCCGCAAAAATGATTATTACGACGGTTAATATGGCGGTAGCAGCCCCGACATTCCAGCTGTACTGAATCGCAATCGTTGTAACTAATGTCGGCAATACGATATTGGCGATATTATTCCCGATTAATATTGTTGTGATAAACTCATTCGGCTTGGAGACAATTTTTAATAATTGGCCAGACTTTTTGTTTCCGTTTTTCGCCTGCATTTGCAACCGCATTTTATTCGTTGCAGTTAATGCTGTTTCGCTTCCGGAAAAGAAAAAAGAAGCAAATAATAAAAAAATGATCGCAATGATCACGAGAAGTTCTTCCTCCTTAAAATAGGCACATTAAAATATTTATTAAAGCAATTATATAATAGTTCCTTATTATGGGAAAGCTTTTTCCACTTTTAGAGAAGGTGAACAGAGTCCTATTCATCTTCGGAACAGTAATTGAGATAGGGGGAGGTGACTAACCTCCGTCCCTCTCACACCACCGTACGTACGGTTCCGTATACGGCGGTTCCAGATTATGTATGACGCAAAATTTCATATCTAGCGGATATGCTCTTTAGCCCTTGGCTTGACCAGTATTTGGTGCCAAGGGCTATGTGTAATATGGGACTCTTTGCGATACGCCAATATGCTTTCCTGGAGTTTGACCATTCATATGCCTTTTGTGGCGATATTCCTAATGAGATTAGTTTTCTCTTCTTGGTTTTTGGCAATTTCCATTCTTTCCAACGTATCATTCGGAGTCTTCGGTGTAACCATGATTCTAACTCTTTTAGGTTGCTTGGCGTTTCGATTAACTGATAGTAACCAAGCCAACCATTAAGATTGCTATTTAGTTTGGCAATGCGTTGTTCCATTGCTATTCGCTGTTTTCGTGAAGTTAGTTTCCTAATCCGTGCTTTGAATCGTTCAACAGATTGCTTTGCCAATCGAATGTTAGGTTGTTTCTTGTTGCTTGTGAAACTAAACCCCAAGAATTTACGTTTCCAAGGACGGGCTATCATACTCTTTTCCCGATTTACCTTGAGTCGAAGTTTCTTTTCGATAAACGTTGTGATGGATTCCATCACTCGTTGCCCAGCACGTTTGGACTTCACGTAAATTTGGAAATCATCCGCATATCTCACGAATTTATGACCACGCTTCTCCAGTTCTTTGTCCAGTTCATCTAATACAATGTTGGAAAGTAACGGACTTAATGGGCCACCTTGTGGTGCTCCCTCCGTAATTGGACGAACCAGCCCATTTTCCAGTACACCAGCTTGTAGAAAGCGTCGGATAAGACGAAGGAGTGCTTTGTCTTTAATTTTACTCGCAAGTTTTGCCATTAATCGGTCATGATTTACTTTATCGAAGAATTTCTCCAAATCCATATCTACTACCCAGCGATATCTTTCTTTTATATAAGCTCTAGCCTGTTTGACCGCGGTATGTGCCCTCCTGTTCGGACGGAATCCGTAACTGAACTCCGAGAATGTTGGGTCAAATACCAACGTTAATTGTTGGGCGATGGCTTGTTGGATGAAACGGTCTGTTACCGTAGGGATACCTAACTTCCTAATTCCACCGTTTGGTTTCGGGATTTCGACTCGACGGACTGGTTTTGGTTGATAGGTACCCGACCTTATTTGGGTAAGGATGGTTGTCCAATTTTCTACAAAATGGTTCCGCAGGTCTTTTGTGGTCATTTGGTCGACACCTTGACTTCCTTTATTCTCTTCCACTCGTTTGATTGCTTGTAAAAGATTCGGTCGTGCCAGAATCCGTTCCAT
>NZ_BMEV01000090.1 GCF_014637175.1 Compostibacillus humi | reverse complement strand
GACAAAAACGTCGAGGCCAGCAAGCGACAGCGCGGTAGCCGAAAAAAGTGTACAAAAATAGAGTGCTGGAAATAGCATGATAAAAACAACATCGAGAAAAACTTGACACATACATTCAAATATAGGGATTTGCAACTTTTTGATTCTTCTTCTATAGTAAATCAAAAGAAAATTATTCATTCTTATGTTAATGGTAATTTTAAGAAGAGAAACCCGAGGACTAGAAAAGATTGGATAGGGGCATGGTGTAGCTTATATTCAATTAGCGATGTTTTAGACAAGTTCTTAAGCGATATATACGAACCTTTCAGCTATAATAGGTACACTTATTTACCTGGATCAACAAAAGGTGGATTGGTAATTTATGATGACGATACACATGCCCACAGCTTTCATAGTACCGACATTATATGTGGTAAGAATGTAAATAGTTTTGAATTGTATATTACACAAATTCGGCCATCTAGACAAAGGATCGGAGAAAACTCATTATAATACGCCAAGCTACAGGGCTATGATTGAGTTTTGCAAACAAGATAAGCGAGTAAAAGCCTTTTACGAAAAATATATGGAAACCAATATAAAAGATAATACTTACAATATTCCATATCCTTACTCTGTTTTAAATAAATCTTTATATGCTATAAAAGTAGTAAAACAAATAGAAGAAACCAAACCTATACCGATCAATATTAATCAGCCCCAATTTAGCCCCAAATACGTTCAAATTCATGCTTTATCTTGCAATTCCAAAAAAATCAAAAAAGCCGCGAATCCTTGAAATGTTAAGTTTTCTAAGGCTAAGTTTTGCAAAAAGAATTTCCTAACATTTGAAAATATTCATTCCTCGGATGATGCAAATAATCATTTACATTTTGTAATACTTATATTACAATGATAGTGATCTATTTTAGAAGGAAGGGAACTTGATGCTTGAGAATAGGGTTCGAGAGTTACGTGCACGGTTTAGATGGACACAACAAGACTTAGCTGATGCAATTGGCGTTACAAGGCAAACAATAGGATTAATTGAAAAAGGGGATTATTCCCCATCTGTAACGATGGCATTAAAAATTGCAAATGCTTTTAATGTTTCTGTTGAAGAAGTTTTTTATTTAAAGGAAAGGAATGATTAAACATGTTGAAACATATCTTACGTACACCATTAATACCGATGGGTTTATTTATACTGCTCATTACATTTTTGACACTTTCACTAACGAATACACTGGTTGTCTTAGCTAGATTATGTTTTGGGATATTAGTACTTTGTACATTTTTGTGGTTAACTTTTATAAAGCTTTACAACCGTAAGAATCCCGATAATCAAATTAAACCGTTTGGATTAATTCCACCTGAATTCCGCGAGATGGATGAGGGACAACAGTGGGTTACCTATAAAGCTTGCCGGAATGTTTATATTTACTATAGTTTTGCACTGCCAATTATAGCAGGGGTTTGTTTTCTTTTTTCTGGTCATGTTCTTATTCCATTAATTGGTATAGGTATAGTAGGCGTAGGACAATACATTGTTTATTGGTTAACGACTATTCGAGTATTAAATCGTATTTAACAGATTAAGGATTAAAGGAATATAATTATAAGAATTTGTGGAAGTATGAGTATATTTATGTATTAAGTTCTGATATTAGGGAGATTTAAAAATTGGTTAAAATTAAAAGGTTGAAAGATTGTACAATAACAGATGCTGTTAATGCTTGGAATGCAGGATTTGAAGGGTATTCAATTGATGTCAAGATGACCGATGATATGTTTTTGGAAAGGATGGTAAAGGAGGATTTATCCGTTAGTCTATCTATCATTGCCTTTGACGACAAACAACCGATAGGAATTGTTTTAAATGGAATAAGAGAAATAAACGGTAAAAAAGTTGCTTGGAATGGAGGAACTGGTGTTGCCAAGGCATACCGATCTAAAGGTATAGGAAAAAAATTAGTGGATTTAAGTATCTCAATTTTAAAACAAAACGGTGCAGATATTGCAACACTTGAGGTATTAAAAGAGAACGAGAAAGCAATTTCTTTATATAAGGATATGGGATATAAAGAAGTGGGAATATTGGAGTATTTAAATCTTAATAAAGCTTTGTGTCAAAATCCAATCCCTCATTTAAGAAGAAAAGTTACTGTTAAACGAGTGTTGCCCCAGCAAATAGGCAAGCAATTTTTTTATAAAGGAATGAACCCTTGGCAAACGCAATGGCAGAGTGCTAAATATGGTGAAGGAATCATCGTTGAGGACGAAGATGGAGAAGAGCTTGGCTATGCTTATTATCAAAGGATCTTCAATTCTAAAGGGAATCATTTGAGTACTATTTTGTTCCAGTGTGAAGCAAGACCGAATTTAGAAAGTGCAGAAGAAGTAATTTATTTTATGCTCGGTCATATTTTTGGTGATTTTAAAAATGATCTTAATCGGATAGTTCCTAATTTACCGGTCCGAGAAAGTGAACTAACTTATAAGGTGTTAAAACAGATTGGATTTCAAACAGCAGTTCAGCAATTAAGTATGAGGAAAGAATTAAAGTTACCTACGTTATCGGGTAATTAACCGTTGTTATTAATCTGAACCGATTTTTAATCTTTGATCATTATCATTTTGTATTCACTTTTCCGTTGGGGGATTATAATTTTTTATTGGTGTAATTTTCATTGTAAATCTAAAGTTTTGTTGTTTTGATAAAGGAGTGAATGAAGTATGTCTATTGCCATTATATACGGAGGAACTCGACAAAATGGTAATACTGAAATACTTACTGAGAAAGCGGTTCAAGGGATTACTGCAGAAAAAATCTATTTAAAGGACTTTAAAATTCAATCCATTGAAGATTTGCGACATGAAGAAGGGGGGTTTCATACGATTCATGATGAACACAATTTAGTTATAGAACGTATGATGCCCCATGACATTCTTGTATTTGCTACACCGATTTATTGGTATAGCATGTCCGGCATCATGAAAAACTTTATTGATCGCTGGTCTCAGACATTAAGGGATGAAAAATATCCTGATTTTAAACATTCCATGGCAAATAAGAAAGCCTATGTAATTGCGGTAGGAGGAGATTATCCAAACATAAAAGGTCTACCGTTGATACAGCAGTTTCATTATATTTTTGATTTTGTTGGTATTTCTTTTGAGGGTTATATAATTGGAAGAGGAAACAAACCTGGTGATGTATATAATGATAAAGAAGCGCTTTTAGCCGCTAATGAACTGCAAAAGAAGCTTATATTGGAAATAAATAAATAAGGGAGAATTATAAAATGATTGAATTACAATATAGTTCCTTTTCTAGCGTAGAAGGGCTTTTTAAACAAAAAAAGCAATTCATTCCAGCATTTGCAGTCATTCATGGTAGTTATCCAGGGAGAGTTTTTGTAGATCATGAAAACAGTCCCAAAGTTGCTATTGTTTGGGCCATTGGAAGGTGGATGTATTTAGAAGGTAACATAGTTACTGATCAAGAAAAATCTGAGTTAAAACGATTTTTTCGAGAAAATGTAATGCCAGATTGCAAGAAGTGGAACAGAAATTGGTTTGAAATATATACGAATGATTCTAAACAGTTGGAAGAGTACTTCTTGAAGGAAATTGATTTTTTAAAGGTTGATAAGCATTACGAATCCGTGTATACGCTAAACGTTGAAAAGTTTTTACAAGTTGCTAAAAGGAGCAAAAGAAATGAAGTGAAAGTTGAATTTAGAAATTTTGACATAATTCCAGAATCATTGGAGGAAACTTCATATGTAAAGAACCCAACATTATCTAAAAAGACCGTTGGGGTAGTTATTAAAAGGGAGAATCTAACTTTAATTACTCAGGGTATTTTTAGGCAATGTTTACGGATGCACGTAATAGTAAAACTTTAAAATTTTATGCAAGTTCTCATATAGACATACAATTCCCGAATAATTTATGATTTAAAATATATCACTCCCTCTATATACTTTGATTTTCTTCAAAATACTCCTGTTTTCTTAGAATTACTCAAACATCATTTTTACGAATTTATTGGTGGGCGTAGCGTTCGTCCAGAGTACAGAATATTCTAACAGGGTTGAATCCATCCTAACAGCCAAATTGTGAACATTTGGTTGAAAATGGTTATGACCATGCCCTATTCTCCACACTGCTTATGGCCGCTTACCCTCCCATGTATCACGGGATTTTTATCCATACATTCCTTCGTCCTGCGTATCCACAAGGTGGAGGTCGGAAAAAGCTCCTTTGCTGGGTCTTTTGCCCGAATGGATTAAATAAGCTCCGACTCTGCATTGTTGGTGTTTTTTCGTTCCAAAAAGCCAGGTGCATTGATTCAATTAGTTCTTAAATGCTTAAACTGCCTGTAATGCCTTTATTTGAGGTAAACCTTTTAAGATTTTGCTTCCATCAAATTCACATTGTTTCCTGCCAATCACAAACAGTATCCGTAAGAGTTTCCCACACAACGCAATCAGTGATTGTTGTTTCTTCAATGGGTTGTTGGGGCGGGTCGTGTAGTAATGATGGAGCGCCTTGAATGTCGGGTTGCTCGCCACTAATGGGCGGACGGCCAGATATAAGGCTTTCCGTAGTTTCTTTCGCCCTCGTTTCGTTATTCTCGTTTGTCCTTTGAACTTCCCTGAACTGTGTTCTCTTAAGGACAAGCCTGCCATGTTCACCAATTGTTGTGGGTGATCATACTTTGTGAGATCTCCAACTTCAGAGAAAAACGTGGCGACTGTAATGGTTCCAAGACCCTTGATGTTCGTCATTTCTTGAGCGCCTGGGATGTCTTTCATGACTTCCGTGATTTCTTTGTCGAGTTCGGTTAATTGACGCTGGTAGAGCTCGTATTGGTCTAAGAGACTGTGGATTTCTTTTCTCGCAAATCGTAGTCCGACTTTAATGCCCACGCTTTTTCTTGCCTTTTCCAGTAACTGGATGGCACGCTTGATTCCTACACCTCGCTTGATGACGGTTTTCCATTGTGCCAACACTTCTTCCGGTGTCATATCCTGAAAATCAGATGGAAATGGAAATTCGCGTAGGGTAAAGAGAGCGGTCTTCCCTTCCCAGTCTTTGAACACGTCATTGAACTCAGGAAAATACCGTTGAATGTGATTCTGAATGCGGCCGTCGATGACAATCAGCTGTTTGACGAGTTGATCTCGCAATTTGATCCCTTCCCGTAATTCGGCATAAATGCCATCAAGAAGATTAGGTACAGAGTATCGACCGTCTTTGACAAGCTGTGCAATGACACGCGCATCCTTGGTGTCATTTTTCGTAGGCGAGTTATCATCAAGCTCTTTGGACTTTTTCACGTGCATCGGATTGACCAACACGAGGTTGATCCCTTTGGCTCTTAAATAATAGGCTAGGCTCAACCAATAATGGCCGGTTGGTTCTGCGCCAATGATCAGCTCGTTTTTTCCATGTTCTTTTTGAAGCTTGGAAATCCAGTTTAAAAGCTGTTCAAAACCATGTATACGGTTATCAAAGATCAGTCTTTTTCCGAACTCAAACCCTCGATCATCCTGTGCACGGGCCACGTGTTTGTCCTTGGCGATGTCAATTCCTACAATCAAAGTTGATGGTGTGATTTGCGATAATTTGTGGTTTTGGTTATAATTCATTTTGAGTCCTCCTTGGTATTTATAAAATTCGGGGTCATGATCATGACACCCTGTACTATACCAAGGGGACTTTTTTATTCAAACCTCAAATATCTTCATTACAGGAATGCTCCTTTAGGAAAGCAACTGTAATATAACAAATTGTATTAAACTTGAATGAAAGGTTACTAATCATACTGGTTAGTGACCTTTTTTTAGTTTGTGTTCAAAAACAGGGCAATTTTATATTGCAGAATGCAAATAATACTTTACATTTTGCAATAAATTATTTACAATAATAATAACTGTTTTTGTAAGGAAGGGAATCTTGAGGTGAGGATAAATAATGTCGCAATGGGCACATATTTTTTGCGAATTATTATCAAAGTCATTTTGTAAAATATGAAAATTTATTAACTTAGGGGAGGATAAAATGAGTTCATATGTCATTGAGACGAATAATTTAACAAAGAAATATAAAAATCAAACGGTAGTTGATAAGTTGAATATGAAGGTTCAACAAGGGGAAATTTATGGTTTTCTCGGTCCTAATGGTGCAGGAAAAACGACAACGATCCGGATGTTGCTTGGACTTATCCGCCCTACTAGCGGAGATATAAAAATTTTCAGCCAAAATCTTACACAAAATCGAATATCCATTTTAAGCAAAATAGGATCACTTGTAGAAACACCAACATTTTATGGACACCTTACGGGTTATGAAAACTTAGAAGCTGTACGCAGATTAATTCAGGTAAATAATAAAAAACGTGTTGATGAAGTATTACGGCTTGTGGGATTAAGCAATGTTAAAGATAAAAAGGTAAAGAAGTATTCTTTAGGTATGAAGCAACGATTAGGGATTGCTACAGCACTTTTGAATGATCCGCAACTTTTAATTTTAGATGAGCCGACCAATGGACTTGACCCCGCTGGAATTCAAGAAATTCGTGAATTCATTAAAGAGATGCCAAAAAAATATGAAATGACCATTTTGTTATCCAGTCACCTCTTAAGCGAAATTGAGCTAATAGCTACACAAGTAGGTATCATCCACAAAGGAAATATTTTATTTCAAGATTCAATTAATGCACTACGTAAGGAAAGTGAAACAAAGATAAGAATTAAAGTCGATAATCCTCTCCGAGCAATTAAGTGTTTAGAACAATCGGGAATAAAAGCTTCCTTTTATACAGATCAAGATATTTTATATATAAGGGAATCAAGTTCGCAAATAGCTGGTGAGGCAAATAAGGTACTAGTCGAAAATGGTTTTTTTGTATCACGTTTGGAAGGTGTTAAGAAATCTTTGGAAGATATTTTCCTTGGTCTTACCGGAAAGGAGCATCATTTATAATGGGTCCAATTTTTTATTCCGATTTAATAAAAGTACAACGTTCGATGTTTTGGGGAATTGTCATATTGTTTCCTTTCATCCTTCTTGCAGGAGTTACCCTTTTATTGATACTCAATTTTCAAAACATTCAGCAGGATGTTTATCAAGGGAAAAGTTACAGTATATGGGGTTCCATGTGGATGGTAACCTATTATAGTAATTTCGTGATGATCCATTTATTTGTCACGGTATTGACTTCCTTTCTTGCAAATGTGGAACATCAAGCCAATGCTTTTAATCTTATATTTTCAATGCCCATTTCAAGGGTGAAGTTCTATTGGGTCAGATATTTTTGGATTATTTCTGGTGTAATATTGTCAAGTCTTTTCTTAATGTTAGGCCTTTGGCTAATCGGGATGATGTTTGGTGGCGGAGACTCATTAGATTGGTCTCGACTCTTCCACTTTACGATGTTTCCTTATCTTAGTTCCTTTTCATTCATTAGTTTTCAACTTTGGATATCCATGAATATAAAAAATCAATCGATTCCTATTATTATAGGTGGATTGGGAATTGTAGCTGGATTATTTATGTTGCCATCCCCTGGTATTGCCAAATATTTTCCTTGGGTTATTCCTTATCAAATCACACTTTCTGAAGAAAATATCATTACAGACTTTTCCCATATTGTAAAACCACCAATCTTTCACTGGGAGTGGATTGGTATAAGTTTAATCGTTGGTTTTATCTTAGTTAGTTTGGGAGCTTTGCAATTTGCAAGAAAAGAAATGATTTAGGGGGAACAGAATGTTAAAAAGCATATTATGGTCAGAATGGTTAAAAATTCGCTGTTATCCAAGTATATGGCTAATGATTTTTCTTCTTCCGCTTTTTCTTACAATTGTTGGGGTAATGAACTATACGACAAATCTGCATGTGTTTGAGGAAGTGGGCATGGTTGGGTGGATGGGCACCTGGACGCAAGTAGAATTTTTGTATGGTATGGTTTTGTGCCCAGTTTTATCCAGTGTGTTTGTTGCCCTCTTATGCCGTTTTGAACATGCATATGGAGGATGGGAGCAATTGCTGGCCTTTCCAATTTCTAAAAATGCAGTTTACTTATCCAAAATGATTTGGGCGTGGTCTCTAATCGGTTTGACAAATACGGTTTTATTTGGGTATTTTTTTGTAATTGGGAAATTAATGGGGGTCTCGGGGATTTTCCCTTTTATAAGTGTATTAAAACTGTTTTTCGGAGGATGGTTTGCAACATTGCCATTAATTGCAATACAACTTTGGCTATCCACTCGATTGAAAAATTTTGCTCTTCCAATAGCCATTAATTTTGCTTTTGTTATGCCTAATGTCTTTATATCCAGTTCAAAGTATGGAAAGTATTATCCGTGGTCCCAACCAGCTTATGCAATGACACCAGAGAACCAACTCGGAGTTATACAGTCTCTTCAAGATTTTTATTTGGTTGTTATTATTATATTCGTAATATTTTGTATAATTGGACTTTTTAATTTTGCAAGGATTGAGTTTAGATAAAGGGTAAATACAACTATGTGTATATTAATTTTTTTTACAAAGGAGATGGCTTAGTGAAAAAGTTCTTATTTTGGATTGCATGTATTATTATGATCATCGCTATTCTATTTTTGTTTGGTCCTTTTGGAGAATTACTAACCTCTTTTTATAAGTACCCATAAACGTTAATTTATCAAGGAAAATGTTTTTGTGTTAACTACTGCTACCTTTCTTAGGGTGTGTCAATAATTTTGTGTAAATAACCCTATTTCCGGTAGAAAAGTTAGCCTGCTTATTTTAGTTGATAAAACTTCTATCTCTAGGTTAAACACAGAGCCACAGCGGTAG
>NZ_BMEV01000089.1 GCF_014637175.1 Compostibacillus humi | reverse complement strand
ATGACACGTGGATAAGACTTTTCCCACTTGCTTTGCATTCGTTCTAAGGCTTCTAAAGCTTCTTCACGGTCTTTCGCTTGATAGACGGCCTTAAAATCATCGAGAATGGCTGCACGATCCTTACACGTACTTTACTGGAAATGTTTCGAGCGACATGTACACAGCACACTTGATGCTTCGCCTTTGGATAGACACGATGAATGCTATCTGTCATCCCTGGCAATCCATCGGAAATGAAGAGAAGAACGCTTTCTACTCCTCGCTCATGTAGGCATTGGAGGAGTTCTTCCCATACGTGCGAAGACTCAGTTGGTGCAATGGTAAAGTCTAAAACTTCTTTGTTTCCTTCTTCCGTAATACCAATAGCGATGTAGACAGCTTCTTTTTCAACCGTTTGACGTCGAATCGGAATATGAGTGGCATCCAAGTAAATGCACACATAGCGTTCTTCCAGCTTTCGTTCATGGAAAGCCTGCACGTCTTCAGAAACAAGTTGCGTTAGGTTCGAAACCGTTTGTTTGGAATAGCGATGTCCATACATTCGCTCCATGAGATGAGCGATTTCATTTGTCGTAATCCCTTTTTCATAAAGGTGAATGACAAACTGTTCCAGCGTATCATTGGAACGCTTATAGGGAGCTATTGTTTGTTGTTGGAACTGGCCATTACGGTCTCTAGGGATACGAAGGTGTAGTTCTCCGTATTCGGTTTTAAAGGTACGATCGTAGTAGCCATTACGGGAATTGCCGGAATGAAAACCTTCTCGATCATAAGGCTCATAGTCTAAAAAGACAGTTAATTCATGTTTCAACAGCTGATTGATGGTTGTTTCCAAATGATGAC
The DNA here is from genome assembly GCF_014637175.1 of Compostibacillus humi. GTDB lineage: Bacteria > Bacillota > Bacilli > Bacillales > Amphibacillaceae > Oceanobacillus > Oceanobacillus humi. Next base: position 8,104 of record NZ_BMEV01000089.1, on the reverse strand, counting down.
GAAAAACTTCTTCAATATCTTGTTTTTGTGCTAGTGCTTCGATTAAATCTGTAGTAAGATGAATCATAGGGAAGACCTCTTTTCTGTGAATTTTGTCGGCTAACTTTATTCTACAGAAAGGGTCTTCCTTTTTCTATGAACATTATTTAGTGCATTTCTATTTACACAAAATATTTTACACTCTCAAGTCTGCAAACTTCTACACTTCATCTTCGATGATATCTTTAAGTATTCCTATTAAAAAATCAAAGTCTATAAAATCTAATTCTGTTTCACTATCCTTCCACATTTTTATTCCCTCCTTTATTCCCATTAAAGCTTACTATTCTACTTCACTGTCCAACATCCAAACTCTTTTAATAGGAATCTCTTTTTTGATTTCATCGCTCAGTTTTTCATAGTTCTCAAAGATTTGTTGAATAATAGTTTTAGAATCCCAAAGACGAACTTTGAAAAATTGCTTAGGAATTTCCTTAGTGACAGAAGATTTAAAGCCACTCCACGATACTAATAAGCCAAAATCTGCACTATAATTGCTCATTGTACCTATCAACTGATCTAATGTCGGTCTATCAAGAGGAGTATCAGATGTCTTGACTTGGACACAAATTTTTGGATTTCCAAAACCTAACGTATCTGAAGCTGCTAATATATCCACACCGTGATCTGCACCTTCTGGACTTCTGTAAGTAGTAAAGCCTTTTGCTTTCAAAATTTCTTCAATTAAAAATTCCATCTTATGTCCTTTAAAACGCTGTATAATTCTTTCAGAGATTTGATCGTATATATATTCTTCTAAATCTATTGAAACTGTTTCTTCATTTTCCTCTACTAGCTCCTTTACATTTTTATTTTTTGGTACATGCCAATTATTTTTACGCATTTCTCTAATACGCTCTTCAGCATTATTTCTGTGTATTTTACAGACCGTCATAAAGGCTCCTAATGAATACAATATATCCTGATCAAATCGATCCCTTGGTATATCTTTAGCAATCCAATTTACATTCCGATAATGATAATACGGACTGCCAAGTGACTCATCATATACATAGTCACCGATAACTTCCCCTATATGTATGGTGCGGTTAAATTTTGAAGGTAAGATTACTAAGTCCCCTTTTTCCATCGAATGAGCTATTGGCCAAATTTGAGAAGCCCAGTTTATTGCTGTTTTTTCTTTGTCTAGATCATAGTGTTGGATTAGCTTTTTATATAATATCTCCTTAGAAGTTATCGTTCTAAGATTAATATTTAAATCGTCCCAGGTGAGATATACCCTTCCTTCTTCTAAAAATTTGTTTTCATACTCCCCTTGTTTTCCTGCACGAAACAACCAGACAGTCATTTTATTACTCCCTTCTTCTTAAGATAAATATCAGTCATCTCTAAAAGTAATTTAGAGATGACTGACGCTGATGTACTTATAATTCATATTCCCTTTATAATTTAGTTCGCCGTACTAGCGAGACATTTAAGTTTCTTGATGAACCGGCACATTCCCGCAGAACAACCTTTCGTAAATGGTATTGCCGAATGGCCAAGGTTAAATTCATTGGAATTTTTACAGAACATGTTGGTAGTCATCTTCCCAGACTCACAAAATCACTCTTTAAATTTCGTATACCAGCCAGGCTTGTTTTGAGTCGTACGGCTGCCATTAGACACGAATGTAAAATTAACACCTTTTGTTGCAAGTTCTTTAAAAATAGGTTTTAAATCCACTCCACCAATAACCCATAAATTTCCACCTTTTTCACGCTTGTCAATAACTTTTAACCCTTTATTTAATAAATACTTTTCCAACCAATCTTTTGGATTATCACTTGAATTTGCAGTATATTCTTTATCAAACAAACTAATTTGTTGCTTACCATCATTAGCATCTTCAAATAAATTTAATTGTTTTTCATTTTTAACGTTCACAATATTAGGTTGTTCTTCGTTATGCTGATACTCCTTAAAATTGTTTTGTTGATTATTAGTTATTTGGCCTTCTTGATACAGTTCTGTTTCATTTAAATTTGGCTCAATTCCTATTTCATCTAATTTCGACCAAAGACTTTCCATTGCCTTTTTTCTGTTAAAATAAAACTCTCTACCTCGAATACGCCAGAACTTCCAGCCAGCTCTTTCTAATGATTCCTGGCGTTGCATATCTTCCTCGAACTTTTCAGGTCCGTGCCACTTCTCGCCATCACATTCAACTGCAAGCCGGTCACGAATACCTTCTATGACAAAGTCAATGCGATATCCCCCTACTTTTACCTGAGGAGTAACTTTATAACCTTTAGCCAGAATCATTTTTAATACATCTATTTCAAAAGGTGATTCGCATAATTGCTCTAGATCTTCAAGTTCTTGATTAACTCTAGTAGGATTTTTGCAATAACTTAATAATGCATATCTGTAATCACTACTTTTTAACTCATTTGTATCAACTGAATGATATAACCGCATTTGATTTTTTGCACGGCTCGCTGCTACATTAAAACGCTGTTTTTCACCTGGTTTTGTAAGTGGTCTAAAATTTCGGTTTGGAGCTACGACCATAGAAAGGAACACAATGTCACGTTCATCCCCCTGTAAATCATAAGGATTACCACAGATAATTTTTCGGGCAACATACTCAGCGTCACCAATTTTATCTCTAATTAAAGTCTCTAGTAGCTTGTGTTGCTTATTACCCTGTAAAGCTATGACACCAATGGTCTGGTCTTTGTACTTTGGATCATGAACAATTTCAAAGATATCATTAGCAATTGCTTCCGCTTCAGGCCAGTTTATATCTTTTTCTTTTTCATCATTGTACCCATCATCAACTTTAACTGCCATCACTGGTGGATCCAGTTTTTCCTCTTCCAACGGTAATCTTAACGGTATCATTTCTCCACCATAACTTAGGTCATTAGAGAACTGTATAATTTCAGGTACACACCTAAAATGCTCTCTCAGCATTAACTTCCCTTCTTTAGGAAATGTTTGTTCAGCAATTTCATATAAAGATATATTCCCGTCAAATAGGTCTGAATTTGGAATATCAGGTAAGTATCGGTTAGCTAACTCCTTTACATCATCATCATTTACACCAATTGATTGCGGGCTTATCTGTTCATCGTCACCTACGACAATAATCTTTTTTCCTCTCAATAGTACATTTGCTGAAAAAATGTCACACTGACTGCTTTCATCAAAAATAATTACATCAAACTTTTCATTAGTAATCGGAAAATTCTCCAAAACTTGTGTTATTGGCATAATCCAGACAGGAATCGCACTCTGAGCATTCTTCATTGCTTTCCTTGCACTATATAAATAACGCTTATTCTTTCCAGTCCCTTTACCATACCTCTTAATATAAGTCTTCCAGGAGGATAGTGCTCGTTTTTCCTTATCCGTAATACGTTCAATCTGACTTTTCCAGGATGCATCACGTACTATGTTCTTAATTAATTCCCTTTGATAATTCTTTTCTTTTTCAATTAAGCTTCTTAGTTTAGAAGGATTAATATTCTTGGTCTGATCAAGCCACGTTCTTAATTTTTTTAGTTCAAATGCTTTCAAGTAGTTATCAGGATACTCCAATTCTTCTCCTACAGACATTTCGATCGATTTTTTAGTTAGAGGTAAAATATTGTTCATTTTGTCTAATAGCTCATAAAACCTGTATACATCTTTTTTTGTTTCATATAATTCCAATAACTGACTTAGTATCACACCCCATTTTTGAGTATCTTTATCTTCAAAGGCCTCAATAATTTCGTATATGATTGAATGCGTATTCTCTTTTTCAGCAAAAGATTTCAAATCTAATAACTCTTTTTGATAAATTTCAAGCCATTTTTTATATTCTAAATAGGCTTTCGCTTGTTCAGCATTTTCTAATAATGCCTTTACATCATCAACTGAATACAAATTAACATGGCTAAGCGACAACTTTTCTTCTAAGTTATTTATTATTTCAAAAACTTTTATAACGGTTTTTAATTCATTTAATCTTTCTTCCAGAATATGTGGAAAACGAGGTTCACTATGTTCAATAATGGAATGGTTTATTTCTTTCATATTCCCATTAAAAATTCTTGCTGTTTCTACCTTTAATTCTTGATACTTAATGTAATCTTCTAAGGGGTTAAGATCATCAAGTGTTGATATCGGTTTTTCGTTTAGGACTGGATCTTCAAACAAATACTTTGTTTGTTTACCTTTAAAGAGGAAAAAGATTAGGTTCGGCTTCCTGCCACTTTCCAGTCTTTCTTTCGTAATTTCCATATCCTTCTTTAATTCATCAATGTTCTTATTAGGTAATTTCACTTCATGAGTAACTAACCTATTATAATATTGGAATAATTGAGTACGGTTTTCTTCCATATCATCAACTAAATTTCTCCAACGTTCCTCTCGTATTCCGCCGGCTCTCAAATCATTCAATACAGATTTATAACCTTCATCTTGTAAGACGTGTTTAAAATGTAAAATGGTTTTGAAATCATTAATAATTTCATCAATTGTAGATATGTCACTCGGTAGTTGATGGGATTCCAATTGTTTTAAGCCTTCATCCTTACCTTTGGCTAGTTTTTCACCATCATTAACTAGCTCCTGAAAAGCCTTTTCATTTCTAATGTGAACATCTATTTTTGGAAGGTTCGTATTATATAGTTTTAAATCATTAGCATTTAATTGATCTCTAAGGCTCCAAAGTTCTTTAAACTCAACTTCATTCAATGGAAACTCGGATTCCATCTCTACATCATCTAAAATCCACTCATAATTAACATTTGAATTAACTAGCCGTTTAGCCACATCATACCTAAACAATTCTTCACCTTTATAACGGAGAACAGTACCTTCCTTTTCTGTATAATCCTTTAATTGATTTAAGAGTTTAGATTCTTTCCGTTTGCTTTCATGAAGTTCTTTTAAATAAATATTTACATCCCTCTTTAATTTATCAGTATCTAATTCTCCTAATTTTTCACTAATAGTATTGATTGATTTCTCAATTTCTTGTAAAGAATCTCTACCTCCACCTAATACAGGAACACATAAATCCTGAATTTCTTCTGGTATTTTACTCTTCAGCACTCTTAGTGGATTTTCTTTTTGGCTTGTAATTAAAACTCTTTTTCCTTCTGCCAGGAAGTGGGAAACTAAATTAGCAATCGTATGAGTTTTTCCTGTTCCAGGAGGTCCTTGAACTGTAACACCAAAATTTCGTTCAATTCTTGTAAATATCCACTTTATTTCAGATTGTGAATTTCAAATTATTTCAGATGTATAATCTGTATAAGGTACGTGACACGGCTTGATATGGAGAGGCGGGTATGCTAGCCTGCCTGGCAAGCCAAAGTCTTTAGACAGCTGGCTTCTTGGCTTGAAACGCATGGCCGCAGAGGCTCCATGTCAAGCCATTCAGGGTATATTTATACACTTAATACGAGCTTTATACATATATACTTTGTGAAAAATCTGGACTAATTTGAACAAAATGTGCTGCTTTTGGCTGGAATAATGTGCATCTTTACACGAATTAACTTTAAAATTGTTTCACTAAACTGCCCGTTAGTTGAACAAGCATCAGTGTTTATACAGCAAATTTATTTAACCTAAGTGTATCATAGGTTTCTGAATTCTGTACTAAATTCCCTTTAATAATCAAGTCATTCATTGTTACTTCATTTCTTTGGTGATGGATACTTTCCAAGACCTGAAACCAAGTAAGGTAATTGTTTAAATACTTGGTCGCAACACCATTAAATCGTTGCATCCAACCTTTTAGTCTTCTATGATAATTATTCACGTTCTGGATGTGATAAAGCCCCTTAGTACGAATCTTACCATCGGACTTGAATTGGTAAATATCCATTCCTTTTTCAGCAGCATATGTTTTAAATGCACGCCAAGAATCCGTGCATAGTATATTCTCACTTGAAAGCCTATGCCCGATGGCTTTGTCTAATTGGTCTTTGGTTAACCTACCCATACCTAATATCTGCGAAAAGGTGGTTTTATCACGGTCTCTTGCAACCAACACGCAAACTTGTTCATTGCTTATACCACGTTTCTTCGCAGAACCACCACGCTTACGTGGTTTTCTACCTTTAATTTTTCTTTGTCCTTTTTCTGAGTACAAGAAATAGGTCTCGTCCATTTCAACGATACCTTCAAAATTTGGTATTTCCATTTTTTTTAACGATGATAGTAGTTTGTGCCTCCAATAAAATAAAGTGACGTGAGTAATGTTGCCAATTAAGTTAGCAGACTTTCGAAGAGAATAACCTTCAATCATACACTCAATAAATTTAATCCACTGGTTAAGGTGACGAGTTCGATAAAGAACTGTATTTGTGAGGTCAGTGAATGTCTTTTTACAAGCCTTACAGCGATAGCGTTGCTTTTTGACCTCTTCGCCATCAACAATTGTTGTATATTTGCCAAATCGAACAATATGTTCTGATGTACAATCAGGGCATTCATAGCCATTCTTATTCTTACGTTCAGATATTTCGTGAAGAACGGTTCCAGTCGAACTTGAAGCAGTGAGTGCATCAATTAAATATTCGCGTAACCTGTGCTTCTCTGCGGGATTTAGTTTTTGAATGGCTTTAAGGATTTCAGTCGCTCTCACAATCATCACCAACCCTATTGTAGTTAGTTCAATTATAGAACATTTGTTCTCGGAATTCAATTATCAACAACTAACTTTAACAGAGCCATTAAATAAAATATTCATTAGATTCTTTTCTATACAGTTGTAAGAAACACCACCATTATAAATAGTTTCAAGCGCCTTATCAGTTTCGTTCATTATAATTAAATTTTCAAAGTAAGTGTCATTAAATAGTAAAGAAACACGAATTTCTTCGTCCATTTGCTTAGATTTATCTATCTTAGTAAACCCCTTGTTAAATTTAACAGCTAAATATGCCCAATTAGTTACTATTTCATCTAACAAATTTTGATCCCATAACACACTTTCTTCTTCTGATAGAATTGTTCTAACAAATGATGACGGTGTGAGATCCTTCATCCATAGATTAAAAATTGAGCTTGCTCTAGAATAAGATACAGGATCTTTATAAGATAATAAATCTATACAAAATTTCAACATGAGTAGATAGTTTTCTAGATTTTCTCGTCTTAAATCATCTGCTTTTAATTCATAAGTGCTTATTGTCTTCACATAAGATTTATCTTCTAATTTATATTCTTTTTCATAATACTCATAATAACGATAATGCTGGTACATAGTGTGTATCGCAAGATAAACACTATGATATCTTCCCCAATCCCTAGATTCTATGGCAGATTGGTAAGCCAAGGATCCATATTCTTGCAATCTCCTTCTCGACAAACCATTGGCCAGCGAGTGAATTACATAATCTACATTAAAAACTCCTGATATTAAATCCTTCCTATCTGCACTGATTAATAAGGGTATTAAGTTATTTAAACTTGATAAACTATAATTATCCCCCATAAAATATTCAGCTAATTGAAATGCAATACTCCTATACTTAGCACCGCTGCTGTTATTAGCCATTAAAAAAACTCTAAAATCATTATGAAATATTGCGTATTCATCATTACTTATTTTCTGTACCAAAGGAAATAGTAACTCTAATAATTCATCCCAATCATCTTTTTGTAAATTCACTTTAATTGCTTTACTTAATATCTCGGAATTGACTCTTCCATTTAATAAAATAATCGCACTTGCTACTACTTTATCCGGAAAGGGAAATCCTAAGTTCTTTTTATTTAAATAATCTGTTACATATTTCCATATATGACCATAGTAATTTGTAATATCACCACTCACATATTTTTCATCTAATATTCTTTTAAAGTCATCAAGTGTAGTACAATATCTAGCTTCTTCTATTGCAAATGCTACTGATAAATTATTTCCAAGGGTTTTTTCATAAATAAATTCAGATAAAATATTAATATCTATATTGAGCTTTATGCCTTTTTGTTCTATCAATTTATAATGGACCCAAGATTTTAGACAGCAAGAAAGGATATGTTAAGGTAGGTTTATGAAACAAAAAAGGAAACGATATTCACCAGAATTTAAAGCACAAGTTGTATTGGAAAT
>NZ_BMEV01000088.1 GCF_014637175.1 Compostibacillus humi | reverse complement strand
CCTCTCCTTGGTATTTATTAAATTCGGGGTCATGATCATGACACCCTGTACTATACCAAGAGGACTCTTTTTTGTTCAACCTTCAAATTTCTTCATTACAGGAATGCTCCTAACTTAATTTTATTTCATAAAGCACAATACGTCAACAAAATATTGACGTATTGCAAGTATTGGTCACCGATACGTTAACTATATAGTTTTATTTTATCATTAAATCTCTGTTGCGTCTTCTTGAGAAGCCCAAAAATGTAGCCTATTAGCCGTTCGATGCTGCTTTTCCAGTTGGAGCGCATTATAGAACCCGAACCCAGCTATGAACACTTAGAAAGCTTTTCTCCTGTTCTAGAGGGCTTAAGAGCCTGCCTATAAACACTTAGAATGCACCGCTCCCGTTCTAACGGGCTTTAGAAACGCACTATGAACACTTGGAAAGCCCCCCTCCCGTTCTAGCGGGCTTTAGAATCATCCATTTCTTTCACATCCAATCCGTTTATCTTGAAATAAGAACTGTTAAAATCCAATTCACAAAATACCCTATTCACATCTTCGAAATACAAAAGCCAACAAAAGATGAACCAGTGTCATCCTTTGTTAGCTTTTATCATGTCTGACAGCAGCCCTTGAGCTGAGTGTTAAACTGAATCGGATTGGAATACGAATTCTTTCTCGGGACAGCTGTCAGCGGCCCTTGAACCCAATATTAAACCCCCACCGCTTGCTTCTCTTTTCTTTCCTGATAACACAATCCAAACGCATTGGCCGGGATAAACTCTCCGTCGCCCATTTTGCCGATGAATTCGCCGTTATCGACCATTAATTTGCCTCTTAAGAAAACCTTGTCGACCTTTCCTTCCTGGACCATGCCTTCGTAAATATTGAAATCCACGCCATGCAGGCTGTTTTTATTGGAAATGATCGATGTTGGTTTTGGATCGTATAACACAATATCCGCATCATATCCGACGCCGATATGTCCTTTGCGATGGTCGAGGCCGTTAATCTTAGCCGGGGTCGTTGCAAATAAATCTACTAACCGCTGCCGGGAAATCTTTCCGCGATTGACCCCATAGGTCCATAAAATCGCCAGCCGGTCCTGCACCCCCGGCGAGCCGTTTGGGATATTCGTAAAGTCATCCTTTCCCATATGTTTTTGCTTTTCCCAATTGAAGCCGCAATGGTCGGAGCTTACCGCATTTAGCCAGCCGTGGTTGATCGCCTGCCAGAGACTTTCCCGATGTTCTTCGGTCCGCAGTGCGGGAGAGCATACATATTTTGCACCTTCAAAATTCGGTTTTGCTAATGCTTCTTTATCCAGGACAAGATAGTGGGTACATGTTTCCCCATACACAGGGAGTCCTTCGTTATGCGCATTCCGAATTGCTTCCATCGCACCCTTGGCGGTGACGTGCACGATATAAATCGGTGCATCCGCCATTGCGGCAAGATAAATCGCCCGCTGGGTTGCTTCCACTTCCACTAACGGCGGTCTAGACAAAGCATGGGAATAGGGCCCTGTTTCCCCTTTGCGCAAATATTCCTTTTGCAGGTAGTCGATGACATCGGCATTTTCTGCATGCACCATCACGGTGACACCAGCATCCTTTGCTGCCATTAACGCTTTGAAAACCGCTTCGTCATCACTGTGGAAAGGGAGCCCTTTATACGCCATAAACAGCTTTATGGTAGAAATTCCTTTACTAGGTAGCGTCGGAATTTCGGCAAATAATTCATCCGATGGGTCGCATACAACACCGTGGAAGGAATAGTCGACCATCGCCAGCTTGGAAAATTCCTCCCTGTCATATTTTTCAATTGTTTCCGCCATTCCCTTCCCTTGCTCTTGGTTGACAAATTCGATGACGGTGGTGGTTCCGCCGACGATCGCCGCATTCGATGTCTCAAATCCTCGCACCCTTTCACCCTTATAGTCAAAAGAATAATGAACGTGCTGATCCACCCCGCCAGGCAACACATATTTTCCCGAAGCATCGACTACTTCATCGGCATGCTGAGGCAAATTTTCCCCGACCGCTGCGATCTTTCCGTTTTCAATGAAAATATCACCGACAAATTCATCTACCGCTGTAACAATCGTACCGTTTTTAATTAATAGACTCATCGATATTCCTCCTTTAAATTTTTTATATTAGTAGAATGAGTGTGTTCAAATCGGATACCGAATGCTGTCACCCCCTTTCATGCCACACGTCCATTATTAACCCCAGCTAAAATTCGACAGCATACCCGTCATTTGTTTTTTCTCCGGGTATTTATACGTTTTTAATTTGCTTGTTTTCTTTCCTATATCCACCATAGCTTCGGCAAATTTTACCGCTGCAACTACTCCATCAATGACGGGTACGCCTAATTCTTTTTCCAATTCATCGGCAAATTCGGCCATACCGGCACATCCTAGTAAGATTGCTTCAGCATCCTCTTCTTGTACGGCCCTTCTTCCTTCTTGTCTTAACATCTCCATTCCCGCTTCCGGATCTCGTTCAAAATCCAATACACACATCGGGGTTGTCCGAACATGAAGGACACGGTGCTGCATGCCATAACTAGCAACTAATTCTTCAATCATCGTTTTAATTCTCGGCAACACGGTGACTACAGAAAATCGTGCCGCCAGCATGGATGCCATGTATAAAGAAGCTTCTGCGATACCAATTACCGGACTCGTTGTGATTTCCCGTGCCGCTTGCAGACCCGGATCACCGTAGCAAGCGATGACATAAGCATCCGCGTCCCCTTTTTTGACTTCTTCCAGTACACCTGGTATGCTTAAATATTCATCGTAATAAGACTCAATCGATGCCGGTCCCATGTCAGGACTGACTGCGATAATTTCCGTCGTCGGTCTGGTTGCAACTTCCGCCGCATTCCGAATCCCGTCGGTCATCCCGGCCGATGTATTCGGATTAATGACTTTGATTTTCATATCAGTTCCTCCTCTTTCCTTTTATTGTTATCATAATTTTCAAAAATCTCCGGCTGGTAATATACTTTCCCAATCCAAAATTTCATGCAAAGGTAATAAAGAACCGTTGAAATCACCGCTGCCGTAAAAAATCCATAATCCGGATATAAAAATGCGGAAATACAAGCCGGAATATAGGCGATGATCGCTGCCGGGTTGATATTTTTCCAATATTTATACTGGCCTTCCATATCATATAAGTCATGGATGTTCAGTCTTCTTTTCCTTAACAAGTAATAGTCGCAAATCATGATTCCTACTATCGGAGCCAATATAGCGGTGATGATGACTAGAATTTGCGGTGTAAAGTCGGCAAATCTCCAAGGCTGGATCAGCAAGCCAACGATTCCCGCAATAATCGCCGCTGTTGCAAAGCTAATCTTTCTCGGGAAAAAATTAACAATGATATATCCCGGCGGCATTAAATTAGCAGATACATTACTCGACCACTGTGCGAATATTACAAAAATTAAGCATAAAATTAATACTAACGGATTGTCTCTCCCGATGGTTTCGATAATGACGTCAATCGGATTCCAGTTTCCTGTTGCAACTCCGCTTGTGATGCCGATAAGGGTAAAGAGCAGCATCGAGCTTAATAATCCTATCGACTGCGCATAAAAACTTCCCCAATTCGCCTCGAGCCATGTTCCTTTTACATTTCTCACTTGGAGAAACCTGGTAAAATCACAAGTATTCAATGCCATCGTGATGTACACACCCATCATGACGACAATTCCATATCCTAACGATAAACTCCCATCGCCTTGGATGGAGAACAGTTCCCCGAACGTTATTTCATATTTGTTCATGATCATGATTTGGATTATTAATCCAATGACAATGATGATGGGAGAAGCAATCCACTCCAGCTTCTGAATGGCATTAAAGCCAAATGCTGCGTTGATAATTTGTACAATCCCAAATAAGATGATCAATAGAACTTCGTTGGAATATCCAGTCAGTATCTCCATGATGGAATTTAAGGCGTACGCACCCATCCACGTTTGAAAGCCAAACCAAAAAATAGCCGGCAACGCTCTTATAAACGAAGGGATGTGGGTACCTAAATAGCCAAAACAGGCACGGATATAAACGGCATAGGGAATCCCGTATTTAATGCCGATGTCCCCTGTTAACGTAAGCAGTATCGCCACAAGAATATTCCCAATTAAACATGCGAGCATAATCTGACCGGGGGAAAGCGCCGGATATAACTGAGATGCTGAAATAAAGGTTACAAGCTGAACGGCAATTCCGATCCAAATAATTAAAAAACTAAATGCAGACATTGTTCGCTGCTTGTCCGAAGTAGGCATAATATCTTTTCCGACGAGATAATTCTCCTTCACTTCCATATCCATCACTCCTTCTATGAAATTGTCCAATTCATCCTTTTGAAAAAACATCATAAAACGGTGCTCATGCCGTAAAATTTCACTTCATCCTTTAAATGTACTTTTCTACCGTTCTTGCTAAAACTTGAGTCCCCTTCGCGATATCCTCCCGATTTGCCCACTCTTTCGGGTTATGGCTGATTCCCCCGCGGCATCGGACGAAAATCATCCCCATCTCTGTGATTTCCGCCATAAACATGGCATCATGGCCGGCACCGCTAATCATGACCGGAGCATCGATGTTCAATTCCCTGCTTGATGCTTCAAGCGATTGAACGACTTCCGCTGAACAGTGGACGGGATCAATCTCCTGAAGTTTCCCGACATGAAAGTTCAGATCCCTCTCGTTGCAAACCTCCCTTATTTCCGCCTCGATTTCCTGAAGTGCCCGATTTCTCCGTTCTAAATCGATATCTCTCAGATCCAAGGTGAATACGACGGATTCAGGGATTACATTTCTCCCGCCCGGAAAGGCCTCGATTACGCCTACAGTGCCTACCATTGTCCCGGTCGTGTCCCCTTTGCATATGTCCTCGATTTTCTTTATAATTTCTGCTGCGCCTGTCATCGGGTCCCGCCTGAGGCTCATCGGAACCGTTCCGGCATGCCCCGCTTCCCCCCGCAGTTGCACTTTTAACCACGCAGGTCCAGCAATCCCCTTTACAATTCCGACCGGCTTCTTGTACTGTTCTAAGTAAGGGCCTTGTTCAATATGCATCTCCAGGAAAACTTTAATCTCCCCTTTTTTCCGCACGGATTTTTTAAATTCATCCGGGTTCATGCCAAAGCCGAAGGACTTTAACGCTTCATATCTGGTCACCCCTGCTTCATCCTTGAGCAGGAAGTCCTCTTTGCTAACTTTTCCAATCATTCCCCTGCTGCCAAACAATCCGTCGGAAAACCTGGAACCCTCTTCATCACAAAAAGCAACGACTTCAATCGGATGCCGATGTGCGATACCAGCCTCGTGAATCGCTTGCACGACCTCAATTCCGCCAATGACACCGACTGTGCCATCAAACCTGCCGCCATTTGGTACGGTATCGATATGAGAGCCAATCATGACGACCGGCAAGCGGGGATCGCTTCCTTCTTTTCTCCCAATCAGATTCCCAAAATGGTCATGCCACACACACATGCCTGCTTCTTTCATCCAGGAAGAAACGAGCAATTGCGCTTCCTTATCCTCTTCTGTTAAAGCAAACCGCTGTGTTCCCGTTTCACCAACCTTGCCAATCTCTGCCAATTCCAATACACGCTGAAATATCCTATCTTGATCTACTCGGTAAGATAACGTTTTCATAATCTCCTCCTTATAGATACAGCAATCTTTGATTTCTGTTTAGCAATCCAATGTTTTGTTTAAAATACTAATGCTGAAATAAATTACTGGCTAAACATCCTGATTCTACTGCTTTCGACTGTTCATAAAAATCGATAGAGAAGTTGCAAGCTTCACCTCCCAACAACACACAAACTGTGTGTTTTTTATTCATTCTAGTCCAAACGAACCGGAGTGTCAACACATTTTGTGTGTTTTTGTAATAAAAAACACAATTTGTGTTATTTCTTTTTCAAACAGATGTTGGAGTGATTCAATGATGGACCATTTTAATTTACGTTTAGAAAATCTTCGTGAAAAATCAGGCTATACCAAAAAAGAGGTAAGTAAAATGCTTGGATTTTCTGCAAATGTCTATGGAGCATATGAACGGGGAGAGCGTCGTCCTAGTTTGGAAACCTGTTGTAAACTAGCCGATCTCTATAATGTTTCATTAGATTATCTTTTACGGGGAAAAGAGTATAAGAAAGAAGAAACACAAACTGAAGAATCTAGATTATTAGAAGTTGTTAATCTGTTTAGGGGAAAAGGTTTTGAAGAACCATATATCTTACAATTAGAAAAATGGGAGAAATTATCACGAGAAGACTTACAGGAATTGACAAATCATTTTAATTGGGTCGTTTATAAAGCAGAGCAAGAAATCAGTGAATAACCAATCCATTCTGGAAGAAAGAATCTTTAATCTTTTTGAAAATATTAAAGAAATAAATGAAAAAGAAAGCTAAAAATGAAGAGAACCCCACCTGATCCTATGAATCAGGTAGGGTTCTTTGTTATCTATTGTAGCTAATTCCATATAGAAGCGAAATGGATAGCCTATTAATCTGGATTTCCAGCTTATTTCCTCTAAATTTATTATTACTCCAGATTTTTTGTACACCGCCGGGAAAAATTTGCCAATTTGGCATATTGGAACGGGGGAATATTTTTTTGTATTTTACATATCTTATATTACCAGCACACCCTGACTTCCCATACGCACTGTTCTTCGCCCGATGGGAACAGAATATGCTGGCATTACAGTAAATTTGTTCATTTAAGTGTAATCATTCCCTATTGTTCCTTTAATCACCTAATCGAATCAATTCTCCTCTCAATATAACCTCTTTCACCTTCTCCAAATTCTTTAAATCTTCCAGGGGGTTTCCCTCAAGCAATACCAAATCGGCTTGATACCCATTTTTGATTTGTCCTATTTTTCGTTCTAAGATTTTACCGGCATTGACCGTCGCTGTTTTCAGCACACTTCTCACGTCTTCAACCAATTCATTCATTGCGTATAATTCGTTGAGCAAGGCATGGTGGGATGTACAAGGAGAACCAGCATCAGAACCAGCTCCTATCAGGATATCCCGTTTAAAAAACGAGCGGAAAGCTTTAGCGTGGATATTAACAATCTCTACCGTTTTTGCTCTTGCATATTCAGGAATTCCTTCCTGTGAGGCAATCTGCTTATAGACAAAAAGGGTCGGTATCCAGGCTGTTCCTCTTTCTTCCATCAATTGAAGTAGTTCTTCATCTATAAAATGCCCGTGTTCAATTGTGTCCACACCCGCGAGAACAGAATTGTAGATACCGTCACGTCCGATTGCATGTGACGCGACTTTGATACCGAATCGGTGTGCTTCCTCGCAAATCACCTTTAGTTCCTCAAGACTCAATTCAGCATTCCCAACCTTTTCCCCCTCTGTTCTTCCATAAACACCTCCAGTAGCACTTACTTTAATGACTTCAGCACCTTTATAAATTTGTTCACGAACGCCTTTTAACGCTTCATATTTCCCATCAACGAATCTTGCCCAAAATGGATCATGACCGCCCGTCATCGTTAGTGTCCTTCCACTTGCAATCACATTTGGGCCTAATATCAAATTGCGCTTAATCCCTTTAGAGATATGCAGGACAATATCGTTAATTGAGCCTAAATCTCGGACCGTAGTGATGCCATGCTCAATATAATGCCGGCAATTTGCAGCTGCACGAAGCATCATCTGCTCATACCCTTCCTCCTCAGATGTCCTGACCGGGTCGAGTGATCCGTCCCATATCATATGTACATGGAGATCGATAAGACCAGGAATAAGATATGAACCATCTCCGTCTATAAACGGAATATCTGCTGGAATCTCGGATTATTTTAATACCGCCTCAATTTTCCCATCTTTCACATATACTCCATGCCCGGAAATCAACTCTAACTTCTCACCATAAAGAACTTGTACATTTTTAATGATTATTTCTCTCATATTTTCTCCTCCAAACGATTTCAGGAAGAGGCAATAACCCCTTCCCGATAGTTTACAAGTTAGAAATTATAAACTTGTAATATCCATTTAATCTACTCTTCTTTAAAAATTAGTGATTCCATATCGCGCGGGTAGTCAGTAATTATTTTACATCCGTCCGCTGTGATGACCACCGTATCGGAATGCCTAAAACCACCGACTCCTGGGATGTAGATTCCTGGTTCAATGGAAAATACCATTCCTTCTTCCACAAAACCATGATGATCAAAACGCAAGAATGGTGCCTCATGAGCAGAAACTCCTATACCATGACCAACTCGATGAATCGCATATTGTGCAAGACCTTCCCTTTCAAACACTTCCCTCGCAACTAAATCGACTTCCGAGAAGCGTACACCCAGGTTTGATGAATTCCATCGCTCGCGCCTGTGCTTCAATGGCTGCCGCAAATGCTTTTTCTTCCATAGACGTAGGCTTACCTACAATCACCGTCCGCTCCAGCTCTGCTCGATAACCGTTCAAACCAACTTGACGAGAATGAATGAGATACTTATAAACTGTTGTTCTCGAATACCTAGCTTTTCGCAATTCTTCTTATTCTTTCACCCTGTTTTTTTTAATTTCCATGTACACTCCCCACTTTTCCACCTTTCATGTGTCCCCCCCATTTTCATGTAATACAGATAAGTATTATACATGAAATGCGGGACTAAATTATCGAGAGCCACCGCTCGACCGGCAAGCATGTAAAAGGATGTCACCCCTACTGGGCAACATCCTTTTACATGCCTTTTCCCCGTAGAAAAGTGTTCATTTTTATCTAGAAAAAATTGTCTACTTTAGTCTAGCAGTTACAGTTGTTTATTACTTATAAAAAATTTAGATAAACATCATCAAAAGGAGAAGAGTTTAAAAGTGATATTACTACAAGGGATTATTTCATCAATGTTGACTAGTTCTACGAAAGATGGTGCATTAGATAATGTTGTCGCCTCTTCAGTTCCTCCTAGTGTTGGTGCATTAGGAGCATTCCTGTAATGAAGAAATTTGAAGGTTGAACAAAAAAGAGTCCTCTTGGTATAGTACAGGGTGTCATGATCATGACCCCGAATTTAATAAATACCAAGGAGAG
>NZ_BMEV01000087.1 GCF_014637175.1 Compostibacillus humi | reverse complement strand
CGAAGAATTTCTCCAAATCCATATCTACTACCCAGCGATATCCTTCTTTTATATAAGCTCTAGCCTGTTTGACCGCGGTATGTGCCCTCCTGTTCGGACGGAATCCGTAACTGAACTCCGAGAATGCTGGGTCAAATACCAACGTTAATTGTTGGGCGATGGCTTGTTGGATGAAACGGTCTGTTACCGTAGGGATACCTAACTTCCTAATTCCACCGGTTGGTTTCGGGATTTCGACTCGACGGACTGGTTTTGGTTGATAGGTACCCGACCTTATTTGGGTAAGGATGGCTGTCCAATTTTCTACCAAATGGTTCCGCAGGTCTTTTGTGGTCATTTGGTCGACACCTTGACTTCCTTTATTCTCTTCCACTCGTTTGATTGCTTGTAAAAGATTCGGTCGTGCCAGAATCCGTTCCATCATCAAATATTTCCTCCTGCGTGAATCATCATTCTTCTTGTGCCATCCCATTCTCCACCCTCTTTAAGTCTCCCACGGGATTCACCGTTTCCTCCTTAAAGTAGGTTGTTATCTTTTCTGCTTCCTCAAACGGGATGAACGCCTAGACGTGATTCTTCATAATCGGTTCAGTCCTTCCCTACTTCCTTGAGTAAAGTAGGTACTATGACCTCTGCTGACGCCTGTTGTTCAACAACCCTTCACAAAGTTGCTTACCGTGAGCGCACGGCATTCCAACAGGTTCTCCCCGGGTAAGAGTACAGACTTTCCTTCCACATCCCCGCCTCATTTACTCTGTAATACCTTTGGCAGTAAGAACTTTGTCTTGTTTGGCAGACTCATTCAATATTACCTAGCCTTATATGAGGTTCGTGTTCCTCGGGGCGGAAGTTTGCCGCCGCCTTCCTTCAGACTTGACGGTCACCCCCATGCCCTTGTCTTAAGCTACAGCTACTACTGCCTTCACTGTTCGGGACTTTCACCCTATAGTCTGCACCCATGCCGGGCACACCAAAAAAATCAAGTAAGATTTCTCTTACTTGATTTTTAATTTTCCGTTGGCTCCAATATGTAAAATCCGGCAATACGTTCATCCTGATCCAACGTAACTTGAAAGATGACGTTCCCCTTTTCAAAATTTCCTTCCAAGAGGACGGTTTCGTATTCATCACTGACTTTTTCCGTTTTTTGATACTGTTGCTTTTGAAAAGGGCCGAATTCTTTTTCCAAGGAGGACCAGACGTTTTCCAATTCCTTAGCAGGCAAATCTTCCTTCATCGTCTCGTCGAAATATTCGGTTGCCTTGTCAAATTGTCCTTCGCTAAGAAACATAATAAATTCTTCTGCGAACACGATATTTGCTTCCTGTTCGGAGGATTCCTGAAAAGAATCGTGTTCTTCTTCTCCGCCGCATCCGGAAAGCGCCAATATTCCGAGAAGAATTGACAAAATGAAGTGTAAATAACGCATTGTAACCTCCTGCAACAAAATAGTTTCTTTGTTATTGTTGCCGGTTCCAATCGCTTTTACACTGAAAATATTTTATCTGGATTCCGCTTGCTGTTCTCGAAGCAAATGCAACAGAACTTTGCCGATAATTTGCCCTGCCGTTTTCGGTGCTGTTTTTCCCGGAAGACCAAGGGCATGGATTGCCTTTATCCCAAGTTTTTCAGCAATATGAAAGTCTGTTCCTCCCGGTTTAGATGCTAAGTCGATAATGACCGGATCTTTTTTCATCTTGTTTATAATATTTTCGGTTATGACGAGAGCAGGGACAGTGTTAATAAAAAGATCCATTTCTCCTGCGAAGGCTTCCAGTTCATCAAAAGATATAGGTGTCATTCCTAATTCGGTTAATCGGGCAAAATGTGCCGATTTTCGAGCTGCCACCGTTACATTGGCTCCAACTTGGTAAAACAGGCGGGCAACCGTTTGTCCGACCCGGCCAAAGCCAATAACAGCAACCTTTGCTCCGTGAATGGTTGTATCCGTTTCATCTATCGCAATTTTTAATGTCGCTTCAGCAGTTGGAATTGAATTATAAATTGCCAGGTCATCCCGATGAAATAAACATACTAGCTGCCGCTTCGTTTCTGCTGCTAATGTTTCTAAATATTCATTGGCTACTCCAGTATAAATAACACAATGATTCGACGTTTTTCGCAGCCATTTTTCTGTCAAATAGATTTCTTGCCTAGTCTCCATCGTCTCCACTTTTCCGTCCTGGTCTGTACCTTGAACTGGCAGCAGTATGGCATCAATTTTTTCCATTGGCGCCTTCTCCATATCCGATGCGATAATGTTCGGTTTAGACTGAGGCAATGAGTCGTATCCGGTCACATACACCATCATGCCATGTTCCGCCAAAAGCTGAATGACTTCTATATACCTGGCGTCGCCACCCAAGATGAAAACGTTCATTTTATCTGCTCCTTTTGTCATTATTAATAGACACTTTCATACATTTTATTAAACTATTGAATAACGCTTTTCCACAAGGATACAAGCTGGTTGAAAATATAGTGAATTCAGGAAATATAATGTACTACTTTATTTTAAGGGAAAAAAGATAGAAAAGGAAGGGACAGTATGTTTGAAAATCAAATGGTATGCCGCTGTGAAAAATCACGATTACATCATATGTATGTGGCGTCAGAAACAGGTATTCATCCATTTGCAGCATGCCAAAAAAATGAAGAGAGGCGATGCCGGATTTATGTAGTGTTACCATTTATTGGGGAAGGGGAGGAGCCTTTCTGCATTGTGCGAAATGTTTTCGCTCCCTGCCAATACTGCAAATTTAGAGGATAGGCTGCAAGTGGCTTGTAACAGGAAGTGCCGGGTTTGGATAACTTTTCATCAAAAAAAGCTAAGCTTTTGGCTTAGCTTTTTAATGGCTGAATTAAATCGTGAATATGGTTTACTGCTTCAGGATTTTCCAGGCCGGTTACGTCGCTGATGACGGACCCTTCAATTATGATTTCCTTTAATAGTCGCCGCATGATTTTGCCGCTCACCGTTTTCGGCAATGTATCGGCAAGGAGAATATATTTCGGTTTGGCGATTTTGCCAATTTGCTGAACTATGCTGGCAGAAATATTTTCTTTAATGTTGTCTGATGCGTCTATTCCATCGGCAAGCCGGGCAAAAACGAGAGGAACTTCGCCTTTAATCGGATCCGGAATGCCGATGACAGCAGCTTCTGCGACGCCTTCACATTCTAATACGGCACTTTCCATTTCCATCGTGCTGAGCCGGTGTCCGGCCACGTTAAAGGCATCATCACTTCGGCCGACAACCCATAGATATCCGTCCTCATCCATTAATGCCAAGTCACTGCAAAAGTAGGCACCGTCAACTTGACTGAAATAGGATTTGAAATACCGTTCACGTTCAT
Source organism: Compostibacillus humi (assembly GCF_014637175.1). Lineage (GTDB taxonomy): Bacteria > Bacillota > Bacilli > Bacillales > Amphibacillaceae > Oceanobacillus > Oceanobacillus humi. The sequence goes on along the minus strand of NZ_BMEV01000087.1, from coordinate 5,894 downwards.
TAAATAATGTCCGGCATAACATCGGAAAAGGCTTTTTAATAATCAGATTTCCTAAAGTTCCTCGTTCCACGTCGTTTCCTTCGTCATCGACGATGGCAAACTCGGCTCCCAAAAAGGAAATTCCGGTTGAACCGGGTTTCATCGGCGTAATCCAGGCTGCTCCGGCTAATGGGGAGCCGGCTGTTTCCGTCTGACCCCAGGTGTTATTAATATACACTTTTTTCTTGCCGAGCACTTCATAAGTCCAATACCATGTTTCCGCATCGAAAGGCTCGCCGACTAAAGAAATGACGTCCAAGCAGGATAGGTCATATTTTTCCAGCGGCTCTTTACCTAAACTTTTTAGCATCCGCAGTGCCGTTGGTGCGGTAAACAGTTTGTTTACCCGATATTTTTCAATGAGCTGATAAAAGCGATCTTTTGCCGGATAGTCAATGGCTCCTTCATATATAACTGTCGTAACCCCATTGGCAAGAGCACCAACGATGCCCCATATATGCATTGTCAGCCAGCCTACGTCGGCAGTGCACCAGAAAATGTCATCTTCGTGGTGGTCCATATGATATTTGGCATACACATAATTTTGAATAACAAATGCCATGCCGGAATGGACGACACCCTTTGGTTTTCCTGTTGTCCCGCTCGTATAAAAGACGATTCCCGGTTCGTTCGCTTCCAATCGTTCCGGTTCGCAATGTATGCTTTTTTCCTTCGTCAATTGATGCCACCAGTAGTCTCTGCCTTCCGTCATGGAGATTTCCGTACCTAAACGGCGGACGACAACGACTTTTTCTACGGAAGGGACGTCAGGAACAACGTGATCCACTTTTTCTTTCAGGGGAACGAGTTTTCCGCGGCGTTTTGTGCCGTCGGCGGTGATGATAACTTTCGGCTTAAAGGTTACGAGCCGGTCCTTTAATGATTTCTCTGAGTAGCCGGAAAAAATGGCATTATAAATGGCACCGATTCGGAAACAGGCCAAAATCGCGATAATAGCTTCGGCGAGATTCGGCAGAAAAATAGCTACACAATCTCCTTTTCTAACACCGAAATCACGCAATACGTTGGCAAACCGATTTACTTCTGCCAAGAGCATTGAATAAGTATAAGCTGAGGTGTCTCCATTTTCACCTTCCCAAATTAGTGCGGCCCGATTTCCCGCTCCGTTTTCAATATGCCGGTCGAGCAGGTTAATGGAAGGATTGCTGATTCCGCCAACAAAAAACTGAAAGTCGGGAAGACTGCCAGTCATTGTCTTCTCCCAAGGCTTGTACCATTTCAGTTCCCGGGCAATTCTGTCCCAAAAAGCTTCCGGATTTTTCTTTGATTCGGCTAATAATGAATCGAAGGCTTCCTTACTCCCAATTGTCGTTTTCTTTATTTTTTCCTCCGGCGGATAGATTAGTTCGCTTTTTAATACGGCCTGCTGTATCCCTTGCTCTTGCATATATTTCTCTCCTTTCATCAAGTGATCGTAAGGCAGGGGGGATATTTTAATCTTATTAGTATTATCTGATATTAGAACCTTGTACTAATATTATATACTATGAAACTGGCATTTTGTAAAGCAAGGTACTTTCCGATGAGTATTTGTTTCTTGCTGATTTCGCCTGTCCAATATTTCTAATATTTGGTAAAATTCTTTTAGAAAGCTTACAAATTATAGTGAGGAGAATCACCATGGGAAAGATACGATGGCAAACGCCAATCCAGCTGCGTTCCCTGCTCAATGAACTCGTCAGCTGGAAAAGCGTTACCCTCACCGAAGGGGAGAGACGGTTTCCGTATAAACTCAGAGACTTGCTGCAGACAGTGTCTTATTTTCAAAAGTATGACCAATATATTTCCCTCCATCATGCCGATAAGGGAAGAAAATTTTTAACTGCTCTATATAAGCATCCAAAGGCAGTGAACACTGTTTGCTTAATCAGTCATTTTGATACGGTGAATACTTCTGAATACGGCAAGGTTGAAGCGTTGGCGACAAAGCCAGATCAACTGACAAAGGTTTGGGCAGATTCCGCCAAGGAGTTTCCACCAGAAGCTGCCAGAGATTTACAGTCGGGAAGCTTCATTTTCGGGCGGGGAACGATGGATATGAAAATGGGGCTGGCACTCCATCTGCAATTAATGGAAAAGGCCATTCTTAATCACTGGCCTATCAATCTTTTATTATTAACCGTTCCTGATGAGGAAGTAAATTCATCCGGAATGCGGCATGCAGTCCCCATTTTATTAGACATTCAGAAGAAATATGGGCTTGAATATAAGCTATTTCTAAACAGTGAGCCAGTCTTTTCGATGGACGGGAATAATGATGACTATTTTGTTTACACGGGAACGATCGGGAAAATACTTGCTGCCGCATTGTTTTTCGGCAAAGAAGCCCATGCAGGGGAGCCTCTCCGAGGATTGACTTCCTCATATATGGCATCATGTTTAACTAAAATAATGGAGTGGAACGAAGAATTTCAGGAAAGCCAATTTGGCGAAAAGACGCCTTTGCCGATTACATTGCAGCAGCGGGATATCGATTTGCAATATTCGACGCAAATTCCGTATCGCTCATCTGCGTTATACAATATTTTTCTTATGAAAAGGACACCGGAAGAAGTGATGGACCTGTTCGAGAAAACGGCTAAACGTGCTGCAGTCGAATGCAACGAGCGCTATAGGGGAATTTGCGAAAAGCACGGGGTTTTGCCGGCAGGAGAAGTAAAAGTACTTCGCTATCAGCAGTTATTCGCCTATGCGAAGAATAAATTAGGTGCAGAAGAAGCTGGAAAAATCATTGCTGAAATTCATGCTGCCGGGGAAGGGGATGACCGGGAGAAATCATTGCGTATTGCGGAAAGATTCATGTTTCATTGCCAAGAGCTGGCACCGGCAATCATCATATTATTCGCACCGCCCTATTACCCGGCAGTTAATTGTTCCCATCATCCTTTTATTCAAAAATGTGTCAGCAAAATAACGGAATTGGCCCATACGAAATTTCAGCTGCCGGTAAAACAATGTCACTTTTTTAACGGGATTTGTGATTTAAGCTACGTTCACGGCGAAAGTTCGCAAAGCGGATGGGAAACCTATGAAAAAAACTCCCCACTCTGGCCGGAGAGCTATTACATTCCTTTTCCGGAAATGGCAGCGCTAAAAGCGCCAGTTTTAAACATCGGTCCCTTTGGCAAAGATCCTCATAAACGTACGGAGAGACTGGCGATAAAAAATGCCTTTGAAGAAACACCGGTTTTGCTGGAGGAAGTAATCCGGCTCACATGGGAAGAAGAAGTATAGCCAAAAATAAACTTCACCTAACTTGCAGGTGAAGTTTATTTTGTTATAATTCGTACTATTTGGAATGATTCCGCCGGAATTGTCAAGGAAGTGACGCTATTGCAGACTTATGATAGTTCACTAAAAATTACAGCCGTAAACGACGGTATATCGGTTTTGACGGAAAATCGCATTCCCTTTACGCTAGTTATTGTAGAACGGGAGGTGAAAATATTACTTTACCGAAACTTGCAGAAAAAGCGGCTGTAACTACGGATTACCTTTACCGCAAGCCGAGAAAAGAAGATGGAGCGGCTGTCTGGAACCTCATAAAGCATACTGGAAACCTCGATTTAAATTCTTCCTATAGCTATTTAATGTGGTGTGAAATCTTCTCAGAAACTTCTATCGTTGTTATCCATCGCAAAACAGAACAATTAGTCGGGTTTATTTCGGGATTTATCCATCCGGAGAAGGAGAATACCCTCTTTATTTGGCAAGTAGCTGTCCATGAGTCTGAAAGAGGAAAAAAACTGGGGACAAAAATGCTATTCGAATTGCTGAAAAGAGAATGCTGCCGAGACGTCCGTTTCGTTGAAGCAACCGTTTCACCATCGAATATTCCGTCAAAACGGCTGTTTCTCGGTTTAGCAAGAAAATGCCGGACGAATTGGAAGATAAAGGATTATTTTACATCAGAAGACTTTCCTCAAGAAAATCACGAAGACGAGTTATTGTTCCAAATTGGACCGATAAATATAAATGAATAAAGGATGAGTAGATGTCTGTTGTTTTAAACGAAGAGAAATTAAGCACTTTTCAAAACTATGAATCTGCCGTCAGAAGTTATTGCCGGAGCTGGCCGACGGTGTTTGGCCGGGCAAAAGGATATAAATTGTATGACGAAGATGGCAGGGAATTTATCGACTTTTTTGCCGGTGCCGGTGCGCTCAATTACGGCCATAATCACCCGAAGATGCAGGAAGAAATGGTGAATTATATAAAAAATGACGGAATTATTCATAGCCTTGACATGGGAACGGAGAAAAAACGGAATTTTTTAGAACGGTTTCAACAGATTATTTTAAAACCCCGAAACCTTTCCTATAAGATTATGTTTCCGGGACCGACCGGCACAAATGCTGTGGAAAGCGCCCTGAAAATCGCCAGGAAAGTGACCGGAAGAAAAACGGTGATCCACTTTACCAACGCCTTTCACGGAATGACGATCGGTTCGTTATCGGTGACGGGAAATTCGATGAAACGGCAAGGTGCCGGCGTTCCGCTCCATTATACCGTTACGATGCCCTATGACAACTATTTTCCCGGCGCAAATACTGCGGAATATTTGGAGCAGTTTTTAGAAGACCGGGGAAGCGGAGTGGACCTCCCGGCGGCAGTTATTTTGGAGACAGTCCAAGGGGAAGGCGGGCTGCAAGCGGCACGGGACGAATGGCTGAGAAAAATAGCGGATATTTGCAAACGCTGGGATATGCTGCTCATTATCGATGACGTTCAGGCAGGATGCGGCCGTACTGGAACGTTCTTTAGCTTTGAGCAAGCGAAGATTGAACCGGATATCGTCTGTTTGTCGAAATCAATTAGCGGCAGCGGATTGCCGATGGCCCTCACTTTGATTAAACCGGAGCATGACCGGTGGCAGCCTGGGGAGCATAACGGTACGTTCCGCGGCAACAATTTAGCGTTTATTACAGCTGCCGTCGCTTTGGAATATTGGAAGACCGAGCAATTTTCTATGGAAATTAGGGAAAAAGCAGCTTTAGTCACGAAACGAATTGCAGATATATTGGACAAATATCCTCAATTGCAAGGAGAAGCCAGGGGACGCGGTTTAATGCAAGGAATAGCCATACCTGAAGAAGGACTCGCCCAGAAAATCAGCAAACAGGCTTTTCGCTGCGGCTTAATTTTGGAAACGTCAGGACCGAAGGATGAAGTGCTTAAGTTTTTGCCGCCGCTTATTATTGATAATGAAGGGCTTCATGAAGGACTGGATATCGTAGAACAATGCATGAAATTCGTCCTTTCCAAATAGAGTAGATTAAAAGCATTTCAAGGGGTGATAAAATGATCGTTAAATCACTGGAAGATATAATTGGAACAGAAGACGAAGCGAAAGGGGAAACGTGGGTTAGCAGAAGATTTATTTTAAAAAAGGATAACGTCGGCTTCAGTTTAAATGATACAATCATTAAAGCAGGGACGGAAAGTTTCTTCTGGTATAAAAACCATATTGAAGCAGTGTACTGCATTGAAGGAGAAGGGGAAATCGAAAAAACAGAAACAGGGGAAGTATGGCAAATAAAGCCGGGCACAATGTACTTGCTCAACGAACACGACAAACATAAACTGCGTGCGAAGACACAAATGCGCATGATTTGTGTCTTTAATCCGCCGTTAGTCGGCACGGAAACCCATAATGAAGAAGGATACTATCCTTTATTGACAGAGTAAATTGAGAGGCTGGGTAAATTCCAGCCTCTTTTCTTGGTGTGCCCGGCATGGGTGCAGACTATAGGGTGAAAGTCCCGAACAGTGAAGGCAGTAGTAGCTGTAGCTTAAGACAAGGGCATGGGGGGTGACCGTCATGTCTGAAGGAA
>NZ_BMEV01000086.1 GCF_014637175.1 Compostibacillus humi | reverse complement strand
GAAATCAAACCGAAAAGCTAGTAACACAATAATTATGCCCTTTTTACCCCTCAAAACCTTGATACATAAAGCTTTGAGGGGCATTCGTTTACCTAGCAACTGTCGAACTCGGGTTTATGTTTCTGTTTGATTTCAAAAAAAGCTGCTCCGCCGATATCTGTATCATCGTAAATCCGAAGACGAAGCTTCTGCCGGAATGGAAGTTTATTTTTCGTTTCAAAGTAAATGTCATAATTCCGGTTTTCAAAATATAAACTCGTCACCGTATATTTACCGTCGCGGCCAAATTTGTCGAAGCGCATATAGGGCGACATTTCATCAACGAGCATCATATATTGTTCCACTGTAATTAAATATTTCTGCTCCCTTCGCCGAAAAATCTCCAGTACCATCTCTTTCACCTCTCTGTGCTGAATTGTTAATTTATTTTCAAGCAATTTCAATAATAAATTTACAAACTTAAAATATTGGAAGAACAACATTAGAATTGGATGAGAATTCCATGAGGATTTTTAAAGAGGAAAATTCTATTGATTAATCAGGAACTTACAATAAATTATTTCATTTCCAATTTCGAAAACCTTAATTTGTAAAAATTATTTTCATCTTTTCCTGCCCTGATGCTGTAAATTCCTAAAAATATTGAATATTAATAGGTTCAAACTGTCCATTTTAGTTGGCACATAATTTGCTTGTTAAATAGTAAAAGATGTTACCAATATTTGAAGGAGTGGTTACATGAATAAAGATTTTCATCCTCTGCTTAAAGGGGCGATAGAATTGCATGTACATAGTTCGCCAAGCATATTTCCAAGAAAGCAAACAGACTGGGAACTGATTGAAGATGTTAAAAAAGCCGAAATGGCCGGGGTTGTGTTAAAATCCCATGAATCCCAAACGGCAGATCGAGCAAGTCTCATCCGGGAAAAAGAACCCGGGTTACACGTATATGGCGGATTAGTATGTAATTATTTTACCGGCGGCTTATCGCAAGCAGCAGTAGATGCAGCTATCCGTTTAGGTGCAAAGATTATATGGATGCCAACCTTTTCATCCGACGAACATCAGCGGGACTTTGGCAAGAAGAAGACAAGGTTTTTTAACAGCAGCCGTCCATTAACCCATCCATCAACCGGAATTACCATTTGGGATGAAAATAAAAAAATTCTGCCGGAGGTTCATGAAATATTAGAGTTAATAGCAGAAGCGAATATTATTTTAGCCACCGGCCATTTATCGCCTGAAGAGGTGGTTGCTTTAGTAGAAGCGGCAAAAGAAAGAAAAGTAGAGAAAATTTTAATTCAGCATAGTGATTTAGGGATAGCCAGAGTCCCATTTTCTCTGGAAAAAGAGCTGGTTAAACAGGGATGTTTACTTGAAAAATGTTATTTAGCGTGCAGTCCTGATTTTCAAGATATTTCCGTTCAGCAAATGGCGGAAAGCATTCGAGAACTTGGCGCAAACTCCTGTGTATTAGTTACAGATTATGGACAAAAGCATAATATTCCTCCGATTAAAGCGCTGAGCAATTTTATTGATGAACTGTTAGTTCATGGCATTAATGAAAACGAGATTTTCACAATGGTAAATCAGAACCCAAAACAGCTGTTGGGAATTTAGATACAATAATTAACAAGGAGAGAGCATAATGAAACTGGGAATAGTTCAAACCGCTCCGGTTTTTGGGGATGTCCAAAAAAACCTATCAGAAATGTTACATATTATGCGGGAGTTTAAAGGGAAAGCAGATTTGCTTATTTTTCCTGAATTATCGTTAACCGGATATGATTTAAAAGAACAGCTATATCATGTAGGGTTAACACCAGATTCAAAGGAAATCAAGCAAGTATGTGAAGTGTCAAAAGAAATCGGGGTGAATGTCGTTTTTGGCTTTGTTGAACAGGGGAAAGGCGAGCAAATATATAATTCAGCAATGATGATTAGAGACGGAAAAGTTTATTCTGTACAAAGAAAATTGTATCCGACAACATATGGTATTTTTGAGGAAGGGAAGTACTTCTCTAAAGGAAAAAGAGTACATGTTGCAGAAATAGACTCATTTACATCAAGCATGTTAATCTGCAATGATATGTGGCACCCATCGTTAATGCATATTGCAGCTCACTTCAATACTTCTTTGCTTATTGGTCTGATCAATAGTCCTGAAGGCGGCATCGGACCTGATGTTTCCAGCTCTATCGGCTGGGAAAGAGTCGGTCAGTTTTATGCAACGGTGTATGGCTGCTATGTAGCCTTAGTAAATCGGGTAGGAACGGAAAACGATTTGAATTTTTATGGCAATTCCAAAGTAATTGACCCGTATGGCAAAATTATTGCTGAATGTCCTTTTGGAGAGCCATCGGTTCAAATCTGTGAAATAAACATGCATGAAGTAAAGAATGCCAGAAAGCAATTGCCGATTATCCGTGATGAAGATGTCCATATTACATTACGCCATTATGCCGAAATTGCGAACAATAGTTTTCATTAATGTAGTTCCTCATTGATTACCTTTGCCCCCAAGTTTCGTTGAAACACCAATATAGGAGGGCAAAGGGTTTTTTTGTATTTATTTTTTTAATATAATATCAGATACAAATAAATTTTTAAAATATTTCAAGTACAGGGAGAATGTATGTGGGGAAAATATTTGAAACAGTTGTTCCAGTCTAAAATTACGAAAAGATATGTGCTTATTAATTTTGTCGTCATTTTTAGTTCTTTAGCTTTAATTTATTTTTTAACTATCAATGTTCTAAATGATTCGGTACATTCGGAAATTGAGTACCGCAGCAAAATCAGTGCGAAAACCTATAGTACGAAAGTAAGCCATTTGTTTGAGAAAATGATTAATGACATACGAATTATATCTAAATTTGTGTTAAGCGACACAAACGGAGACACTTCTTTATATGTAGATGAAATGCAACATGTTGTTTCAAATAATCCGTTATATTTATTTATCGATGTCATTGATGAATCAAATAATTCTATTAACACGATTTCAAACGTAAAGAAATCCCATTACCGGGAACTGGATAAAATATTGGACCGCATCGAATGGAGCCAAACGTTCTATATTACGAATCTATTAATGTTAGAAGATGGCCGGAAAACAGTCGGAATAGGCTATCCGATTCTTGATGAAAATGGAGAGTACCGTGGTGCCGTTTTGGCCTATGTCAATCTGCACATTTTGTCTGATTTTCTAGCTGAAGGAAAAATAGGTTCTGAAGGCGCGAATGTATTAATTGACCGAAATGGAACGATTATAGCTCACTCGGAAGAAAAATATATTGGAACAAGCCTGAAGAATCACCCTGTAGGAGAGAGCTTAAGCAAATACAAGAGCGGCGTATGGGAAGGGAAAATGTTTGGTAATTTTCTGCTCGCTTCCTATCGGCCGATTACATTAGGGGGATTGGGGCTTATTATTTGTGAGTCAGTGGAGGAAGCGATGGAACCATCGAGGCAAGTACAAAGCCTCCAATTCAAAGGGTTCCTCTTCGTTCTTATCTTTTCGTATTTCATCGCCTTAATCGGATCATACAAAGTCATCAATCCGATAACCCAATTGACGAATCAAGTGAAAGAATATGCGAAAGGGAAGAGGGATAATTTTGAACTTCTTCGCACCGGAGACGAACTGGAAAACCTTACTTTAACGATGGCCAGCATGGCAAGGGAATTGCGGGACAAGGAAAAATATTTGTTTACGATATTGGAATCGATCCCATACGGAATTATTACGACAGATAAAGAAGGAAAAGTCGTCATGTTTAATCAAGGGGCAGAAAAACTATCAGGATATACAAAAGAAGAAGTAATCGGCAAGCCTTTTGTCGATATTCCATTTAGAAAACAGGAAGAAGAGATCCTCTTTTCCAAAACATTAAAGGAAGGAAGAGAAATTAACGATCAGGAAACCTATATATATGACAAGCTGGGAAATAAGCTGGACGTGCAGATTTCCTCTGCCTTTTTCAAAGGAGAAGATCAAAATAAGACCGGTTATTTATTCATTGTTCGAGATGTAAGTGACATTAAGAAAATGGAAGAGTATTTGAAGCAAAATGAAAAACTAGCTTCGCTTGGACAATTAACTGCAGGAATTGCCCATGAAATTAAAAATCCGCTAAACATAATCCAAGCTGCTGCGGAGGCTATACAGCTGGATACGAATGATGCGGCTTATGTTAAGGATATGACGGATGATATTTTAGATACGACGGAGCGTTTAAATCAGCTTTTATCCGAATTTTTGAAGCTGTCCAAAGGGGATTCGAATGGTGACAGTGAGATTGTTGATATTGTAGAAGTATTAGAAGAGTTACTGGCTTTATTAAATAATAGGTTTTCAGAATTGAATGTTTCGATTGAAAAAACATTTGCGGTTGAAGAAGCTTTTGTTGTTGCTTCCCGTGCAAAATTAGCCCAAGTTTTCTTAAATATTATTTTAAATAGTCTTCAGGCAATGGAAGAAGGCGGAACTTTAACAGTACAAGTAATAGACGAAGATGCAAAATGGCTAATAAATATTAAAGATACAGGAGCAGGGATTCCGGAGCCGGAAATAAAATGGATATTTAATCCGTTTTATACAACAAAGAAAGAAGGTACCGGTTTAGGGTTATCCATAGCATACGAAATTACTACGCAAATGGGCGGGGAAATACAGGCTTTTTCAGATCAAAACGGTACATTAATGTCTATTCAATTGCCAAAAACGGAGGAAAGGGGCGATTCAGAATAATGAAAAACATACTGCTAGTAGATGACGAAACAAAAATATTAAAAATTTTAAAATCATCCCTTTCCAAAAAAGGGTATACTGTTTTTACCGCAGCAAACGGACAAGAAGCCCGCAGGAAAATCTCCGAAGTTCCCGCAAACCTCGTCTTTCTGGACGTGAAACTGCCAGATGTATCAGGTTTGCAACTTTTACAGGAGTTTATCGGGTTATATCCTAATAAAGTTTATATTATGATGACTGCTTATGGAAATATTGATAATGCCGTTTCCGCAATGAAAGTCGGTGCCTTTGATTACATGACAAAGCCGGTCCGGCTTGATGAACTTGTCCTTACTATTGAAAAAGCGTTTGAATGGATTGGAGTCAAGGAAGAAAATAAGCTTCTGAAAGAGCAGCTTCAACAGACGGAAGAATACGGAGAATTGATAGCCAGCAGCAATGCGATGAAAAATATTTTACAACTAGTTGAACGGGTTGCCCCGACAGAAGCGAACGTTTTAATTCAAGGGGAAAGCGGTACAGGGAAAACTAAAATTGCCCATATGATCCATAAGCTTAGCGAGAGGAAAAATGGCCCGTTTATACCTGTAAATTGCGCCTCCATTCCTGAACAATTGCTTGAAAGTGAATTATTCGGGTATGAGAAGGGAGCTTTCACCGGTGCGGTTGCAAGCAGAAAAGGGAAATTTGAATCATCTGATGGCGGCACGATTTTCCTTGATGAAATTGGAGAGATTTCCCAGTCATTTCAAGCCAAACTGCTGCAAATTACACAAGACAAAACGTTTATGAGAGTAGGCAGCAACGTTTTAAGAAAAGCTGATACACGCATTATATGTGCGACAAATCAAGATTTAAAGAAGCTGGTAGAGGCTGGCCAATTTCGAGAAGATTTATATTATCGGCTAAATATTGTAGACATTTATATCCCTTCATTGAGAGAACGAAAAGAAGAGGTCCCGGTTTTAGTAGAAAAATTTCTAGAACGGTATCGGAAAAAGTATGAAAGAAATTTCCAAGTAAACAAGGAATTATTAAATCAGCTCATGCAGTATAATTGGCCGGGAAACGTAAGGGAGCTGGAAAATGCCATTGAAAGAGCTGTAGTTTTATGCAGGGGAGAGTTATTGACGATTGAAGATTTTCCGAAGGAAATTCGAGATTTTGTGAACGACGACCAAATCGTTGCGGTAGAAGAAACCGATAATATGACACTGCCGGAAGTTCTGAGCAGCATAGAAAAAAAGTATATTTTAAAAGCACTTGATGAATCCCTTGGCCAGCCTTCAAAAGCTGCTAAAAAATTGGGCATATCAAGACAAAGCCTTTTGTATAAAATGAAAAAATATTTTTCTTAGGTAATGGAGCCGGTTGAAAAGGATAGTTCAACCTTTTTGCCGGCTTTTTTAATTTCGGAGATTGTAAAAATTTTTTTACCAAAAAGGCAATCTTTTTTACAAAATTTTTTAAAAATAAACTTAATTGCTAAAAAAGTTTTGGCATAAATTTTGCATATTTGTATGATGAAACAAGTTTGTTCATAATGAAGGAGGTGTTCAACTTGGAATTAATTACTTTTATTCAATCAAATTGGTCAGAGATAATTAGCTTGACCTTTGAACATATTTTATTAGTTGGGTTAGCTGTCGGGATAGCTATTTTAACCGGCATTCCTTTTGGAATTTACATTTCTCAGAGGGAGAGTTTGGCTAATCTCGTATTATCTATCGCCGGAGTTATCATGACAATTCCGAGTATTGCCTTGTTTGGTATTATGATTCCGATTTTTTCTTTGATTAATCAGGGAATTGGCTTTGTGCCAGCAATGGTTGCATTAATTTTATATTCCCAATTGCCTATTATCCGAAATACATATGTTGCGATAAAAAATGTGGATCCGAATGTAAGGGATGCGGCGATCGGAATGGGAATGACAACTATGCAGCGTTTAATGAAAGTTGAAATTCCTGTTGCCTTGCCGGTTATTATGGCAGGTGTTCGGACAGCCGTTGTACTGACGATTGGGATTGGCGCCATTGCTGCTTATATCGGGGCAGGCGGATTAGGAGTTTATATATCGTTTGGAATTTCCACAAGCTACACCGCCATGATTCAGGCGGGGTCAATTGCAGTTTCGATTTTGGCAATTACGATTGATTTATTAATCGGAAAACTGCAGAAAAAGTTGTCTAAAGGGGACGTCCAAAAAGCTGCTTAATCTTACGTGATTCTGTGATAAAAACAAGGAGGACGGTGAAGTAAATGATTGAATTTGAAAATGTTACTAAGGTTTATGAAAGCGGTAACAAGAAAGTTACAGCTGTCAACGATGTCAGTTTTCATGTAGAGGAAGGGAAAATATGCGTATTTCTTGGTCCGTCCGGTTGCGGGAAAACCACTTTGCTGCGCATGGTCAACCGTTTAATTCCAATAACAAAAGGGACTATTAAAGTAAACGGAAAGGATGTCAATAATACAGATGCCATCGAACTACGCAGATCGATTGGCTACGTGATTCAGCATAACGGATTATTTCCAAATATGACGATAGAAGAAAATATAAGTGTCGTACCAAAACTATTAGGCTGGGAAGAAACAAAAATAAAGAAACGTTATGATGAATTAATGGAGATGATGGGGTTAGACCCTGAACAATTTCAGAAACGATATCCATACGAATTATCCGGCGGGCAGCAGCAGCGGATTGGCATTGCCCGGGCATTAGCTGCCGATCCGCCAGTGATGCTGATGGATGAACCGTTTGGGGCGCTGGACCCTGTTATTCGTGAACATTTGCAAAATGAATTTTTAAAGATACAAAAGGAAATGAAAAAAACGATTCTCTTTGTAAGCCATGATATCGATGAAGCAATTAAATTAGGAGATCAAGTTGCCATTTTTAATGCAGGGAAGCTCATGCAGTTCGATACACCAGATAGAATACTATCCCATCCTAAAAATGATTTTGTCCGTGACTTTGTTGGCGAAGACCGTTCGCTGAAACGCTTATCCCTATTAAAGGTAAAAGATCTAGTTGAGTTAATTGATGGCTTTGTAGAGGGCCGAAACAAAAGTGATTGGAGTGGTCAGGTCATCTCTGTGAACGATAATTTAAGAACGGCATTATCTGTTATGTTATCCGAGCCAAACGGAGAAGCGGGTGTAGCAGACGAGGAAAATAACCTATTAGGTGTACTTCATGTTTCTGACTTTAGCCTGTTAAACGGAGTCCATCCTGAAGATTTAACGATTGTAAAATAAGGAGGTGGACATGATGACCGAAAGGAAAACGGAGCAAATTGTAAAATTTGCGCTATATGCAATTATTTTAGCAATTTTTGTTTGGGCCTACTTTACCGGCGCATTCCAATTTATTCTCGACCATCCGGGGGATCTTTTATATTTAACCGGCCAGCATTTAGAATTAATTGGCATTTCATCGGCATTGGCTATATGTACCGCTGTCCCCCTTGGAATTTTAGTTACTAGACCAAAATTTAAGAAATTCGATTGGATTGTGCTAAACTTTGCAAATATAGGTCAAACCGTTCCCAGTCTGGCCATTCTTGCCCTTGTGATGAGCTACTTCGGACTCGGGTTTCAAACTGCTGTTTTTGCCCTTTGGTTCAATTCTTTGCTTCCAATTCTTCGGAATACGGTTGCTGGAATTGATAATGTAAATCCGCTAATTATCGAAGCAGGAAAAGGGATGGGCATGACGTCCAAACAGATTTTTTTTAAAGTGGAACTGCCGAACGCCATGTATGCCATTATGGCGGGAATTAGAACATCAGTTGTCATTAACGTTGGAACAGCAGCTTTAGCCTTTTTAATCGGAGCTGGGGGCCTAGGTGATTTAATTTTCACAGGGATTTCGCTGTTTGATACGGGCATTATGCTGTCAGGAGCTGTTCCGGTTATCATTCTTGCCATCGTCATCGATAAAATACTTTCACTTATTGAAAAAGCTTTAATTCCCCGCGGATTGCGGCGAACGCCCGAATATAGCTAATTCATATTCCCTTCATTTGTTTATAGATTTCTATCACCTTTTGTCCCCGGGAGGTGGAACCAATGTAAAGGAATCTTACAGTCAGATTAATAGATGAATTTATAAAGATTAATTATTAAAGAGGAGGAAATTAGATGAAAAAACTGGCAATTGCTTTATTTGCTCTTATTCTGTTAACGGTTTTAGCGGCTTGCGGCAGCAACGACACCTCTACTCCTTCCGGCGAAGATAGTGAAAGCAGTTCTTCGGAAGCTAGAGGAAAAGTAACCGTTGGCGGAAAAGCGTTTACGGAGCAACAAATACTTTCAAAAATTACTTCGATTTATTTAACAGAAAATGGGTTTGACGTGGAAGAAGCGAGCAATATGGGAAGTACGGTTGTCCGCTCTGCCTTGGAAAACGGACAAATTGATCTTTACTGGGAGTATACAGGAACCGGCCTCGTAATCTATCAGAAACAGGAAGTAGAAACAGACCCGGATAAAGCATATGAAAAAGTGAAAGAAAATGATAAGGAAAATGGCATCGCCTGGCTGAACAAAGCTGACTTCAACAACACTTATGCCATTATGATGAAACAGGAAACAGCTGAAGAATTAGGAATAACAACAATTTCGGATTTGGCCGAGTATGTGAATAATGATCCGAAAAAATTAACGTTTGCATCCAATGCTGAATTCTATGCTCGTGATGATGGAATCAAAGGATTACAGAACCATTACGGTTTTGAATTCCCTTCTCAAAATGTTGTGAAGATGGACTCTGGTCTGCTTTATAACGCATTAAAAGACGGACAGGTTGACGTTTCCGTCGGTTTTGCAACCGATGGGCGAATTAAAGGATTTAATCTAGTAATTCTGGAAGATGATAAGCAATTTTTCCCGGCATATAATGGCGCCCCGGTTGTGAGACAGGAGGTTATTGATCAATATCCTGACATTGCTGACCTGTTGAATAACTTAGCGGACCGTTTAGAAAATGAAACGATGATGACATTAAACTATGCGGTAGACGTGGAACATGAAGATATTACCGAAGTTAGCCGCAACTGGCTCAAAGAACAAGGTTTAATGGCTCTATAATATTTGGTGTTGGTGAGTAAAAACCAGCACCAATTTTTTTGAACAAAAAAATGAGACAGTGACAAAACTCTGGTAAAATGTAATCGCCTAAACACATTTTCC
>NZ_BMEV01000085.1 GCF_014637175.1 Compostibacillus humi | reverse complement strand
CCGACCTTTTCTAAGTTCTCGCTGGCCGGGTCCCTGAACCCAACCAGCAAAAACTAAGAAAAGGCACAAGGTCAAGGACAAGCAGCTACCGCTGTGGCTCTGTGTTTAACCTAAAATAGAAGTTTTACCAACTAAAATAAGCAGGGCTAACCTATCTACTAGAAACAGGGGTATTTACACAAAATTATTGACACACCCGTTTCCAGGAACCCCCACAATATACGTTGCGGTTAATAATAGTAAGAATTTATCAAACTATAATTTATCATCGATTCACACATGTATTAGTGGATCTTCACCCCTTTCAATTGAAGTAAAAAATCAATTTGAAAGTTTAACAGGCGCTAAGTTGGTTGATGCTTATGGACTTTCAGAAGCATCACCGGTTACCCATAGTAATCCTGTAGAAGGTGTACAAAAGCCTGGTAGTATGGGGCTACCGATCTCTGGTACTGATTGTAAGATTGTAGATTTAGTTGATGGTGTAACAGAAATGAAAACAAATGAGCCTGGAGAGTTAATTGTCAAAGGTCCCCAAGTGATGCTAGGTTATTGGAATCGAGAAGAAGAAACAAAAATAGCTCTAAGAGACGGTTGGCTGTATACAGGAGATATTGCTTATATGGATGAAGATGGCTACTGTTTTATTGTCAGTCGGAAAAAAGATGTTATCATTGCAAGTGGTTATAATATTTATCCACGAGAAGTAGAAGAAATTTTATACGAACATCCATCTGTTCAAGAGACAGTTGTTTGTGGTGTACCTGATTCATACAGAGGGGAAACAGTAAAAGCATTTGTTTTATTGACAGAAGATTCAGTTCAAGTAACGGAGCAAGAATTAATTAGTTTCTGTCGTGAAAGATTAGCTCACTTTAAGGTGCCTACATCTGTTGAATTTAGAGAAGTGTTACCAAAATCAACTGTTGGTAAAATATTAAGAAGAAAATTAATAGAAGAAGAACTAGCAAAGTTAAATAAATAACTGGATGGGCCACACTTAATTGGATAGAATCGTTAAGATATTTTAAACTAGCATATCCCAATAAAAGTGGAGGGGTATCTATCATATGTAGAAGACCAAGAAGAAAATTCACAAGAGATTTTTAAAAATAATCTAACTCCTAAACAGAAGAGCTAATCAAATTGCGACTATAAAAGTAAAGACTAATTACAGTGAATGATATTGTAAGCAAGCTACATTACTCATTGGTCGAAACTATATGTATTAAGTAATAACTACTCGATATCAGGAATGTGAGAGACCCTATAAATTCCAAGAAGTATATAGGGATATAGCAGTTTTAATTGATGGAAAATTAAAAAAATAAATGAACTAAAACTAACAGGAAAAGAAAAACTAAAAATGAATTATAAAAGTTGAAGCGGCAAGTTAAGCTCACATCATCGTATGGGGGGTGAATTTTATTTGTGGAAGTGAATGTAATTATCAACTAACTGATGAAGCGTTTGATGCATTAGTTATTAAGCGAGTATTAAGTAACAATGCTTTATAAAAATTCAGTAAAAGAATCAACGTTTAAAACGTTTAAAACGATTAAATGTAGTTTATTAAAGGCAGAGTATTCTCAGCCTAACAATAACTTGGGGTTAGAGTTATCTATTATGTAACGAAAACTAGTTAATCATATTCGAATTCATGATTCATTGGACTATTTAATACTAATGGGATCCAAGTGTAAGCTTGAAATTGATATGATCACGAACTAACATAGAAACGCACTTTATTTGGAGGAGCGGGTATGCTAGCCTTTGGCGCCAGGCAAGTAAGTCTTTTGAACAATTAATGATGTGGCATGGAAATCATACCCGCAAAGCTCCAAGTCAAGCGATAAAATACGCCATAATTATCTCACTTCACTTTATTTTGATCCATTTTTACATCTTGCATTTCCAAAAAGATGTGTTACAATAATTTACAAGATTCTGATAATACTAACTAGTAGGTATTAACGTGATTATATACTGCATATAAATCATGATAGAGAACTTTTTGATTCTTAGTGTACCTGTTCTTTTTACAACAGGGTCCGCTCAATAGATGAACATATATTTCCATCCAAACCCATATCAAATCATGCCTTGAATAAAACTACATTAGAATAGATGCTAATCATTTTTTTCTAACATGTTTGTCGACTTGCACTAATCGTGTGAAACGAGCAAGGAGATGTGGAACATACAATGCGATTGTCAAAAGGATCCAATTAAAAGATTAACATTCATTTAATGTAAGCGCATCCAATCAACGTGCAATCGTCTAATCGTTTACATGGGAAAAATAGTTCGGAAATTTAGCCAAGTGTAATCACAACTTCCGTCAATCAAAAACGATATTTTCTTCGACAAAAAGGAGGCTTGCCATAACTTGAAAAAGATTGCTAAAGGAGCGATTCAACATGGAAATTAAAGTCCGGATTAATGAAACAGATATGCTAGGCCATATCAATCATGCTAGTTATTTTACATATATGGAAGAAGCGCGATTAGACTTTTTAAGAGGATTAGGGATGGATGTAAAAGATGAGAACTTTATGATTGTCCTTGCATCGGCAACATGTGACTTTATTCAACAAGGATATTTTGGGCAATCGTTGGAAGTACAAACAACCGTCAAAAAAATCGGCACTACAAGTTTTACGTTAGGAAATGACATTTTAGAAAAAGAGTCCAATGAGTTAATTGCCCAGGGAGAAGTAACCGTCGTTTATTTTGATAAAGAAAATCAGAAGCCAACACCACTCCCAGCAGAATTGAAAGAACAATTACAGGCGCATATTTCACCTCATAACGAAACAAAGTCTTCATAAAACAACAAATAAAAAAGATAAACAGTTCCTTGATCCAATTTCTAATTAAAAAGGATGAGTAAAACAGAAAAATATAGGAGGAAATGTCAAATTGAAAGCAATTCAATTGAATGAATATGGTGGACCAGAAGTTTTGCAATTGATCGATACCGAAGTACCATCTCTTGGTGAACAAGATGTATTAGTTGAAGTAAAAGCAGTTGGTGTCAATTATGCTGATACTGCTAGACGTCAAGGTGAATACGTTGTTCCTACACCATTACCATTTATTCCCGGATCAGAAGTTGCTGGTGTAGTGGCCGGTGTTGGGGAGAACGTGCAAGGTATTGAAAAAGGAATGCGTGTTGTTGCATTGATCGAGGCGGGTGGTTATGCAGAATATGCAGTTGTTCATGCGAAGGCGTTAATTCCAATTCCTGATGGTATGTCTTTTGCAGAAGCCGCCGCACTACCTGTGCAAGGGCAAAGTGCATATCATATTTTAAAAACAATGGGGCAACTACAGGAAGGTGAAACTGTTCTTGTTCATGCTGCGTCTGGGGGAGTTGGTTTATTAGCTGTTCAGTTGGCGAAAATATTTGGCGCAGGAAAGGTTCTTGCAACTGCAAGCACGCCAGAAAAGCTTCAGCTAGCTGAAAAGATGGGGGCAGATAAACTAATTAATTATTCAGAAGCTACATGGGTTCAAGAAGTGCAGCAATATACCAATGGTACAGGTGTCGATGTGGCGCTAGAAATGGTTGGCGGAAGTATATTTCATCAGACGCGGAAATGTTTAGCAGATTTTGGTCGACTTGTTATTTATGGAGTGGCTAGTGGTGAGCAAGCAAAATTCCATCCAGCATCTTTAATGGCGAGGAATCAAGCCGTTGTAGGTTTTTTCTTACCGCAAATTATGAAACGGCCGGATTTGTTTAGAAACAGTTTCAAAGAAATTTTAACATATGTGCAGCAAGGAAAATTAAAACTAACAATCGGTGGCACATATCCATTAGCTGAAGCGGCTCATGTACATCAACTTTTTCATGAAAGAAAAACGACAGGAAAAATTGTTTTAGAACCTTAAAGAACAACCCATTTACACGATTATGTAGGAAGTGAAGCTAACCAAAAAACTCGAGAATCTACTATATTATTGTACGTACAAAAAAGGTGATACGTAAGGTCAGTCAGTACAAATAGTTTTTAAATATTGTAGGAGGTGCCAATATGGGTGAGCAAATTGAGACGGTAACTGGTCCCATTTCAGTAAGTGATATGGGAAAAACTTTAATCCACGAACATTTTTTGTTCGGTTATCCAGGATATAGTGGCGATGTTACGTTAGGTCCATTTAACCGGGAAGAGGCTGTCCGAAAAGGTATTGAAGCAGCTAAGGCTGTTATGAAACATGGGGTTAAAACTGTTGTCGATCCAACGCCAAATGAGTGTGGACGGAATCCGGAAGTATTAAAGGAGATTTCCGAAGCTACTGGTCTACAAATTGTATGTGCAACGGGTTATTACTATGAAGGGGAAGGTGCAACAACATACTTTAAGTTTCGTCACACATTAGGAACGGCTGAGAAAGATATATATGACATGTTTATGACAGAAATAGAGGAAGGAATCGCTAATACAGGGATTCGGCCAGGTGTTATTAAATTAGCAACGAGTAAAGATGAAATTACGCCGTATGAACAGCTGTTTTTTACGATTGCAGCCCGTGTTCAGCAAGAAACAGGGATTATGATTCTCACCCATACGCAGGAAGGAACGATGGGTCCAGAACAAGCGAAGATGCTCGTTGATGCCGGTGTTGATCCAAGCAAAATCGTTATTGGTCATATGTGTGGAAATACGGATATCGAATATCAAAAGAACACATTAGCAACGGGCGTGAAAATCGGCTTTGATCGGTTTGGAATCCAGCAGTTAGTCGGTGCTCCGATGGATGAGGAGCGCGTGGAAACATTGCTACAGCTACTAGAAGCGGGCTATGAAAAACAGATTATGCTGTCCCATGATTCGATTATTTATTGGTTAGGTCGAGACCCGGAAATGAGTACGGAAGTAGCAGAACTCGTGAAAAATTGGCATCCTGTTCATCTTTTTGAAAATATTATTCCAGCACTCCAGAAAAAAGGAGTAGCGAATGAAACGATAGAGACGATGTTTCGTTTGTAAATGCAGTTTAAAAAACTTAGGGAGGAATCATGTGTGGGAAAACCCTGGCTAAATCATTATCCCGAACATATTAGACGGGAAATCGAAGTACCCGATCTATCACTTCCTGAGATGTTAACAGAAGCTATTCATCGTTATGGAGACCAATCAGCTATTTACTTTTATGGAGAGGAAATAACGTATAACCAACTTGGGGAAATGGTGCAATCATTCGCTGCTAGTCTTCAGGAACAAGGACTAGAAAAAGGGCGATCGAGTTGCACTGATGTTGCCGAATTGTCCCCCATATATCATTAGTTACTATGGTATTTTACTAGCTGGAGGAATGGTTGCTCAAGTAAATCCACTGCTTGTCGATAAGGAACTAGCCCATATTTTAATCGATTCCGGTTCCAAAACGATTGTAATTTACGAGCCATTGCTTCCTGTATTGCATCCCATTATCGATCAAACAGAGATCGAACATGTCATTGTTGTACGTTTGGGAGAAAATGAAGCGAAACATGATCAAGCAGTCGACTTTGAAACATTTTTAAAAAAGGCAACCCCCCTGATCCAGTCGCTATTGATAGCGTGGAAGATACGGCGGTTTTACAGTACACAGGTGGAACGACTGGACGTTCTAAAGGGGCAATGCTGACCCATCGGAATTTAGTTGCGAATGTAATCCAACAATACGAATATTTTCAAGATGTGCTTACACCTGGAGAAGATCGTGTCCTTACTGTTATTCCTTTGTTTCATGTATATGGGATGACATCTTGTATGAATCTTTCTCTTTACACAGGAGCCATGAGTATTTTATTGCCGAGATTTGATTTAGAAGAAGTACTCCAAATAATTCGTGATGTACAACCGACATCCTTTCCAGGTGTACCGACGATGTATATCGCATTAAATAGCCACCCGAAACTTAGTGAATACCAAGTTGATAGTATAAAAATTTGTAATAGTGGTAGTGCGCCTATGCCACAGGAAGTTTTACGATCCTTTGAAAAGCAAACCGGTGCTACGATTTTAGAAGGCTATGGATTATCCGAAACTTCGCCAACTACGCATTGTAATCCATTTTTTGGAACCCGGAAGCTGGGGAGTGTCGGAATTGGCGTTCCAGGAACGGATTATAAAATTGTGGATCTAGCGGAAGGAACAAAAGAACTTGCACCAGGCGAAATTGGGGAGGTTCTCATTAAAGGTCCCCAAGTAATGAAAGGCTACTGGAATATGCCAGAAGAAACAGCACAAACATTGCAAGATGGTTGGCTATCTACCGGTGATATCGCTTATATGGATGAGGATGGATATTTATTTATTGTCGATCGCAAAAAAGATCTTATTATTGCTAGTGGTTACAACGTATATCCCCGTGAAGTGGAGGAAGTTTTATATGGGCATCCGGCCATCGAGGAAGCAGTCGTCGTAGGGGTGCCTGATTCCTATCGTGGAGAAACAGTTAAAGCAGTCGTTGTCTTAAAAGAAGGCGCATCATGTAAGGAAGAAGAACTAATAGCGTATTGCCGAAAAAATATGGCTGCATATAAAATACCACGAATCATAGAATTTAGAGATGAATTACCGAAGACAAGTGTCGGCAAAATATTACGTCGGAAAATAAGAGAAGAATCACAAAATAAGTAGAATCATTATCATGAATCAGACATGATACAAAACTGGGATGCTTCTAGAAAAATGATTAATTTACCTGAATTATGTTGGAGGATAAAAGGAGGAATAGATGGTGAAATCACTTTTACATAAAAGTTGGCCGAAAGATGTTCCCAATGAATTGGAATACCGTCTTGGTGAAAAACCGTTACATGAATATCTAATTCAAAATGCTATGGATTATCCAAATGAGCCTGCGTATCATTTTTATGGAAAAGAAATTACTTGGCACCAATTAAAAGAAAAATCCATGCGCTTTGCACAGTTTCTCAAAAATAAAGGAATGGGAAAAGGAAATCGGATTGCGTTATTTATGCAAAATTGTCCACAATATTTAATTGGTCATTACGCAATTCAAATGATTGGTGGTATCGTTGTTCCACTAAACCCAATGTACAAAAGCTCTGAGCTAGAATATTTTATTAACGAGGCTAACATTCAAGTGATCATTACGGGACAGGAATTGTATCAGCTAGTCGCAAATATTACGCATCAAGTTTCATCTCTTCAGTTTGTTGTTACAACGCACTATGCGGATTTTTTATCAACGAACAACACACTTCCACTTCCAGATGAGCTTAATATGAAAAGACAAGAAATCAAAGACTCATTCGATATGCTTTCGGTTATTGAAGGGAACAATCCGATTGAACAGGTCGAAAAAGTAGATATTTGGGACGATGTCGGTTTGATGGTTTTTACTTCTGGTACAACGGGGCGTCCAAAAGCTGCCATGCTTACGTATGGAAATGCATTATTTAAAACAGCGGCATCTGCCCATGGGTATTTAATTGGTGCTCAAGATATTACATTGGCATCGGCACCACTTTGTCATATTGCGGGAATGGTCATGGGTGTCAATATACCTATATACAGTGCTTCTAGTTGTGTTTTACTTACACGCTTTGATCCAGAAGCGGCAATTAAAGCGATTGAAACGTATAAAGTGAATAAATTATATACCGTTGCACCAATGAATGCAGCAATCTTACAATACCCGGGAATTGAAAACAGAGACTTGACTTCCCTGGAGTTAAATTTTGCGACAAGTTTTGGAATGCAAGTAGATGAAGAATTGGCAAATGCTTGGGAAAAAGTAACTGACGGCTGTTTACTTTTTGAAGCGTCTTATGGTTTAAGTGAAACACATACATGTGACACAATTATGCCAATCGACAAAGTGAAACATGGTTCCTGTGGTATTGCTACGTATGATACAGAAATTCGTATTGTCGATATGGAAACTGGTACCGATTTACCTCCTGGAGAACAAGGAGAAATTGTCGTTAAAAACCCTGGAGTATTCAAAGGTTATCTCAACCGGCCAGAAGATACAGCGGAAACATTGCGAGATGGTTGGGTGTTTACTGGCGATATTGGAATGCTTGATGAGGATGGATATTTATATTTTAAAGGTCGTTTAAAAGAAATGATCAAATCATCCGGATTTAGTGTTTTTCCCGAAGATGTAGAAGCTTTATTAAGTGAACATGAAGCTATTTCCCAAGTTGCTGTCATAGGTATTCCAGATGAAGTTCGTGGCGAAAGTGTCAAAGCATTTATCGTGTTAAAACAAGAATACAAAGGGAAAATCTCTGAAGATGAAATCATTGCATGGTCCAAAGAAACAATGGCTGCATACAAGTATCCACGTGAAGTAGAATTTCTTGATAGTTTACCAGCAACGAGTTCAGGCAAAGTGCTGAGACGGTTATTAAAAGAGAACTAATACCTAGGATGGTGGATGGGATTGACCCATTAAACGAACTATCAATAGTAAATGAAAATAAAAGAGATAAGGGAGAAAGCTATGGAAAACGTAATCAACGAACTAATGGAGCGAAAGGAAAAAGCTAAACTTGGAGGCGGTCCAGAAAAAATTGCTAGACAACATGAGTCTGGTCACTATACTGCTAGAGAACGTAATGAAAAGCTAGTTGATCCTGGAACGTTTCTTGAATTAGGTTTACTAGCCCATTCCGACCAACCTGGAAGTGAAGAAATAAGTGCAGGAGATGGTGTCATTACGGGGCTTGCAAAAGTAAATGGGCGGCCGATTGTTTTACAAGCGGCAGACAAAACAGTTTTTGCAGCAACAGAAGGAATGGTCTATTTTCGCAAAACAAAAGCGGCCCATGCCTTTGCCGTAAAACGTGGATTTCCTTTAGTGAATTTAATGGAAGGTGGCGGTTTACGGATGCCGGATGGGATGGGCTCTGATGGTATTAGCCAAATGCTTTTTCCAGATGAACTTTTATTACACCATCGCCAAGTTCCAATGGTGACAGCGATTTTAGGAGATAGTTTTGGTGGACCAACATGGACTGCCGTATCTTCCGACTTTGTTACCCAAGTAAAAGGAACAACGATGGCAGTTGCTGGCCCGCGTGTGCTCGAAATAGCAACAGGGGAGAAGGTGACGAATGAAGAATTAGGTAGTTGGCAAGTACATGCTAATCATACAGGACAGGTGGAACATTTCGCTGAAAATGAAGAGGTGGCCATTGATGAACTGAAACAGTTTTTAGACTATATGCCCCTCCATAGCGGTGAAGAACCACCTTATCGGGAAACGATGGATGATCCTTATCGAAGCCTAGATGAAGTAGTTGATCTTGTACCTACAAGGCAAAAACGGGCCTATGATATGAAAAAAGTAATAAAACAAATCGTCGATGATGGTACGTACTTGGAGCTAAAACCAAGTTATGGTCCTGCTATTATTACCGTCTTAGCCCGGATCAATGGCAGAGTCGTAGGAATTATTGCTAACAATCCGATGCAGTTTGCGGGAGCGGCTGGAACGAAGGAGTCGGATAAGGCTACCGATTTCATCGTCTTATGTGATTCCTATCATATACCGCTCATTTTTTTACACGATACGCCGGGCTTTCGTGTGTCAAGTGAAGCTGAGAGATTAAAGATGCCTACAAAAATTATGGTCTGGAACCAAGCACTTGCCCAGTCAACGGTTCCGAAGATTTCTGTTGTTATTCGAAAAAGTATTGGAGCTGCTTATGGGAATATGTGCGGCCCGACAATGGGAGCTGACTTTGTTGTTGCCTGGCCTACAGCTGAGATTAATTTTACTGGACCAGAAGTTGGCATTAACGTTGTTTATGGTCAGCAATTAAAGAACGCTGAAAATCCAGAAGAAGAACGTGAAAAATTACTGAAGCTTTGGGGTTTTGATGCTTCTCCTTATAAAGCAGCCGGTAAGTATCTCATTGATGATGTCATTGACCCTCGGGATACACGCAAATTTTTAGCCCAGACATTGGAATACGCCTGTAACAAAAACGGTGCAAAAAGTGAGCGACTTCTAGCTAATTGGCCAACTGGCTACTAGCTATAAAATGGATAGATTCATAGAAAGTGGGGGATCTTATGCGATTAAAAAACAAAGTAGCTATCATTACAGGGGGCGGAGGAGATATCGGAAGAGCAATCGCTTTACGTTTTAGCGAAGAAGGTGCCCAAGTGCTTGTTGCTGATATTTCAAAGGAAGCAGGGCAGGAAACAGTAGAAATGATTAACAATCGGGGTGGAAAGGCAGTATTTCACCGGACCGATATGACCAAACAAGATGAAGTGAAAGCATTGATAGAAAAAGCACTTGATACATTTCAGCGGATTGACATCGTCTGTAACAATGCAGGAGTAAATAGTGAAGAGAAAAAAATTCCGGATGTTTCCTTAGAGGAATGGCAGAAAGTAATTGCTATTAATCTGGTAGTGTCAAAAGTTCTATGAAAACTCAGTATTGGAAGGATGTGTTCTAACGAAAATAGAGAAAATGCCGCCGCAATCGCTCTTGACAAACACGTCAATGGTTTGATTTCG